>NZ_PJBY01000110.1:0-333180 GCF_002836005.1 Psychrobacter sp. Sarcosine-3u-12
GAATGATTCTAGTTAATTAATTGGTCTCTCTATGAATAAAGAGTCATAAACTGGCTACTGATATAAATTTTTTGTAGCATCGAAACTGCGCAGACACAGCGAGCAAGGAAAATTTATACCAGTGCCACGTTGTAATACTTGTACTCATTTTATTTGGGACTGACTATAGGATAGCCCATGAGTGAATCAACCAGTCATAACTCGCTGTCTAACAAGCACATATGGTTGATCCCAGTGATTTGCCTGTTGGCCGGTGGCGGATTGATCGGAATTTCTACCAATCTGGCCAAGGTTGCTGGGCAAATTGGCTTATCGCCGCTCGCCTTTCTTTTTTGGTCGATTACTGGTGCAGCGCTCCTATTATTGGTCGTAACGATTGTGCTACGTGACTTGCCGCCGCTGACGCTACGTAGCTTAGAATATTATTCGGTCGCTGCCCTTGTCAGTGTCGCAGGCTCCAACCTGATTTTCTTTTCCGCCATTCCACAAGTTGGTGCAGGCTTCGTGGCCTTAATGATCGCTTTGCCCCCACTGCTCACATATCTTGGTGCGTTATTTATGCGTATGGAGAGATTTAATATCGTGCGCGCCCTTGGCGTAGCAGCAGCACTAGGCGGTGTCGGTGTCTTAGCCATCCGTAAGTTTTCGGCCCCTGATGCTAGTATTTTTTGGATTTTACTCGCGCTTTGTGGCCCTGTTTTGCTAGCGATTGGTAATATCTATCGCACCTTGCGCTGGCCAGACGCAGCTTCTCCCAGCTCGTTGGCGCCTGGCATGCTCATTGTCGCCGCTATCTTATTAGGTCTGGTCGGTATATTGCCAAACTTCTCGCTTACGGTGCCAACGGACGCATTACTGCCGCTAGGTTTGATTGTGCTACAAGCCTTTATCTTCGCTGGGCAGTTTTTACTGCTGTTTTTATTACAAAAAACAGGCGGTCCTGTGCTATTGAGTTTATTGGGGTCAGTCGGCGCCATCGTTGGTGTGCCAGTGGCTATTTTTCTGCAAGGAGAAAGTCCACCAGAAGGTCTGTTATTAGGCGCTTCATTAATAGCCATTGGCGTGGTATTGGTCACATGGGGCGGCATAAAAATGACCGTGATTCCAGATAATACGCATTACGAGCTATGACGATAGAGATATTATGATTGGTTGAGTAATAAAATCGCTGTTTATTGTGGTGCCTCCATCTGAAAATCATATTTATTGATGACAAAAAAACGCCATTAACTTAAGTTATTGGCGTTTTTAAAATATAAGCACTCTACTGCATAGAGCTTATATTAGACAACGGTCACGTGCAGGCGTGCATCAACATTACCACGCGTGGCATTGGAATATGGGCAGACTTGATGGGCCGCTTCAATCAACGTTTGCGCTTGTGCTTCGTCGATACCAGACACTTCAATGTATAAATCTATATCTAAGTTATAGCTGCCATCTTGCTTCATGCCAATACCAACTTGGGTAGAGGTTTTCGAAGCCGTGATCGGCAGTTTCATGTGTTGCGCCGTCAGGTTCAAGGCACTATCAAAACAGGCCGCGTAGCCCATCGCAAAAAGCTGCTCTGGATTAACACCCTCTTTGTCTTGCTCTTGAAAAGAGACCAAGTCAAAGCCTAGTGAACCATCATCTAAGCCTGTATGTCCAGAACGACCACCGGTTGCTGTTGCGCGAGTTTTGTAAAAAATTTTCATGATATATTCCTTGTTTGATGTTATTAGAAGTCATGCTTGTTTTGTTTCAATGGAGTTATTATAGGCACTCTCAGCTTAAAGTGTTAGAATAGTCCTCCAAAATTCTTGCCTAATCCTATAAATAATTATATGATTAAGCTATTCATTACATCAAACGCATACCATAAAAAACATCAAGCCGAGAAACACCAAACTTATAAACTTTCAATCAACACCCCTTTATCTAAGATAACTATTATGCAGCCAACAACGATTGTGCAACTACTTAACATACTGCCCAAGAATCAAACCATCGAGTCTGCTATTGCTGGTTTATTTTTTTACTGTGCAGATAGACCCAATAGAACCGTCAGCTATATTCAAGAGCCTAGTATTTGTATTGTGTTGCAAGGTGAGCGAGAGATCTATTTAGGAAATGATTGCCAAAGATTTGATAATAGTAATTTGATGTTTTGTCCCGTAAATATTCCTCTGAGTATGCATGTCAAACACGCCTCAGTAGACAATCCTGTCATTGTGCTGTCTATGAAGTTAGACCTTGCTATGATTAGAGAAATATTGGCCCAGATACCGCCCGCACGAAATACAGAAGAAAAGCATCTGGGTATAAAATGGCATCTGGATAACACCCTACTCGCCGCTTTTGAGAGACTCATCAACTTGCTCGATTATCCAAACGATATCGAATTTTTATCTAAATTAATTCAACAAGAAATCTACTACCGACTGCTCTCAGCACAGCAAGGCAATAAATTGCGGCAGCTCGTCGTCAATGGCAGTCATACGCATCGTATCAGCCAAGCGACGGATTGGCTCAAAGCGCATTTGAGTGAACCCGTCATCATCGAAGAGCTGGCCAGTAAATGTGGTATGAGTATCTCAGGGTTTCATCAGCATTTTAAAGAAATTACCCAGTTAAGTCCGCTGCAATACCAAAAAAGCCTACGCTTGATGGCAGCGAGGCAGCTTATTCAACGTGGTGAATCACAAGTTTCGCAAGTCGCCATGCAGGTAGGATATGAAAGCCCCAGTCAATTTAGCCGTGAATACAAGCGTTTGTTTGGAGTCAGTCCGAGCAGTGAGCTTAATTAATAACTGACGCACCTTGAGCGCTATAAAGGGTGTAGATTCATTATCTTAACCTTAACCATTATCATAATTATATAAGGAAATATCGTGCAAGAATTACGACGTTTTGAGGATTATTTATATAAGAGACCTAAGCCCACAGGTATCGACGTTGTCTGCGGATTAAAACATTTTTCTATTATCACGTATGCAGTGCCAGTACACAGATTCGAGGGAATATTTCCTGACAGGTTCAAGCTCGATACGGTCATGATAGACGGCGAAGAAAAAGGCTTGATCTCTATTGTACCCTTTATCGATGTTGATTTTACCTCTGCGGTTTATCCTTTTCCAACATTCACCATGGGACAGACCAACTATCGTATCTATATCATAGATAAAAAGACTGGTGAGCGCTGCGTATGGTTTTTGGGCACCACTTTAGATTCTTGGACATTAGCAGTACCAAGGTACTTATGGAGTTTGCCTTGGCATAGCGCTAAAATGACTTTTGATTGTCAATTTGATGACGCAACTGGCAAGTATGTAAAGTATTCGGTAAACGCTGAGTCAGAATGGGCAGCGGCGTCGGTATCGCTTGCGCAAAATACAGAGGATGATTTTTCGTTCCCAGGCTTCCCTGATACAGAATCGGCGCTTATTTATTTGACCCATCCGCTGGCAGGATTTTATCATCGCCGTGATGGTAAGCTTGGTACTTACCGGGTCTGGCATAAAAGACTTGAGGTACAGCCAGCCTCTTTGATTTCTGCCAATTTCAAGCTGTTATCAGACTTAGGCATTGTCACTCTTTCAGAGCAAAATACCCCCTATAGTGTACTTATTCAGCCTTTAAATAGGTTTACTATCTATTTACCGCCAAAAGTGATTGGTTGACCCGTTCGCTATCTGTCTGATGTATACATTATGAAATAACACTCAGGCTTTGATAACTTTTTTCTTCTAGATCAGTGTAGCTTTTGACTTCATTTTATTATTTTACGTATTCACGTCAAGGAGCCGCTTGGACGACTCAACTTCTCAATCGAATCACTCATGAAATATCCTAATCAAAAAAATAACAGTTGACTTGACCTGTATATTCATAATATAACATATATGGAGTATTTATGCATTTAGGATTATCAAAACACCGTTATTTCTAGGTTAATCACAAGCATATTTCGTGAGGAGCTACTATGATTCGTTTAAGCTACACTCTCAAATGCTGGGCCTTAAGCATTGTCTTTTACTCGGTCTTTTACTTTGCCGTATTAATGACAGATCCTGATTTTGGTAAATATAACTATATGTTAGCGCTAAGCACATTGCTATTTCCCATTTCCAAGCGGGCAATTGACGTATTGAGTGACTCGTTAAGGCTCGATTTCGATATGTTCGATGGCTTCTTATCCCCCTTACTCATCAATATTACGATATGGCTGTTTACACCTTTTATCGTCTTTTTAACCTTCATTGCTTTCTTGGCTTATAGCATGGGTGTGGTAAAAGGAAATCTAAATAATTAAAACTAATGTCTAAGGCAACCTAATGCTAGCTTGAATGCTTTATTCTAGTTTTTTTTAAACAAACGGTATTGGCTTGAATATTAGAGTTCACGTAGGGTTCACTAAGTTCACTGATAAGAAATAGATCTGATAAAATTAGTGCGTAGAACGCAACCTACTCAAACTACGTACACATTCTACGAACCGTTATTTGCATTTGATACTTACCTAGATGACCATATTTACCCATAGAGCCAATCTTCCCAACGACGCAAGTTTCAAAATGTTTGTAATAGCCTTTTTGATTTATACTTTTCGAATCTTTTATTAATAACTGCTTTGGATCTGACACATAGTAAGTAATGCCATTAGAGACAAACTCATGAACCTCAAAGCTTCTTTTAAAACTGCCCCGTAACTGCACCTCTTTTTCTACGCTTGTTGGCGCGAATGCCTTCGCATTTTTATTATTACTGGCCTGTGTTTCATTACAGCCCGTACTCATAAATATAGTTGATGCAAATCCTAATATTATCAATCTACCTTTAATCATTATTTTTTATCCTGCTCAAACACCTACGTTAATGTATTGAATAAAGTCCAAGAAACTCTGGTGTAAAAGAATAATAGCCCTTTAATTTAATCAAATATTATCGACTAGATTAAAGGGCTATATCAGGCAATTGTCATATATTGTCAATTAGCAAGTTTTAAAACTCAAATCGAGCCTTAACTCACCTTATCCCACATCTTGCTTAGACGCTTCGGTGATACCGCCATACGGGTTTTCATCGGCTGGGCGAATAGCTGGATTCGATATTCCTCGACCATCCAGCGGTACTCGCTGATAGACTCATTGTTGGCGCGACCTGACAGTCGCTCCATATGCAAATCTAGCGCATAGACACCGTCGAGGTCGGCATCTAAGTTGTGCTCAAGGCGCTCAATGCGAACCTCCAGCGCCTCTAGATAGCGCGGATACTGCTGCCAATGACTGTAATCCATGCGATAGACGAAGTTAGCCAATTGCAAATCTTCCAACTGATCTTCAATGTCTTCGATAGATTCACCAAATATCTCTCGATCGAGCATGAGCAAACTCTGACGGATACGCTGCCAGCGGGTATAAACATTTTTAAGGGTTTTTATGACCGCTTGACCAGTCAATAAGAAGTTGCTCAACACAACTTCGAGGGTCTGCTGATACTCTTCAGGCGTGAACGGTAACTCTTCGCTTAGGCCAACCGCGATATCATCAGCGCTCTCTGGCAAGGCGTCACTATGGTTAAACAAGACATAGTGCTCTTCGAGCGTCGCATCTAGTGTCGCATCGATAACGATAGTTTTTAGGGCGTCCATATCGCCAAGGGGCGCAAATGCCAGTTTGAATATTTTATCGATTTGACTGGTCAGTTGTTTTCTCTTAGCGCCAAGCTTGCCTTTGATTAAAGTCAAAACGCCGATACGATGCGCCTGCAATGCAGCGTTTACATCGGTATATTGATGAATCGATACTGCCTCGCCGGCCTCGTCAGCGACCAAGGCGGCAAACTGTTTCATCACCACGCCTGCGCTATGATGGTTTTTGCTAAAGGCAAAGTGCTCAGGGAATTCGGTATGCGTGCCTTGCTGCTCATTCACGGCTTGTCTGGTTTCACTAGCATGGCGAATTTGTAGCGTTTGTAGGTCGCGACCTTTTTCGATAATACGGTTTTTGTCATCGACCACACAGATTTGCGGCTGCAAATAACGATCGATACTAGAGGGATTAAAATTGTCTGCTGTCACCGACATAATGCCGCGACGATTTAAGGCTTGGCAAAGCTGCTTAAGTAAGCCTTGACCACCAGCGGGCTGCAATTCATCAAACAAGCTATCAGCGGTGTCAGGAATTGGTACGATTTGACGGCGGATATCTTTGGGTAATGACTTAAGTAATTGCAATACCAACTCAAAACGCCAACCAGGTACGCCCCATAACAGCTCGATAGCATCTAGCTGCGGTAGCGCAACGAGTGGCACGCGAATCGTCACTCCATCGTCATCGCTCGCCGGATCGAAGACATAACGTAGCGGCAGCTTTAAATCACCCAACTGCCACACTTCAGGAAAGTCACCTGTGGTCGGTGCTTGACTATTGAGCACGTCATCATCGGTGAAGAATAGATGCTTGGTATCAGTTTTTTCAACCTCAGCCCGCCAGTCTTCAAAGGCCTTGCGACTGGCGACATGCTCAGGGATTTTTTTGTCGTAGAACTGGTATAGCGTCTCTTCATCGACGAGTAAGTCACGACGGCGCAGCTTGTCTTCGATACGCTCAACATGAGCGATTTTGTCCATGTTATGCTGCAAGAATGGCGCTTGGCGACCTAAGTTACCCGTGACCAAACCATCGCGGATAAAGATTTCTCGTGACTCAACCAGATTGACTTGCTCGTAATTGGTCAGCTGCTTACTGATAATAATCAAACCAAATAAGCTGATCTGCGCGTAAGCTTTGACACGCCCCGTCTTTTTCGACCAATGCGGCTCAAAGTAGTGATATTTTAATAAATCACCTGCCGCTGAGATAATCCATTCTGGTTCAATTTTGGCAACGGTACGCATAAAGACTTGCGACGTTTCTACGACTTCAAACGCCATGACCCAAGGTGGTATCTGTTTAAATACCGTACTCGCTGGGAAGATTTTAGCTTTTTGCTGGCGCGCGGCTAGATATTCACCACGATTTTCAGTCTTGTGGGCGATGGTAGACAACAGACCTGTTAATAATGCTCGATGTAAATTGGCATACTTAACCGCTTTGATTTCTTCATCATCAATCGCCGTTGGATCGTTAGTCACGTTTTCTAACGTATCCGTAGTTTTTGCCTCTTTAACATCCGTAAGCTTGAGGTCGGTGACCATTTGCACCAACTGGCGATGGGTCTGACTCCATTCACGCACCCGCGGAAAGCTCAGATAGTTTTTCTTCGTGAATTGCTTGCGTTGATTACCAGAGAGCTTGTTGCCGTCTTCATCGGTTTCAAACAAAGCTTTCCACAGGCTTAGATAAAATAAGAAATCTGAGTCATCTTGGCGAAATTCTGCATGCTTCTGATCCGCTTGTTGACGCTTATTGGCAGGGCGCTCGCGAGGATCTTGTACAGCAAGCGCGGCAACCACGATAAGCATCTCTCGAATACAGTCAAAATCGCTACCGGCAACTAGCATACGTGCTAGCCTTGGATCGATTGGCATACGTGCCATCTTTTGACCAGTAGGCGTCAGGCTTAGATGATCGAGACCTTTTTTTGCTTTTGGCTTGTTGGTTTGAGTAGAGACAACTGCTTCGTTTTTAGCGGTGATCGCCCCTAGCTCATCAAGCAATTTATGACCGTCAGTAACCAAGCGGCTATCGGGTGGCTCAATAAACTCAAAATCATCAACGCTACCTAGACGCAGATTCGCCATCTGTAAAATAACCGACGCCAAGTTGGTACGCAGAATCTCAGGTTCCGTAAACTCAGGACGACCAGTAAAGTCCTCTTCACTATAAAGACGAATACAAACACCCGGCGCGACACGGCCACAACGACCTTTACGCTGATTGGCAGCGGCTTGTGAAATCGCCTCAATCGGGAGACGCTGTACACGTGAGCGATATGAATAGCGTGAAATCCTTGCAAACCCTAAATCAATCACGTAACGAATACCCGGTACGGTCAACGCAGTCTCAGCAACGTTGGTCGCGATAACAATACGCCGACCTCGACCTGATGGCTGAAAAATACGTTGCTGCTCTTCATATGTCTGCCGTGCAAATAATGGCAACACTTCGGTGTGCTTGGGTCCATGACGCTCTAGCACTTCTTGTAGTTCACGAATCTCGGCTTCGGTCGCGGCAAATATCAAGATATCTGCCTGATCAGCATGACCTTTGCTTTGTGCATCACCAAAGCATTCTTCTACCGCAGCCACGACCGCCCGCGGCAGGTTCTCTTCAAAATCATCGTAGCTGTCATCATCTGAGCTAGTAACCGGCTCATCAGTCAGTGGACGATAGCGAACTTCGACGGGAAAGCTGCGCCCTTCGACATTAAAAATCGGGGCTGGTACGTTACGTTTTAGTTTATTATCATAACGGCTAAAATATTCGCTAAAGCGCTTGGTGTCGAGCGTTGCAGAAGTGATAATGACTTTTAAATCAGGGCGCCTAGGCAATAGCTTTTTCAGATAACCCATAATAAAGTCAATATTTAAGCTACGCTCATGCGCCTCATCAATGATGATGGTGTCATATTTACTTAAAAATCGATCATGCCCTAATTCAGCCAGCAAGATACCATCCGTCATGAGCTTCACGACCGATTGCGCCGTACCCTGCTCATTGAAGCGAATCTTAAAGCTGACGGTATTACCTAGCTGCTCACCCAATTCTTCCGCAATTCGATTCGATACACTGCGTGCCGCCAGTCTTCGCGGTTGGGTATGCCCTATTTGCCCAGTAATACCGCGACCTGCCAACATCGCCAGCTTTGGCAGTTGCGTGGTCTTACCCGAACCCGTTTCACCCGCTACGATAATGACTTGATTATCAATAATGGCTTGTATCAAATCCTCTGCACGCTGACTCACAGGCAAATCAAGGTTTAACTTAGCTGGCAAATCCTGAGGAATACTATTGATACGCGCTTGCACCGCTTGCTGCGAGCGGGTTTTTATTTTGTCATATTGCGCGCGTTTTTTGGCAAGGATATCGTCTGCTTTATCGTTTTTCTCGTTCGCATTGTTGTTCGATTTCTTATTCTTAGCAACAGCAGCCCGCCCCAGCTCGCGTTCTAGACGACTGAGATAATAGCTGTCCTTTGCCAGTACGGGTAAGTCAGCGGCAACTTTAGCGTGCGAAGATGTGTTATCAGTGTGTAGCGTAAGATTTGAGTCATCATTATTTGGGTTAACAGCTTTACTTGATTCATTGCTTGGCTGATTGGGGCTAAAGGCACTGGCGTTTCGTTCATTGGCGGTGTTTTCAGTAGGCATTTCTGAGACATTTTTAGAAGTATTGGGCATATTTACTTAGGCTATTTATTATTTGGAAGTGGTTAGATTATGGGGGTAATTTGGGCATGATTCAAGACGGTTATAGTGCTTGGTTTGCACATTGAAATCTTTTATCAGTTTTGAGAGCCCTAGCTTTGATGGCATTGATAATGTAATAGCTATTTTGACGCCCTGGTTAAGCCATCAAGCACGCCCTAAAACTAATGAAAACGGCCTAAAAAGTAAAATTAAGCGTTACTGGTATGAATGAGCTGTCGACTAGTCGCAGCTCCCGTAAAAAAGGTCTGCAAATTTTGCAGTGGCACCCTAGGAAAAGGTAGGTGTAGCGAGAGTATTAACTTTTCAAACCCTACCATCTCATCAGCCAATGCTTGAGCAATATCAGGTTGAATCTGCGGATTGTCATAAAGATTATCAATCAACCATGTCAACTGTGGAAAACTGCCATTATCATGAATCTGATATAGGGCGGGTACTAGCTCATCAGAGATTTGGCAGCGCGTTTTGCGAATTATGCCGTTCTTAAAGTACATATTTAAAGCCATATTATGTCAACTTCCTTAAATTCTTAATACTGAGGTAACCGACGTACTCTTTATCATCATCGGTATTTACAAGTTCATGACTATCATGAGCAATAGGTTCAATTAAAATCTGTAGGTTTGAGATAAGATCATTAACGTTATAAATATCATCGATATCCACCGCGAATTTATCATCAATGTGCGACGCGGCATCGAAAGGTGAATCTTTATCTTTGAAAGTAAACTCTCTATAAAATGCACTCTGTTTGGCTTTTTTGATAGCATCGGCTTGAGTGGCAGCAACGATAAGTAGTTTGTAATGAAACTCTTCAAAACTGCCCTGCTGATAGCCGCCTAAATTGATAAAAAATAGTTCTAGACCATTATTATCATCACTAGTTGCTGATTCGACTAACTTTATCGAGTGATTACCGATCTTAGTAATAGCGCGATACGAGTCGATGTGCCATTTATTTTTGACTTCAGGCCAATGGTGATTAATATCGTCTATCAACTCGCTCACCTGATTGGCCACGCCAAAAAACATGTCATGCTGCTCAATCAAACGACCTTTTGGGCGACCACCAAGTTGCACCATAAATAGTGTTGGCATCTTACACAGTCCTTATTAAATATATAAAATCCATCGTTAGTCTACTCAATGTTATCAGCTTGGTCTAAAGGCAGTTTGACCATTCCTATAGTTATAACACCCGCCCTGTCCTTAGCGCAAACGCCCAATCTTCACGACCGTTCATTGCAGCCAATTTGGCCGCAGCTTCATAATCGTAAGGCACTTTGATATGCTCAACTTGCCAGCTTGTATCTTGCTTAGTACTTTGTATAGTACCTTGCTCAGCACCAACGCATTTTTTAATAAGTGCGTAACTAGCATGGGGCGAATAGGTTTGCATTTTATGCGCGATAGGCAAATTATCTTCATAGGCTGGATAACCAACGCTACCTGTATTGACTATCGTTTGCCCTGTCGATAGCGTAACGGTACGTGGGATATGAGTATGACCACAGATGATAACGGCACTCTCAATACTGTTAAGCAATGTCAGAATATCTGCGTCATCACGTACTATCGGCTGCCCTGTTTCGATATTCTCGAGCATATATACCATGTCATCGGTTGGTGACCCGTGGCATAGATATACATCTTCACTGACATGATAATCAAACGGCAAAGCTTGCATCCATTCAACCGCTGCTTTAGGTAAGTCTTCAAGGATAAAAGCCATGGTTGCGTTATCAGCAATATCCGCCGCTGTCGCTTCATAAATCTGTCTATCCTGATTACCTCGAATCGTAATGATATCGTTCTGATGCGCCATGAGAAGCGCATAGGTATCTTTAGGGGCAATAGGTCCGTATAAAATATCACCCAGATTGACAATTTGATCGATATCGCGACGTTTGATATCAGCCAACACAGCTTCAAGCGCGAAGACGTTGCTATGAATGTCGGAAACAGCGGCTATTGTCGTTATTCGTTTGTTTTTTGGATTATTCATCTATTTGTTCACCAACCAAAAACTGCTGTACTACTTTAACCGTCGCTACGGAATCCTCTTCGTGTGGTACATGTCCCAAATTATCAAATACCTTTAACTGGCTATTAGCGATATCTCGATGAAACCGTTTGGCGTTTTCTACTGGGATTAGGTCGTCTTGCGCACCCCATAAGATGAGGGTTGGTAAATCCAATTGTTTGATTTGTGCTTGATTTGCCGTGTTATCCATCTCCAGCAAGCGGCGGTTTAGCGCCAGACGGTTGCCTTGACGCAAAGTCAAATCGTAATAACGATCCACTAAAGCCTCATCGACTTTGCTGTCGTCCGCGTAGACGCTTAAGATACTTTTTTTCACAACATCACGCGGTAGCACACGGCTAAGCAGTGGAGTCAATATGGGGTATTTCGCCAGTTTAAAACCAATAGGCACCTGTTTTGGCGTTGCAGGGTAGCCAACTGCATCGATCAATATGAGTTTATTAACCCGCTCAGGATATAATGCCGCAGTACGCCACGCGATTTTACCACCCAGCGAGTTGCCTGTTAACGTCACGCGACCCACTTCTAAATGATCAAGCACATCAATGACAAACTTAGCATAATTAGCACTGTCATACTGAGTGGATTCATCGGTATAAGGGCCGGTCAAGCCAAACCCCGGCAGATCCATGCTGATGACACAATAGTCATCACTTAACTCACGTGTCCAGCCCTGCCACGTATGCAAATTTGCTGAAGTGCCATGTAGTAATACGATAGTTTTAGAGCTCTCAATGGTTTTAACACTATTAAGATCAGATTCTATCTCATTTTCTACGGCATTTTTGCTCGGATAGGCTGTGCATCTTGGCGATTTGATCACATGCGCCTGCATCCCTTGCACGTCTATAAACTCACTATTGGGCAGTTGCCAGCGCTCTAGGTCGGCGACGCTTCTGTCGGCCGCCCAATAAAGTGCGATTAAAGCTATCAATAAAACAAGTAGCCCCAAAACAATAAAGACCATGATTTTCGTTAGACGTTTTGCCATTTTTATTAAATCCGTTTAATGAGATGACGTTATTGATTATGTTATACAGTCATTAAACCTAAAAGGAAACAAAAAACCCGATGCTTGAGAGTAACTCAAACATCGGGTTTAATGGTTTTATAGTCAGATTATTATAAGGCTAAATTAAGAAAAAATACGCCCACAGCCCTACTACAAAGGTGGCGATGATATTGAGAATGATACCAGTACGTATCATCTCTGACTGCTTGATAAGCCCCGTACCAAATACAATCGCGTTTGGTGGTGTGGCGACAGGAAGCATGAAGGCACAAGAGGCTCCAATACCGATGACCAATACCAACACTTCATGGGGCAAACCCATCTGCTCAGCAATAGCAGCGAATACCGGCACTAATAACGCGGCAGAGGCAGTATTAGACGCGAACTCTGTTAAGAAGATAATAAATGCCGATACCGCAATCATTACGATAATAAGTGGTGCCGAAGACAACGCATTGGCCACGGTCTCGCCCAGCACTAAGGAGGCGCCAGAAACTTTCAAAATTGTTGATAGTGCGATACCACCACCGAACAACATGAGCACACCCCAATCAGTATTGTCAGAGACTTGCTTCCACGATACAAGTCCCAAGCTCACTACCGCTGCTGCTGCAGACAATGCAATGACCGCATCGGTATCGGTGATATCAAGTGCCGCACCGATTTTTTTGGAGAATATCCAACTGAGTGCTGTCACGATAAAGACAATAATCGTCACTACCCGAGGCTTATTCCACTCAATAGGTTCCTCTTCGACAAGGACGACCGTACGATTAAGATTGGGTTTCAGGAACAAATACATCGCCCCCAGTAATAGTGGCAATAGCACTAACATCATTGGAATACCGAATTTCATCCAATCGATAAACGCAATATCAAGCGCTTTTGCCGCGATGGCGTTAGGCGGTGAACCAACAATCGTACCCAGACCACCCAAACTGGCAGAGTAAGCGATACCCAATAATACAAACACAAACGTACCGCGATCTTTTTCGCGGTCAACCTGCGTCAGGATACCGAGCGCAAGAGGTAGCATCATCGCAGCTGTGGCAGTGTTCGATATCCACATCGACAAAAATGCAGTGGCCCCAAATATTAAAAATACAGCCGTGCCAAGCTTGCCACCTGACATGGATAGAATTTTTAGCGCAATTTTTTTGTCCAATTGCTGTACATGCAAGGCGGCAGCCAAAGCAAAACCACCAAAAAACAAGTAAATCGTTGGGTTAGCAAAACTCTGCAAGCCGATTTCGGCATCGAATTCTGGAATACCAATTAGCGCGCCAACCACCACCACTAATAGTGCAGTAATGGTCACATGTAGTGCTTCTGTCAGCCATAGCACGCCGATGAAGAACAGCATGGCCAAGCCTTTATTGGCATTGATATCGAACGGCAATACATTATAAATAACCATACTGACAATGGCAGCAATGATGACCACTATCAGCCCTTTGCCTGTACCCTTTGGAAAGGTGTCGGTAAATAAATACTCATTGCCATCATCAGGAAGATGGCTGTCTAACTTTTGCTCTGACATAACATATCCTTATTGTCCTCAAAGACGTTGAAAAAACTAAAATATAAAGATAACTTTTAATCATAATTGCTAACAGCAATTTATTTCGAAACCTATTCTCTGCTATTGTAAATGACATTGAACAGAAATCATCAGCATCCCAGTGATACCTCGTTACACATCGTCACTAAACAAGCCTACACCGTACCTGTACAACAAGGTAGCTCTATCTCATACTTACTATGTGAAATAAAACCAAACGCCCATAAATATTGCATATAGCTATTTTTATTGGCAGTTAACAAAAACAAACAGGAGCACGTTATGACAGACCCAAACAAAACGGATGCAACCACGAAGATGGCACCGAAGGATATCAATCAAGATGGTCTAGATAAAAAAGACCAACAACGTACTGATGACTCTGCCTTAGATATGATGCAAGGTATGCACGAACATGAAGATCACAATCCAGAAGAAGATAAATAGTTCGGTTCGGTATAAAAAGCCATAAAATATAGTCTAAAAGCGCCTATCTTGCTGATGAGCGCTTTTTTGCTTGTGGTGGTCTCTGTTCTGGCAAATGATCTGAGGCATAGTTATAGACAAATGCCGCCGTTAGCACGATAGTGATCGGTACAAACAATGCGCCATAGCCAATTTTGGCATATAAAAACGCACCCACTACCCCGCCACCGCAAAAGCAATACCAAATAATCGCCTGAAAGCCCAATGTCGGCCTACTGATTGAGCGTCCTGCTAGCCAATTACCGATAGCAGCACCCATGTCTGACGTTAGACCCGTTAGATGAGTAGTACGAATGACTGCGCCGCTATAGGTCGCCACCATAGCATTCTGTAATCCGCACGCCATGGCAGCGGCCAATTGTCCTAGATAATCATGCTGCTGATACAACCAATAACTGAGCAATAATAACGCCGCTTCAATATAAAGCGCAGTGCCATAGCGCCGTCCTAACTTCAATGAGGTTTGCCCAATGACAAAACCACTCAATACTGCCCCCGCCAAAAATGATAACAACGACGCGCCAATATATAGAATACTGACAGCATCAAAATGAGCAATAGCGGCAGCAAATAGGCTCACATTGCCAGTGACATGCGACACGGATAAATTGGTAAATCCCATTAATGCTGCCGTATTGAGGCAGCCCGCACTAAAGGCAAGTACAGCACCGCCCCACAATATCCACCTTGGTAATTTGGTTATCATATCTAGCACCTAAAGGCTTGTTACCAAAAAGCCCGTAGTATAACCAAAAAAGACAGCCGGTTGGCTGCCTTCTCTGTCACTACTATGATTGCACTAAAGGTTTATCATGATCAATGGGTTTTATAATTTTCAAAGATTAGGGCATATTGAATATTCAACACACCCTGATAAAACACAATAAATGCCCATTAAGACCTTTTAAACAATTACTTCTGTGGCTCATCAAGCATCATTAATTGCTCACTGATCGCAACAGTATTAAAACCAGCGTCAACGAACATAATCTCACCAGTGATACCTGAAGCCCAAGGCGACAGTAAAAATAAAGCCGCATTTCCCACTTCTGTTTGGCTGACATTACGCTGTAGCGGTGCAATTTTTTCGCTAATATCCAGCATTTTACGGAAAGACTTAATACCACTGGCAGCAAGCGTGCGGATAGGACCTGCAGAAATAGCATTGACGCGGATACCTTCGCCGCCCATAGAGGTCGCTAGATAGCGAACGCTGGCTTCAAGACTGGCTTTTGCCATACCCATGACGTTGTAATTTGGCAATACCGAAATACTACCTTCATAAGTCAAGGTCAGCATTGAGCCGTGACGCATGGCCAAAAGCTCTCGTGCTGCTTTGGCTAGCGCGACGAAACTATAGCTGGAGATATCATGCGCAATATGGCTGCCTTCACGCGTTGTGGCGCTAACAAAATCACCATCGAGTTGATCCATCGGGGCAAAGCCGATCGCATGTACCACACCATCGATACCGTCGCCCCAATGTGCGGTGACTTGCTCAAAACACGCCGCGATAGACTCATCAGAAGCCACATCACACTCTAATACCAAGTCTGCTTCGAACTTCTCCGCAGCCATATCAACGCGTTTTTTAATCTTATCATTAGGATAGGTTAAGATGAGTGACGCGCCTTCGCGGTGCAACGCCTCTGCGATAGCCCAAGCAATAGAGAGTTTGCTGGCGATGCCAGTGACGACGAACCGTTGTCCTTGCATTAGCATAATATTTCCTTTTGAGTCGATCAACGTTATTTATTTAGTTTGTTTTAATAGGATAATAACCATGAATAAAAAAGATAGATATAAAGATGACTTATTATACACGAAATAATTTAAGTATACAGTCGTAAACTATTTTGAGTGTTCAACGAGTGACTATATTGATTAAACACTTAACTACTGCCACAGCGGTATGAAGTTGAGCAGATTTCAAGTATAATCACAGCCCTCCCAGCTTGCACAATTTTTATAAAAATCCTTTATAACCGTTGTTTATAAACAAGGATTTAGCGTTAAGCTACACCCACATTTTGGATGGCTGCCAAACTTATGAGTAACACCCCTATCGTCTCCTCAGATTATCAAGAAAGCGTTGTATCCTATCGTCAACTGATTGAATCAACTGGCGAAGACTTAGATCGTCCTGGATTGCTAGATACGCCTATTCGAGCGGCGAAAGCATTTGCTCATTTAACCCAAGGCTATCATCAAAGCTTGGATGAAGTGGTCAATGACGCGGTATTCCCGTCGACCAATCGCGAATTGGTTTTAGTACAAAATATTGAGTTTTATTCGTTATGTGAGCATCATATGCTCCCCTTTCATGGGGTGGCACATATCGGTTATCTGCCAAACGGACAAGTCTTAGGGCTGTCAAAGTTTGCGCGTATCGTCGATATGTTTGCTCGCCGTTTGCAGATTCAAGAAAACCTGAGTGAGCAAGTGGCACAGACCATCATGGATGTAACGGGCTGCCGTGGTGTAGCTGTGGTAATGGATGCATCACATATGTGTATGATGATGCGCGGTGTCAATAAGCAGCATTCGACCACACGCAGCACAGCAATGCTTGGTGAATATGTGCATGATAACCAAGCACGCAACGAGTTTTTAAATGCCGTACCTAAGCGTCAACCGGCATTTTAAAATGGTATTCTATAGTGAGTGAAAAGTAATATCGACACATCACGCACTGCTGCTATCAATCTTCTTGCTTGCTGTGCCTGCGTAGACAGAGGCTACAAAAAAACGATAGCAGCAATACCGTCGCGTTTTTAGGATGTTTTGACTATAGAACAAAAAAAGGACACTCATCAAGTGTCCTTTTTTTATGCAATTCAGATATGTTTAAAACAGAGATACTGTGCCGTGTTGAGCAAATCCTAACTCACTGATTTTACGGCATCAATCCAGTTGCCATAACCTGCTTCTTCCATCTTCGCTAATGGAATAAAACGCATTGCGGCTGAATTCATGCAATAGCGTTTGCCCGTTGGCGCTGGACCATCATCAAATACGTGACCCACGTGCGAATCAGCGTAGCGGCTGCGGATTTCGGTACGGGTTGAAAAAATACCACGATCTTCTTTTTCGACGACCACGTCGGCACTCAACGGACGGATGAAGCTAGGCCAGCCTGTACCAGACTTGAATTGGTCACGAGAAGAATATAGCGGCTCGCCCGATATCACATCGACGTAAAGCCCCGGCGCTTTATTGTCCCAATAAGCATTATCAAAGGCGCGCTCGGTACCTTCTTTTTGAGTAACTTTATATTGAATGTCACTCAGCGACTTTTTCAGTGTTTCCTGTGTTGGCTTCACAAAGGTTTTTGGGTTGAAGCCCGTGCTTGCTTTAGTTGTTGCTGCTTCATTTGAGGCCGCCGGTTTAGAGCTGGCCGCAGCCGGTTTAAACTGGTTAAAATCTAGCTCATAGTCTTTGCCATAGACGCTTTCGATAAATTGATAGCGACCAGAGTTGAAGGTATAGGCCTTATAGCGTAGTGGGTTCTTTTTATAATAATCCTGATGATACTCTTCTGCTGGATAAAAAGTGCTCGCAGGTACAATCTCAATCACCACTGGCTTGGCATATACCCCAGAGTCCTGCAATGATTGCTTGGCAGCTTCTGCTATCTGTTTTTCTTGCGCATTGTTATAAAAAATAGCGGGGCGATATTGCGTACCTCGGTCCACATACTGACCTTTATTATCGGTGGGATCAGCAATGCGCCATAACGCCTGTACGATACCGTTGTAGGTAATCTGTGTAGGGTCATAATATACTTGCGCCGCTTCCGTATGACCCGTGCCACCTGCTGATACTTGTTTATAGGTTGGGTTTTCGACATTACCACCTGTATAGCCAGACACCACTTCTATGACCCCAGGGATTTTCTCATAGCCTGCTTCCACGCACCAAAAACACCCACCAGCGACCGTTGCTACTGCCAGTCCTGGAGTCGTCGGCGCATAAGGATTGGCAGCATTTACATCCTTCACAGCGGTGTTGGTTTCGGTAGAAGCACAACCTGCGTACAACGCACTGCTTGCCACGATCACTAATCCGATAATTCTAGACGGCAATATACGATTCATAACTATTTCCTAAAAGGATTTTCATGTAACTATAGTGACCCCTTGGTGTCACCACAATATTCCTATATTGTTATATATATACAACGAGTTCAGTTATTTTTAATAAAAAAAGCCTGTTATCCTATGATAATAAGCTTTTTTAGTTTATGGCGACATGATTAAATAGATAAAATAATCTATGCTGCTATGCTGCATTGTCACTATTTTTATCTTTACCAGCAAGAGCTTCACTTTCTTGCATAATCTTGGTCAAGATTTCCTTGATACCAGACGCTGGCATATAAGTCGGCACTGCATAGGTATCACTGACTTCTTTAGCAGCGGCTTTAGCGATACTGTCAAAGTCACTGGTTTTCATACCTTTGACGGTTGGATCAATATTTAAGCTTTTGATCAGCTCTCGTACTTGGGCGATTAAGTCATCTGCTATCTGACCATTGCTACTGCTCGCTTGCTCGTGCTTGACCATGCCCGTTTTTCTTGCCAATGTTGCCAGTCGTTTTTCACTCGCTTTACGATTTAAGTCCAATACATAAGGCAAGACGATGGCATTCGCACGACCATGAGGAATACTATAATACGCGCCTAATTGATGAGCGATAGCATGAACATAACCTAGACCAGCTTTATTAAAGGCAATACCACCGTAGTGAGCCGCAATACCCATCGCTTCACGGGCTTTTAAATCACCACCATCTTTATAAGCTATCGGTAGATATTTCATGACAGACTTAACAGCGGAAGCTGCATAGTAGTCAGTCTCTACGCTTGCGTTCACGCTCATCCACGCCTCTAGTGCATGGGTCAATACATCAATACCGGTATCGGCTGTGATATGCGCAGGCATGCCTTTCATAATGACCGGATCGATGGCCGCTGCTAATGGCACCATTCTTGGATCAATAGATAAGGCCTTTTGATGGGTTTCATCGTCTGACACTACCGCACCAAGCGTTGCCTCTGAGCCCGTACCAGCAGTAGTAGGAATACAATATAGCGGCGTAGAAGGTTTTCTGGCTTTTAGAATTCCAATAAGTTGTCTAGGTTTACAATTATTGCCCTGCGACATTGCAATCATCTTAGCCGCGTCGATGACTGAACCGCCGCCGATAGCCAGTATAGAGTCGCACTTAGCATCGATAGATTTGCGCAGGCCTTCTTCTATGACCTTAAAAGTAGGGTCTGGTGTCACACCATCATAGAGCTGATAGCGGATGTTTTTACTATCTAGATAGTCGGTCACTTTGGCAGGTATACCAAGCTTATTCAATACGGCATCAGTGACGATAAATACATTGCTACTACCTTCGTTAATGAGCATATCACATAACTCATCACAGGCAGTCTCACCAACGAATAGCATCGGTCTTCTGATAGGCACTACGTAAGAAAAGGCTTTTAATACTTTGGCACGCGTCTTGGCAACTGCCAAATAACCAACATGCTGTAATGGATTGTTATTTACTAACTTAGAAAGACTGCTTTGTTTTTTGCTGGGCATAAAAAATCCTTTTTTAATAATGCTTTTAATAGCAGTTATAACTGTGTTGATTCCACCAACTAGGGCGTGTCTCAATTCAAACAATAGTCATCTAAATGGACTAAAAGTGGTTAAATTTCGCTAAACAGCGTTAAATAACCCGTTAATATATCGATATTATCTGCTCTATTTTCCTTGTTTAACTACGATTTATCTCATTTTTAGCACCATTTTTAAAATGAGAACATGCCTTGGGAGCGAAGCCAAACAGGTAAATATAAAAGTAAAATATATATATCGATAGAGTGGACTAGTGTTCAAATTTATTGTACCACTACATTTTTTAGGATGTCGTAATTATTATGAACTGCTATGTTCTGATTTTTTAGAGGTTTTTATCAAATCGTCAAATAGCAGCAGTATTAATAAATAAGTCAGCCTTAAACATATTCTTTGACCAGCCAATGCTTATTGTCTTGCCCAAAATACCAAATCATCAACACAGGTGCCAAGATACTCAGCCAAATGCCATAGGTGATGGGCAATCCTTGCGTGACCGCTGTATAGCTCAGTCCAATGATGGTCAGTGCAAGGAGCATTGCAATAACATTATGGCTCGATCTACGGCACATCAATTCTCTTAATATAGTCAGCGTCAATAAAAATACCACCAACATGCTCATTAACATGCCCATTGCATAAGGTTCTGAAATGACTTTTTGGACGCTATCACCATTCTCACCGGCGACAGATTCGGTAACCAAATTCAGCATACTGCCCAAACCTGCTAAGGCAGCAAAGATAAAAAAGTGCCCATAACCAAATAAAAACAAATCATGACGTCGGCGCTCTTTATTTAAAATGGTATCAAAGGGCACGATAAAATACAGCCACCATAAAGAAAACACGAGAGCGACTAAGCTTGAGCCGAGTAACAGGATGCTACTCGCAGCAGAGGTAGAGTTGACCAAAAAATATTGAATACTGTTACTAACCCCTACCACACCCTCGCCCAATACGATAATGGTCAAGAGTCCATAACGCTCAGCAATGTGTCCAGGGTGCCAGTTATCAAACTGCTCTGAACGTGCCCATACTGGCATGAGTAGTTCTGCTGCTATGAACAGAAACAAGGCGGGCGTTTGTAACGCGGATCGTAAAAACAACCAGATAATCCACAACGCCTGTAAAGTTAACAGACCGACCATACTGCGCCCAGCGACTTTTTTATGACCTGGAACTTGTCGATAGACACGCCACCATTGACTACAGCTTGCTAGCCGCATGATGGCATAACCCGTCACCCCAATCCAAGTCAGCCCTTGCTCATAAAACTGATGAATGTTGGCGGCTATCATGAGAGAGCCAAACATCTGAAACATGACTGAGATGCGATAAAACCAGTCGTCAGGGTCATAGCCTGACGCAAACCACGTAAAGCTGGTCCACGCATTCCACAAGATAAAAAATGCCACAGTAAAGGTCAAAAAACCTGAAAAATCGTGCTCACTCAAGCGATTATAAAAACCATTGGCAGCGGCGGCGACAGCAATGACATAAACCAAGTCAAATAGCAGCTCAAGCGTGGTTGAGGGACGATTTGACTCGCTGATATCTCGGGCTTGGATAGGTTTTATTTTGAGCCTGCCGATCATGTAGAGTGTTCCACTTATTTCAAAATTAGTGCAGCTACATGATTATGTAATTACGTAGCTATTCATTTCTGACTGTTGATCTTTTAATAGGGTCTGTTGAACATTCAAATATTAGGACTGCTGATCGCTAAAATCGTCCCAAACCTTTTATCAAATCAGGCGTAAACCGATGATAATGTCGAGACCTTAGCTAGGTTTACAACAACGTTTGGGGTGGTTTTAGCATCAGCCTTTTAGGGCAGTAGCTATTTTTTGCCAATACATGGCGAAATTGTCTAACCTAGAATGACTAGGCATCAAAAATTTCACTGCGCATTGTCTAAAAAATAGCTACTGCCAGTGCCACATTTGAATGTTCAACAGACCCTAGGCTAAATCATGCTTGCCTGTAATAACTGCTGAGCATACGGGTGCTGTGGATTATTAAACACATTTTCGCTACGACCAGACTCAATACACATGCCGTCTTTCAGCACCACAATATGCTGACATAACGCGCGTACTACCTTTAAGTCATGGCTAATAAAGACGTAACTGACTTGCAGTTTTTGTTGAATCTCTCGTAGCAAGCTAACCACAGTGACCTGCGTGGTGCTATCAAGCGCAGAGGTTGGCTCATCCAATATCAACAGACTGGGCTGCATAATGAGTGCGCGCGCAAGGGCCACCCGTTGACGCTGACCGCCTGATAACTCATGCGGATAACGCTGCGCAAACGCTAACGGTAAATGCACGGTCGCCAGACTGTCCATCACCGCCTGCTGGCGTTCTACTTTATCGACCCCTTGCACCAATAATCCTTCTTCGACGATTTGCATGACAGTCATACGCGGATTGATACTGGCAAAGGGGTCTTGAAACACCATTTGAATCTGCGAGCGGAAGGTGCGCAGTTCACGTTTGGACAATGCTGTAATGTCTTGTCCATTGATCATTATTTGACCACTGATATGTGCTTGATTGCTAAGCAATTGACTTAGCGCAAGGGCAATGGTGGTCTTTCCAGAGCCTGACTCACCGACGATGCCTAATGCCTGCCCTTTTTGTAGGGTTATATCGACATCTTTTACCGCATCAAACCAGCGTTTAGTACCGCCAAACAAGCTTTTTTCTACAGGAAACTGTACTTGTAATTTGCTGACATTCAATACGATTGGTAACTGACTTTCATCATCCAATAAACTGAGCGCTTGTCCGAAATCTTGCTTGATAAGCGAGCGCGTATAGTCGGCTTTAGGCTCGCTGAATACCGCTGTAGTTTGCCCTTGCTCAATCGTCTGCCCTTGGCGCATAACGATGACATCATCACTGTAGCGCCTGACCAAATTGAGATCATGGCTGATTAATACCATCGCCATATTGTGCTGACATTTAAGATTATCTAATAAGGCAAGGATTTCATGTTGCAAAGTCACATCAAGCGCGGTGGTTGGTTCATCAGCGATTAAGATATCGGGCTGCTGCGCTAATGCCATGGCAATCATGACTCTCTGACGCTGACCACCAGACAGCTCATGTGGATAGCGATTCAGCTTATCAGCAGGATTGGTGATGTTGACATCGTCTAGTAAGGCAATACTTTTTTCACGCCATTGTTTTTTGGCTACGCCGCTGAGACGCAAGGATTCTGCAATTTGTTTGCCTACCGTATGCAGTGGATTGAGCGCCGTCATCGGCTCTTGAAACACCATACCAATACGCTGCCCGCGCACAGATTGCAGTGCTGCATTACGTGCCCTATCATTAGTGACCGGCAATGTAGCTATTCCTGTTGCATCTGCTAACTGCACCTCACCGCTAACCGTCAAATTGTCTGGTAACAAACCTAATAACGCTAGGCTAGCAATCGACTTACCAGAGCCTGACTCCCCAACGATGGCCAAAGTTTGTCCTTGCCTTAGCTCGTACGATAGCTTATCTACCAGAGCAACGCCTGCATTAGTCATGATACTAAGCTTATCTACTGCTAGCATGAGCTTGTTTTGGGCATTGCTATTATTTTCGTTTGAAAGTTTATTTTTTTCAGCAATAGTTGTCGTATTAGCGGTTATCATCTTAGCAGTTGTCATATTAAGAGCGCCTCGGATCAAAGGCATCACGTAGCGCTTCGCCAACGAAGATGAGCAATGATAAAATAAAGGTTAAGCTAAAGAACCCTGATAGCGCGAGCCAAGGTGCATCAAGGTTATTTTTGCCTTGTACCATTAGCTCGCCAAGCGACGGTGATCCGGGTGGCAGACCATACCCTAAGAAATCTAATGCCGTCAAAGCAATAATATTGGCTGTTAAAATAAAAGGCAGCTGTGACAAGCTTGATGCTAAGGCATTAGGCAAGATATGTCTTAGCATGATCTGGCTGTCTGACACCCCAAGATTACGAGCAGCACGGACATAATCAAAGTTACGCGCACGCAAAAACTCTGCCCGCACCAAACCGACCAGCCCCATCCAGCCAAACAACAGCATCATAGCAAATAGCATGGTGATACTGGGGCTAAATAAGCTGACTAAAATAATAATCATAAATAGCTGCGGCATACCGCCCCATACCTCCATGAAGCGCTGCCCTGCCAAATCTACCCAGCCACCGTAATACCCTTGTATCGCACCAACGATAATACCAATAAGCGCGCCTGCTAGCGTCAGTGCCAGACCGAACAGCAACGATACCCGCATGCCGTAAAGTATCCGCGCCAGCACATCACGACCCAAATCATCTGTCCCAAGCCAGTTTTGGCTATTGGGTGCGGCTGGATATGGAATCCCTAGCTCAACGTTCGGTGTCTGGTCTGCAAAGGGAATGAGCGGCATCACATAGTAACCCTGATCATTAATCAGCGTTTGCACAGCAGGATCTTTGTAATTAGTTTCAGTCTCGAACACACCGCCAAAAGTTGTTTCAGGATAGGCTTTTAATACGGGGAAATAATAGTTACTTTCATACTGCACCAGCAGCGGCTTGTCATTAGCAATCACATTGGCTGCCATACAAATGACAAATATTATCGCAAAAACAAACAGCGATATCACGCCGAGACGATTGCGGCGAAAACGATTAAGGCGTGCCTGCCAAATAGGGTTTAAGCGGCGCTTTTTCTCTAGTGGAATAGAAGAGGCAGTTGAGGGTGTTGAGGATAATGGATGACTTGACATTAGCGCCCCTCAAAATCAATACGCGGATCAATTAAGTGATAACTCAAATCACTAATTAACTGCAATAATAATCCGAGCAAAGTAAAGATAAATAGCGTACCAAATATCACGGGGTAATCACGCTGCTGAATGGCTTCGAAACCTAACAACCCCAAACCATCAAGCTTAAAGATAATTTCAATGAGAAAATTACCGGCAAAGAAAATCCCAACGATAGCCGCTGGGATACCAGCAATAATAATCAGCATGGCATTACGAAAGACATGACCGTATAACACTTGACGCTCACCCAAGCCTTTCGCGCGAGCAGTAAGCACATATTGCTTACCAAGCTCTTCTAAAAAGCTAAACTTGGTCAAATAAGTCAAGCCTGCAAAACCGCCAACGGTACTTGCTAAGAGCGGCAATGCCAGATGCCAAAAGTAATCTTTCACTTTACCAAGCGCACTTAATTGATCAAAATTCTCGGAAGTTAATCCTTGCAGTGGAAAAATGTTCCAGTAGCTACCCCCAGCAAAAAACACCAGTAATATGACAGCAAACACAAAGACAGGAATCGCATGACCGATAGCCAGTAGCATGGCAGTGGCTTTATCGATCCCTGAGCCATGATGCATGGCTTTATAAACCCCGAGTGGAATGGCGATCATATAAATCAGCAGCGTACTCCAAAGCCCTAGCGAGATCGATACGGGTAGTTTCTCTATAATCAGGTCGGTCACCGTCTGACCTTTAAAAAACGACTCACCAAAATCCAACTGGGCATAATTTTTTAGCATCAGCCAAAAACGCTCTGGTGCCGATTTATCAAAGCCATATTGAGCATTAATCGCCGCCACCATCTCCTCTGATAAACCGCGTGTCCCTTGATAAGTGCTGTTATTGCCTGCACTGCCCGCGCCAATATTACCACCAAGCACATTGTCTTTTGCGCCTTGTTCGATAAGCGCCAACTGCTGCTCGACAGGACCACCAGGCGCTGCTTGTACAATCACAAAGTTTGCGAGTAATATCAAAAAAAGCGTCGGTAATATCAGCAGTAACCTTTTCAAGATATAACGACCCATAACGACGGCTTCCTAAAATAAAGAGAGATGACAACTTAGCATTTAGAAGTTATTTTTTAGCTCACGTAATGCTGCAAATATAGTTAAAGACTTATCATCATCGATAGTGACTTTAGACTTTACCCCTGCTATCACACTCGGCTCTTGCGTCCGCAAAAACACATTTATCGCGCGCTCATGTTCTAAGGTCACAGGTAGTGTTGGAATGCCCTGTGCCGTTTTTTCTTCTGCTTGAGCCAGCGCTTGCTGCATAGCCGCATTGTCAGGCTCGATAGACAAACCAAAGCGTAAGTTGCTGGCAGTATATTCGTGGGCTGGATACAGCAGCGTATCAGCAGGCAGCTCATTTAAGCGCTTAAAGCTCTCATACAACTGCTCAATCGTGCCAGTGAATACACGCCCACAACCGCCACTAAACAAGGTGTCACCGCAAAAGCAATGCTTCTGTCCATCGATATCCAAGATATATGCTACATGACTGGCAGTATGACCTGAGATATCCCATACTTGGGCAGAGCAGCCCCAAGCACTGACCGTACTGCCGTCTTTAATAGTTTGATCTTCATCGACATTGTGCTCGGTATGCGCAACCAAATGAGTCATTGGATAAGATTCTTGTAGCTCGGCGACGCCTCCGATATGATCATGGTGATGATGTGTGGTCCAGATGGACGTCAGCTCTAAGCCGTTTTCTTCTAAATAGGCGATAACTGGCTCGGCTTGACCCGGATCAATGACAATCGCCTGCTTATTATTTTCATTAATGAGTGTCCAAATATAGTTGTCATTGAACGCTTTAATGGGGTGAATACGAATACTCATATAAAATCCTTAGCAGTGATTGTCTTTATTACTGATGTTTTTTATTAAATTTTAAAAACCAAATGAAACACGATTTTATTTACTGGTTTAAATGATAATTTTTAAATAACTGTTTTAAGCCATTATTTTAAACTATTGCTTTAAGTATAGATTAACGCGAGCTTCTGCTTCTTTATCTGTCCACCAATAATCGATACCGATAGCATTGGTCGGGAGTTTTGCAGTATGACGATATTGATTCCAGTAGGCAACATTGGTGCTAGGTTTGCCGTATAAAGGGACTAAATAATGTCCTGCCCGTAGCAGGCGATCAAGTACGTGCGTATATAAGACGATCTCATCGCGATTTTTAGCGTCGCCCAGTTTTTTAATAACACTGTCAATCGCAGGATTTTTAATACCGATAGTATTATGATTACCTGCTTCATCAGCAGCGGCACTGCCCCAAAAACCCACTTGCTCAGCACCAGGTGATAGACTTTGGGCGAAGACATCGACGACCATATCATAGTCAAAACGGCGTATGCGCTCGTAATATTGCGGCCCATCGACTTGACGTAAGCTCGCATCAAAGCCCAAACGCTTTAGATTACGGATATAAGGCAACAGCACGCGCCCCATGGTCTCGCCTGTCATCAAAATCTCAATCTGAGCAAGCTTGCCGTTTGGCTGATATAACTTCATATCTTGATAATAAAAGCCCGCATCTAGCAACAGCTGGCGCGCCTCTAATAAGGCTTTACGATTAAAGCCGCTACCGTCACTGGTTGGCAATCGCCATTCCGTTAATACCGCTTGTCGCTGAATCGGTTCAAGCTTGGCCAGCAATGGGCTTAATATCTGCATCTCAGCCGCAGATGGCGTACCAGTAGCAGCAAGCTCTGAGCCATGAAAGAAGCTTTGTAAGCGCTCATACTGCCCATGGAATAAAGTTTTGTTCATCCACTCAAAATCATAAGCTGCCGTCAATGCTTGGCGGACGCGAATATCTTGAAAAATTGGCCTACGCATATTCATCACCAGACCCTGCATCGGTACTGGATTTTCGCTGCTTATGGTTTCTTTATTAATCAGACCAGCTTTGACAGCTGGGAAATTATAACCTGTTGCCCAATTAGAGGCTTTGTTTTCCGGGCGGAAGCGATATTGCCCAGATTTAAAACCCTCAAAAGCAATCTCATCACTTTGATAATAGACAAATTTAATCATATCAAAGTTATAGCGACCACGATTGACCATCAAATCACGGCCCCAATAATTGGGATCACGCACATAGCTGACCGCACGCCCCGCATCGACGCGGCCAAGCTTATAAGGACCGCTACCCATGAGCGGCGTCAAGGTTATTTTTTCAAAATCTGTATCAATCGAGGATTTAGCAAAAATAGGAAACTGGCCGACCGTCAATAAAATCTCTTTATTGTCATCAGACTTAAAAACAAACTTTACCCGCTGCTTATCGATAATCTCAACGTCTTTAATATCGCCTAAATAACTGCGGATATACATCGGGCCTTTATTCAATATCGCATCATAAGTGGCTTTGACGTCACTGCTGGTCACCGGCGAGCCATCCCAAAAGCGTGCGGCAGGATTAATATGGTAAATAATCCAACTGGTATCATCAGGATCATACGTGACTTTATCAGCCAGCTGCGGATACATGGTAAAGGCTTCATTGAGTGAGCCTGTCATCAAGGTATCATACAGATAGTCCGTACCAACCATCGCCACACCTGTGGTCATCCATTTATTGGCCGCATTAAAGGTGCCGCGTGCATCCAATGAAAGCGTACCACCTTTGGGCGCCTTTGGATTGGCATAGGGCATGTATGGTACGTCAATATACTCAGTGGTACTATTGTGCCCAAGCGCAGTCGTGGTGATTGGCGCTGCGATACTAACAGGTATCCAGCTGCTAGTCATGACAAGCAAGACGGCTTTTAGCATGGTGTTTTTTAGCATCATGACTATGTAATACCCCTCATAACGACCTTCTACTCTAAACCGACTTGGATAAAAAATGCGCGACTGACGGCAAAATAGGCAATTGAAGAAATTTTATCATAACAAACTTAGGTTTTTTAACCTAATGCTTTGCGGTGTTAAGGATGCTACATAACGCATTATGCTACTTAAAAAAACGCTAATAGACATAAAAAAAGACGCAGCTCTTAAAGTTGCGCCTTTTGTTTCAAAGCCTGTACTAACTTAAGCGTGCTTTTTTTCAAAGTCAATCATAAAGTCAACCAACTGCTGTACCCACTCTAATGACACTGCATTATAAATGCTGGCGCGCATACCACCGACATCGCGGTGACCTTTTAGATTCATGAGGCCTGCTGCCGCCGACTCTTCTAAAAACACTTTATCAAGGCTGCTGTCGGCTAACGTAAACGGCACGTTCATGATAGAGCGATACTTTTTGGCTACTGGATTGCTATAAAAGCGGCTGTCATCGATGGTTTTATACAATAAATCCGCTTTTTGTTGGTTAATTTTGCCGATAGCAGCAACGCCGCCCTGCTCTTCTAACCAATCAAATACTAGTCCTGCTAAATACCAAGAATACGTCGCTGGCGTGTTTGACATGGATTCTTTTTCAGCTTGGTGTTCATAATTCATCAGCAGCGGGCACCACTCACTCGCTTTGCCCAATAAATCTTCACGGATAATGACGATAATTAGTCCTGCTGGCCCGATGTTTTTTTGTGCACCGGCGTAAATCATACCAAACTTAGAAACGTCAATGGGCTGTGACAAAATGCAAGAAGACATATCGGCGATAATCGGCGCATCGACTTGTGGCGGCTCAAATATCTGCACACCGTGAATGGTTTCGTTGGTGCAGTAATGAAAATATGCCGCATCTGCGCTCAGATTCCAATCACTTTGGTCTGGCACATCGGTAAAGTTATTGTCTTTACTCGTTGCGACCACATTAACCTCGCCCAAACCCAGTTTGGCATAGCGCTGCGCTTCTTTAACCGCTTTGCCAGACCAAGTACCCGTCGTTAGGTAATCTGCGCGTCCACCATTTAATAGATTTAACGGAATCGCTGAAAACTGTAAGCTGGCACCGCCTTGTAAAAACAGTACTTTATAGTTATCTGGAATGTCCATGAGCGAGCGCAATTTGGCTTCGGCTTTTTCGGTAATCGCAATGTACTCTTTACTACGGTGACTCACTTCCATGACCGACATACCGCGTCCCTGCCAATCAAGCAACTCTTCTTGAGCGCGTGATAAGACGGCGGTCGGTATGGTGGCAGGTCCCGCTGAAAAGTTGGGTACACGGTTAGGAGCGGCTTTGGTGGTCATAATCATTATCCTAGATATGATGAAATCATCGTGGTTATTAAAGATTCAATGATAAAGGTGAATATTATCGTTACTTTTTAATCTCTGTCGTAGTAGTCGTAATAATCGTAAGTGGTAAGCCTTTAATACTACTTTGATAACTGCTCCCACAGCTGACGTTTAAGGCTACTATCAGTAAGCATCTCATCGAGTGTCGGCACAGTGGTAAAGTTCGGATGCTCAAGACCGTCAGGTAACACTGTCAATGCGGCAACTTTTATCTCTTCGCGACGACCAATCTTAAAGACATATCCTGCAAGGCTGGCATTAGCAAGCTCAGCGGTATCCATACCTTCACAAATAGGGAATGAGGTCGTCTCACAATTGATGGAGAGCGCTTGGGTGATATTTTGCCACAGCTTTTGGCTGTCATAATTAAGGGCTTGAATATCAACCAAAATTACCCAATCGCCATAGCGACCACCTTGTAAATCAAATGGTGCTACCTTTTTAAAGCTTTCCTCTTTAAAGCCCTCTTCCTTAAAACCAACGTCTTCAAAGCTCGGAGCGTCGTTTATATTATCAATCGTAGTGTGCTGAACGACCGTATTTACAAGTGAGGTAACGGCCGGCTTGGAGATATCAGGGGCAGTCGAGTCAAAACTATAGATGACGGGGCTTTGTTGGTCAGAAGGACTTAAGCCTGTTTCATTAGCGTCATCATAAGAATGATTAGACTCATCATCTACCATATCTGCTATGGCGACGTTTATAGTATCGATATTTGGGGGTTCAATATTAGAAGATTCAATGCTTGGCTGTTCGGTGCTCGTCGCAGAAGAAGCTGTAGCATTAGATGGAGTGCTGGCATTAGCTAAAGTTGAGTTAGCTACAGTCTGCTCAGGCAGAGCAGGCGCAGAAATATCAGCGATACTCAATGTCTCAGAGCTTGGCTGCACCCACTGATTGATACCCATCATCGCTAAAATCTGGCGCTGCTGCATACGATGCTGCAATACAATTAGCGGGTCTTGGATATCACTCATGCTTATTTACTATCCTACTTGTCTAAAATGGATTTACAGGCTTTTACTATCAAAAGAATACTCAAATGCAATTAATGACATTGCTCAAAAAAGCTGCCGAACGCCTAGCCAATGATTGGCAAGCTCGGTCAAGCAATCATACTCATCTTGACTGACTATCGTATCGTGTAACATCACTGTATGCAACGTACTCAGCCATTGCCAGTAATCATTATAACCATGAGGCTCATTATTAATCGCATTATAATCTATTTGAGCATCGCCCTGTTGCCTCTGTCGATAATTATCATCACCTTTGGCTTTAGAATCAGACGATTGACTGGCAGACGCTATAAAAATAGGCACCGCTTCTATCAATGCCAGTAATTGAACACTATTTAAACTTTGCGCAGTCAATAACAACCATTGCAAATTTGCCTCACTAACGGCTGCTAAATCAATATCAAGCAAACGTGCATGACGGCGTAAATCTACAAGATAATGAGCAACGCTAGCACTATTATAGCTGAGCACTGAAATAGGTGTTGAGATAGGTACTGAGATAGGTACTGAGCTATCTAGTGCAGATACGACCTGACCCTTGGCATCCTTTGCTAAGCGATACGCCAATAAAGTAAGCATGGTTTTTGCGGCAACATCAAGACCATCAAACACCTGCCCTGATGGGTCAAGCTGAGCATAGATATCATCCGTGCCGGCGTGCAATACTTGCTGCCATTGATAGTATGGATATTGAGGGGGAAGATGCGACTGAACCTGTGTATCGTTTAATACGGCAGACAATACGGGCAACAATTTCTGCAGCTTTAGCGCCTGCCATAACGCTAAAATCGAAGGCGAGCGAGACAATCGAGAGCGCGTATTCTCTAAAGGATTTAATACGGATGTAGATTTATCAATAGAATCATCATTATTTATATTATCAGCGATATTTTGGCTTAGATCAGCCGTAAGGGAGTTTTCAAACAGCTCAATGATACCTTGCTGATAGCGCACTAGCATCGTCCGACACTTTTCTTGCTGCCTATAATGTTGATGATCTTGATTACTATGACTGGCTTCATATTTTAAGCGCCATTCATCAATAGCACTTTCTGATAAATCATGCTGGCGTAGTTGCTTTAACGCCAACATAATCAAAACACTGTCTAATCGTCTGTCAAGATTTGCCACTGCCGCTAATAATTTATGATCGAGTGTATGCGATAAAATTTGTGTGTTACTGCTAATATCCGCCCTAGAGTTAGTAGTGATTTCAGCAGAAAACTTCTTATCCTCATCAAGCCCGAGCCAGATATCAGTTAAGTCATAAGTTGCTGTTGTTGACAGCACATAACCCTGATGACAAAGCAGCACAGCTTCAATCAAAGCTTGCGCCCCTAGCGGGTGATAACTGTGATTGAGCATATACTGCGGTAGCGATACTTTTTGTATATCTTCGATACCAATCAAGGTATCTGATGGCAAATCACTATCAGGTTTGGCTTGCCATGGCTTAAGCAACTGATGCGTACCGACATCTTGTGCTTGTACCTGAAAACGTCCATTAATAACAACATCTTGCTCTACAACAAACTCAAGCCCGTTATCTGTGTCTGGTTCACCTCTCATTTCATTAGTAGAAAAGGCAGCGATTTCTTTTTCGATAGCATCTTTTTCAATAACATCATTGAAGTTACTATTAAGTCTTTTATCAGCCGAATATCGGTTTTTATCGGTCGCGCTTTCATAAATATCTGACGCCGATTGAACTGCAGATACTCGCGATTGATGTGCATTTTTCTCTTGCTTATTATTGCTTAGGCTATTTACTACTATTACACCCCAATCACCCAAGCGGCGCTGCTCATAAATTTCTTTTATCTTTTGCTGATTGAGACGTTTTTCTTTAGCCACTTGCACGGCGAAATCATGATAAGCATTGGCATTGATGGCACTCATGCGCTCAGCCAAACTTGGATGCGTGGCAAACCACGATACGTCACCCAAATCGGCACCACTACTAGCAAAAAAGAAATGACTTAATCCATTAATATCGGTGATGCCAGTTAAGCGCGAACCAAGCGAGTCTTGATGAATGGCTTTTAGCGTTGCCATAATCGCCGGTGAGCGGGTCAACTGTACGCTGGTCGCATCGGCGAGCAACTCGCGCTCACGGTTAAAGCTGTGTTTAATCAGTTGCGCACTGGCCATACTGGAAAAGCTCAATCCATGTATTAATAATGTCCAAATATTGCGCGGTGCTTGGCTATCGAACTTATTATTATTTTGCAGCCACATCGACTGAGTTTGTGTTGATGATTGCTGGCTTTGTGACTGTTTATTCGACTGAGCTTGCCAATAGCTTACCCATTCACTATGAGTGTTAAAGTTTGCTGTTAACGCTTCAGTGCGACGCGCATGGCTATCAATTGCTCTTTGCGGCAAGGGGTTGTTTTGCTTAACCGCACTATTAATAAAAGAGCCATCAAAATAGTTTTGCTGACTGTTTTTATGACTGCCTTTATAACTAGCACCAAAATTATTAATAGAATCACTCCAATCATAGAGTAATTGCAAACCTGCCAGTATCACCATTAACTGCAAATTAAACGTCGCATCACCATGCAATATATGACCATACTCATGCCCTATTAGCCCGTATAGCGCTTCATCAGATAGCTTATCAAGCGAGCCTTGAGTGACGACGAGTACCATATCTTGGCTATGCCGACCCGCTACAAAACCATTAATGCCTTGTTCTTCAGGCAGCACATATAAAATTGGCATATGCAAACCTGAAGCAATGGCTAGCTGCTGGGCAATCTCATAATAACGCCGATAGACAGGCGGGAAATCGCGCTCATCACGCACTGCAATATGAAGGGTGCTAAAACGAACTTTTTGTACAGGCTGATGCTGATGGGCAACCCCCTGACTATGCTCCCACGCATCTTGGCTGTGATCGATAAACAACCGCACTGCACCCACGCGCTGAGCAATAGCGCGACCACCTGCTTTTAGGCGACCATATTCCAAAAAACTACCAATGACAAAGCTACCTAGCGTCCAAACAGCAACCAGTATTAATACCCACTTATAAACGCCACCAGTAAATATCGTCAGCAGTAGCGCCATGATAGCCAGCGCTACTGCCAAATGGGCAAAGACAATGAGAAAAAACAGCCCATAGAGCAATAAGCTGCGCTGAGTACGGCTACGCTGTGCACCAAAAAAATCCATCTATTACTCTTACCTAACCATAACTAAGTGCATTTGACAGTATGTAAATATCAGCCCATATCGACGACAGGTGCTTGAGCAATGAGTTTTCTATCTTCAAATACCAATGGACTAAGTGGACGAAAGCCAAAAGTTGTGCTGACAAGATTATTAGGAAACACTTCGCGATCATTGTTATAAAACATCACGCTATCGTTATAATGCTGACGGGCAAAGCCAATCCGGTTTTCGGTATTGGTCAGCTCATCCATCAACTCCTTAATCAAGCTATCTGCTTTTAGCTCAGGATAAGCCTCCACAACCGCAGAAAATTGCCCCAACGCTTTCGACAACATACCCTCTGCTTTGGCAAATAGCGCCATATGCTCAAGCGAGTCTGGCTGATGTTTATTAGAGTCTTGCAAGCTTTGGGCGTGATTACGTGCACTAATCACACGAGTCAGCGTCTCTTCTTCATGCGTCAGATAACGCTTGGCGGTTTCGACTAAATTGGGAATCAAATCATGACGCCGCTTTAGCTGCACATCTATCTGTGCAAAGCCATTCTTTGCTTGGTTGCGGGCGCGTACCAATTTGTTAAATATCGAGACGCCACATACCACCACTAGCACCACGAATGCAATGAACAGCCAAACGAACAATTTCATAAAAGAATCCTAAAATATCTAGAATGTTAATAAAAGTTAATACATTGTATTTTAACCTATCTTAATCAATGAGAAGTTAAAATTTAACGAAATGCGAGCCAAAAAAAGCCCTTTACAATGAAGGGCTTAATATAGCAAATGAGCGTTGTTTATATTTTATTAAGATCGCACTCAAATTTTAGGCAAAAAAAAGCGACTCCAAAAGCACATCCTCGGCACACATCATAACTATTACCGTTGCTACCTTCCGGTCCTGGCGGGATTCATAGAACAATGTTGCGAGGCTACCAATGGAGCCACCAGTTGCAGATTATACAAGAATTTTTTGTGATTACAACCCCAATCGTAAAACTCTTCGTTTAAGAGGCTAAATAATGGCAAAAATTAAGGTAATAAAGGAGATAACCACGTCATTCTTATAACTTAGCCTGTAACTTAAGTGACAAAATTCTCACAGCAACCTCTTTAATTTTTGCTATTTTAGTTGAGGTATGTTGAATAAGAAACGATACAAACAACATACCGTATAAGAATAAGCGTAATCAATACACGACTCATATAACTATCATTTATTAGGAGATCATAATGAAAACCACTCTACTCAATAAAGCGGCTCTGGCTACTGGTACTGCGGCCCTACTGACAGCAATGATGGGCAGCGCTCATGCAGAGCCAACAGGCTACGATCAGCTTAGCTTTCAGGCAGAAGTCAAAGAAGATATTCAAAACGATGAAGTACGAGCCAGCTTGTATAAAAAAGCACAAGCCACCGATGCTAAAACGCTGGCCACCACTCTCAATACCTCTATCAATAATGCGATGAAAATCGCTAAGCGCTACCCTAAGGTGACAGTGACTACGGGACAGCAGCGCACCTATCCACGCTATGATAAAAATGACAAAATCATTGGCTGGACTGGACAAGCAAACATCGATCTTAAAAGTACAGATTTCGCCGCAACGAGCCAACTTATTGCTGATTTGCAAGAAACCTTGGTCATGGACAATCTAAACTTTGGGGTTTCAGACGTGAAAAAAGACGCCTTAGAGCAGAAGCTAATGACAGAAGCCTCTCGTGCGTTTCAACAGCAAGCTAAAAACCTCACCCGCGCTTGGGATGCCCGCGGTTATCGGGTCGTTACTGTCAATCTAAACACCGGTAGCAACTATCCTCGTCCTATGTATAGCGCAATGAGCATGAAAGCTGCATCTGATGAGTCAGTGCCAAGCCAAAGCTTTGAGTCTGGTGAGAGCACTATCTCGGTCACTGCCAACGGCACGATTGAGTTAACTAAATAAATTGAAAAGATAGATATAATTAGATTCTGTTGAATATTCAAATAGTTTTTAAAAATAAGGGCAATCACTGAATACAGTGACTGCCCTTTTTTAACGTCTAAAAACCATACAACCTAGAATTAATACTTTATTTAGCTGCCTTAATAAATAAGCCACTTACTTAATTACTTAGTAAAAGCATTGCTAGTCATAGGTTTACTGCTCTGAGAGTTGGCCTGCTTCCCGTTTTTTTGACGCAATTTTAGCATCACTTTTTGATGCCACGGTAAATTCTGATACGCCAAAAGCTGCTCTGCAATTTTCTTATTATTTTGCAAGGTGGTATTGTTTTGAATCACATAGACAGTTCTGGCGACTTGCTGCAACGTTTGACCTTTATCACTTTGAATGACGGCCGTTATCGTATGCGCACCTGGCAAAGCGTCTATCGTCGCTATCGTCGCATTAAGACCTTGAGCGACTTCATTACCATCAAAGTAAATACGGACACTAGCGCCTGCTTGCAGCGCGGGCTGAACTTGTAGCGCTACGTTGATACTCTGCGCTGGACGCCGATAAGCGCGTTCTTCGCTCGGTTCAGTGATGGTGAGCTGATAGTTGACCGCTGCCTTAGCTGTTGAGTCATTGGCGGGCGCGGCATTGCTAGCAGTTTGACTACTTTCAGTGCTATTGCTGTTTGAACTATTCGTTTCATTACCGGTTGTCAACGTCGTCTGGCTAATCTCTTTGCCCGCTTGCTGCTCGTAATTTTGTGGACGATCGGTAAAGGTGACTTGACCGGTCTTCTCATCAACAACTTTATAAATAGCGGCGGCATTTGCCATCGGTGCGTAAAGACTGGCTGCGCTAATGATGAGCCCTGTCAGCAGACTTAGCGACAACCCTTTATTTAAAAAAACAGTACTTTTTAATGATGAAACCATAGTCAGTTAACCTAATAAGTGCGCGTGTTTAATAAGTATAATAATACCATTATGGGGTATTTTTAAAGTAATAACAGTAGCGTCTGTTATATTAGATAAATGGAAAGCAAACTCTAATCTAGAATAGTACATCTACGACAGCAGCACTTTTATGTAGGCATTTATGAGGATATGACTTCTTGAGTTAATCCATGTTTACTCTATTGGCGATATATTCCAAGTGTCTAATAGTCGCCAAATGGCATCATCAATCTCTTGCCAATGCTCTAAGTTACTACGATGAAAATACCATTCAACTTTGATACCACCATAAATAGGCTCGTATGAAATAGCTTTGACTTTCTCATTATTCCAAAATGAAAAAACTATGCCAGAGACTTGACTGTTAGTAGAGTTACCAAAGCAACCTAATCCAATATCGTCTCGAATGACACATTGAAGATTGTATTGATCAGACATTTCTGATTCATATTTACCTTTCTTATCTATAATCTTCCAAGTGACGATGTCACCCTCTTTATAGGGGTCTTGCTTTTTTTCTTGTTGCATACAGCCTATTTGAAATAGTAACAAGGTGATTACTAAGAAAAGGCTTAAGGTTGAGCGTTTCATGGCATTGCCTGCTGTTATCATTATTATGGCTGGCTATGAAAAACTGAGCATTGCAACTCACTGTCCGCGCCGTCCTATAGAAACTGAAACCGTGGGCTTAAATCCTAAAAAAATTCATCAGTAAGAAACGGTATCGCGAGTAGAGATGTAACGAGCACTTATTATCAAGCATTCGTCCTAAGACGCTTATTTTAAAACAATTGTTGTTTTAAGTACTATAAAAAAACCAGCTAAATGCAATTTAGCTGGTTTTTTATTTAAAACAATTGAGCCTACTCACTACTAATTAGCAACTGTAGTATAAGTCGAACTCTACTGGATGTACCGTAACGTTGACGCGCTGTACTTCCTCTTCTTTCAGGGCAATAAACGCTTCTAGCATGTCTTGGGTGAACACATCGCCTTTTAACAAGAATTCATGATCATCACGTAATGCTTGCAGCGCTACTTCTAAGCTCTCAGCAACCGTTGGAATTTGTGCTTCTTCTTCTGGTGGTAAGTCATATAAGTTTTTGTCAGCGGCTTCGCCTGGATGCATCTTATTCTGAATACCATCAAGGCCTGCCATCAATAGCGCAGCAAACGCTAAGTATGGGTTGGCGGCTGGATCAGGGAAGCGCGCTTCGACACGGACGGCTTTCGGGCTACTAACATGCGGAATACGAATAGACGCTGAGCGGTTAGACGCTGAGTACGCAAGCTTGATAGGTGCTTCGTAATGCGGTACTAGACGCTTATAGCTGTTGGTCGATGGGTTGGTAATCGCATTCAAAGCGCGGGCATGTTTGATGACGCCGCCGATGAAATATAGCGCCGTTTCAGACAGACCAGCATACTCATCGCCTGAGAAGGTATTGACACCATCCTTTGAGATTGACATATGCACGTGCATGCCCGAACCATTGTCGCCAACGATTGGTTTTGGCATAAAGGTCGCGGTTTTGCCAAACTGATGCGCAACGTTATGAACCACGTATTTTAACTGTTGTACTTCATCCGCTTTTTTGACGAGCGTATTGAAAGCGACACCAATCTCTGACTGACAAGGTGCCACTTCATGATGATGCACCTCGATACAGCCTTCGCCGATGATTTCTTCGATACGTTCGCACATCACCGCACGCATATCGTGTGAGCTATCGATTGGTGGTACTGGGAAATACGCCCCTTTAACACGTGGACGGTGTCCCATGTTGCCCCACTCATAGTCATTATTGGTTGACCATGCAGCTTCTTCCGCGACGATTTTATGGCTAACCCCTGACATCTCAATCGACCATTTTACTTCATCGAATACAAAGAATTCTGGCTCAGGACCAAAATAAGCCGTATCACCGATACCAGTAGACTTTAAGTACTCTTCTGCACGGCGGGCGATAGAGCGTGGGTCACGGTCATAGCCTTGTAGCGTAGAGGGTTCAATGATGTCACAAGTCACCACAACGGTCACGGCATCAAAAAACGGATCCAAAAAAGCGGTCTCAGGATCAGGACGCAAGATCATATCTGACGCTTCAATGCCTTTCCAGCCAGCGATAGATGAACCATCGAACATTTTACCGTCTTCCATGACTTCTTCGTCTACACTATGCGCTGGAAAACTGATGTGCTGCTCTTTACCACGGGTATCGGTAAAGCGAAAATCGACCCATTTGGCATTAGAGGATTTGATAAGATCTAGTAGTTTGTTCGACATGAATAATCTCCGTTATGGTTATGACGTTATTACGATTTAAAGTAATAAATTAAAAAATTACGATTTAAAGTAATGAATGAAAACTTTTTAAAATATGGGACTGGCTTTTGGATCTACATAGCGGCTTTGTAGCGCCTGCAAGTTCATGTTTATCAACACTCGTGACACTATCCGTCAGTGTGCGCAGCTATCATTGGGCTAAAATTACTGGTCTAAAATCATTGGCCCAAAATAGTCATCAGCCAAATGCAGACTGACCCCATTTTAGCAACATCTGACTCATAATGCTGAACTCTTCAATTGCTTATTAACAATTATTTTTAGAGTAACCAATATCCAATATCTAATAATATTGATAACACTAATGGTGCAACTGCTGTGCCAAGTTACCTTGCTAAATATAATATTTAGTACTAACAACCTAATTATTGGCAATAATTTCAGTAATTTATAATAGTAATTTAACTATATTAAGAGGTAACTGAGCCATTATTTTTATGGACAACATTTAAGAGTAGTATATATAAGCGCATATTCGCACTGTATTAGTGCAGTAGCAAGTGCACCAATGATTAACATTGCATTTTTATGGTGCATTTTAATTTTTTGGCTCTTTGAAACGCTAGGCCATGTCCTACATTTTATAGACCACAAAATAGTGGTAAGATGATGTCCTTTACAATAACTAGCCAGTAAAGCAAGCCGCTTTTATGTTGAGTTCAATGCATAAATAATAAGAGCAAATTTACCTTTTGAAAAATAAAATCAATGAGTTGACTACACAATGATTCTAATGATCGATAATTACGACAGCTTTACGTACAATATCGTACAGTACTTCGGTGAGTTGCAGCAGGACATCACGGTATGGCGTAACGATCAGATGACCATTGAGCAGATTCAAACCTTGGCTCCCGATGCCATCGTCATTGGTCCAGGGCCTTGCGATCCAGACCGTGCCGGCATTTCTTTAGACGTTATCGAAACTTTTAAGGGTATTATCCCTATATTGGGCATCTGTCTCGGGCATCAGGCGATTGGACAAGCATTCGGTGGACAGGTGGTCAAAGCTGGCGAAGTGATGCACGGGCGCTTATCCGCCGTTTACCACAATGGTAAGGGCATATTTGCTAACTTACCTAGCTCCTCAAAATTCACGCGTTACCATTCGCTGGTCGTCGACAAAACCAGTCTACCCGACTGTCTAGAGTTGACCGCATGGACGCAGCACGCCGATGGTAGTATTGAGGAAATCATGGGCATACGTCATCGCACATTGGCCATTGAAGGCGTACAGTTCCATCCTGAGTCCATCTTGAGCGAAGCCGGTTATCAGCTACTCAATAACTTTTTGCAAACTCATAATCTGGCAGTATCAGCCTCAAAGGCATTGCCACAAGTCGGTTAATGTTACTAAAAATGCATGATTGATAATAAAAATTCTGACCACCCTATACACCAATATAAATAATATAAAGCGAGAGCCTAATGAGTACTGTAAAGATAGAGGACACCCACACCGCAGATAATATTGCCCAACTATCGGACGAAGGCATCCATAAGCTACTAACGACGGCTTTGGGTCGAATTTTTCAGCATATTGATTTGACCTTTGATGAGATGTATCAAGTCATGCTGATTATCATGCAAGGCAGATGTAGCGATGCGATGATGGGCGCTATTTTGACTGGTTTACGTATGAAAGGTGAATCCATCGACGAGATTACGGCATCAGCCAGTGCCATGCGCGCTTTGGCTGCGAATATCGAACCTAAGAACTGTGCTCATTTAGTCGATATCGTCGGTACGGGCGGTGATGGTGCGAATTTATTCAACGTCTCTACAGCGTCGGCGTTTGTGGTGGCAGCGGCAGGCGCTCAAGTTGCTAAGCATGGTAATCGCGGCGTCTCTACCAGATCCGGTAGCTCAGATTTGTTGGAGCAAGCGGGTATTAGTCTGTCGCTCACACCTGAGCAAGCAAAAGACTGCATCGAAAATCAAGGCGTTGGCTTTTTGTTTGCGCCCAATCATCACAGCGCGATGCGTTATGCCAATCCAGTCCGTCGTGAGCTCAAATCGCGCACTATCTTTAATATCTTAGGGCCATTAACCAACCCTGCTGGCACGCCCAATTTGGTCATTGGCGTCTTTACTGCTCAGCTGTGTGAGCCAATCGCCAAAGTGATGAAAAATCTAGGCGCACGTCATGTCATGGTCGTCGGTGCAAAGGATGGCTTAGATGAAATCAGCCTCGCCACTTCGACCACAGTAGCTGAATTAAAAGAGGGTGAAATCTCTGTCTATGAGATGATGCCAGAGGATGCGGGTATCGAATCACAAACGCTGATTGGGCTTGATGTAGATTCTCCAGAACAAAGCCTTGAGCTAATACGCGCCGCTTTATCAGGTGAAGAGACTCATGATCGCGCGGTCCTAAAAGCTCGTGATATGATTGCCCTAAATGCAGGTGCGGCGATATATACCGCAGGACTTGCCAGCAATTATCCTAATGGTGTCAGCCGTGCTCAACAAGTCATCCAAAATGGCGATGCGTTAATCAAGCTTGAGTCTTTAGCCAAATATACTCAGCAGCTAGCGGCTAGCTCTTAACGGATACATCCGTGTTAACGAGATGCAAAAATAGCCATTGTTGCTTATTTATTTACCTTTAACAATATTCGGATACCAGTATGAACACAACCAATACAGATATTCCTTCGGTATTACAGCGCATCGTCGCCACCAAAGTAGAAGAAGTAAAAGCCGCTCGCGATGTGCTATCTCTTGAAGCGTTAAAAGCGCAAGTAGCGACTGATAAAAAATCACGTCGAGGTTTTGCCGCTGCTCTAAGAGCTGTGGGAGCTGTAGGAGTTACCGCTGCTAAAGACAATGGTATCGGTATCATCGCTGAGATTAAAAAAGCCTCTCCCTCTAAAGGCGTTATCAATCATAACTTCGCGCCTGCGTTGTTTGCCAAACAATACGAGCAAGCTGGCGCGAGCTGTTTGTCTGTATTGACGGATCGCGATTATTTCCAAGGCGATGACAGCTACCTGATTCAAGCTGCCAATGCCGCAAGCCTACCGATACTGCGCAAAGACTTTATGATTGATGAGTATCAAATTTACCAATCATATCTCATGGGTGCCGACTGTATATTATTAATCATGGCTTGTCTGGATGATACTCAAGTACAAAAACTACATGCGCTCAGTATCGAGCTGGGCATGGATGTATTGATTGAGGTCCATACCAAAGCTGAGCTTGAACGCGCATTAAAACTGCCACGCTCCGAGCATAATATCTATGGTATCAATAACCGTGATTTGAATACTTTTGATGTCGATCTACAAACCACGCTTGATCTAAAAAATATTTTAATCGAAGCATTGGCGGATGACGCTAATAGCGCAGCCACAGCACAGAAACCGCTTATCGTCACCGAAAGCGGTATCCATAGCAGCGATGATATTCGTTTGATGCTCAATAACGATATTCAGCACTTTTTGATCGGTGAGCAATTTATGAAAACGGATCACCCCGGACAAGCGTTACAATCCTTACTTGCGGGCGTCGCAGCAGACGGGTAAAGTGGCTTCAGTCTTCTGAACAGTTTAAATCAATCAATCATTCCTTCATTAACCAACGATACGTTAACTTTTATGTCAAATTCTCTATTTTCAAAAGAAATGCAAGACCAGCTCAAAGAGCTCAAAGGACAACTGAGCAAAGGTCGCGATACCAATTCGCCTGATGGTGACAATGGCAAGCCCACAGAACCTGTCTCGCTACTTACCCAAAAGCAGGTCAAAAAAACGGTCAAACAATTAGACAGTGAGCATATCGATGATGATAAAGTTCTCTTTATGCAAGCGATGCATGGTGTAGATCAGCTAGAGGACAAAAATGTCCGCTCCCCTGCCAATGCCGCAAAAGTGCGCAAACCTGACGCCGCGACTCTGTCGAAACGTGCCGCTGCGCAAGGCAGTGAAACGAGTGACTTGGGTGCAGGCTTATCAGATATGCAAGCGCTACTCAACCCCGTCGCTGGCGAAGCGTATTTGTCTTATAAGCAGCCAACGCTGCAAAATAAGGTTTTTACCCAGCTAAAACAGGGCAAGCTGCGTTGGTATGACGCAGTAGACATCCATGGCTGTACCATTGACGAAGCGCGCGCGGCTATGACTCAACTATTGAGCCAAGCGAAACAGAACAACGAAACCATGGTAAAAATCGTTCATGGTAAAGGTTCTGAGGCTATTTTAAAAACCTGCGTCAACGGTTGGCTACGTCAATTGCCAGAAGTATTGGCATTTTGCTCTGCGCCGCCCAAAGATGGTGGCAATGGCGCTGTATTGGTACTGCTTAAAAAGCCTAAAACTGATAGCGAATAAGCTGCTCGGTTAAAGAAAAAAAAGGACTGCATCTATGCAGTCCTTTTTGTTATGCTCATTCTTAAAATAACTCTTTACATAATATTTAGCATCTAGCTTTAGCAGTATCGCAATCAATGAGGATAAGATATTTATGAGTCTACAAACTATTGAAAATGCTAAAGCATTAGAAGAGCATATCATCGCCTTGATTGCCATCGAACCGAGATTTGCACCTGTTTATGAGCAAGTTGGCGTGCCCAGTCTCAGGCACAATGCCGGTGGCTTTGAGCAATTAATGAGAGCGATGGTTGGGCAACAGCTATCGGTAGCCGCAGCGGCTAGCATTTGGCAACGAGTTGTTGCGGCAGGTTTGACCACCCCTAAAGCCATTAGCGAAGCGACGGATGAAACATTGCGCGCTCAAGGACTATCTAAGCAAAAGATACGTTATGTCCGCTCACTAGTAGACCATAACATAGACTTTGCGGCGCTAGTAAGGATGGCAAATGCAGAGGTTATAAACACTCTGACAGCAGTCACTGGTATTGGGCGCTGGACGGCTGAGATGTATCTACTATTTTCTTTAAAACGCGCAGATGTATTGGCAGTCGACGATTTGGCGATTAAAGTCGCAGCGATGGAGTTACTAGGTCTAGCAGAGCGTCCGACCCCAAAACAGCTAAACCACTTGACCGAAAGTTGGTCGCCACATCGTAGCGCCGCCAGTCTGCTGCTATGGTCGTACTATGGCTTGTTACGGGATAAAACTGCCGTACCATTATAACTGGATAACTGGCAGCCCCTTTATCGCTATAAACCAAAAAAATAAAGGGATGGCCAACGACCGTCGCCCTCATTTCACCCGCTACCGCCTGTTTAAAAGTCAGTTCTGCAAAGCCATTTCTACAAAGTCGATTCACCATAAATACTATGGCTGGTTCCAAATAGAGAAACCAAATTTTCTTTTGGAATGCTTAAACTTACGTTTTGCAAACGCATAAGTATGAATTTTACGGGCTTTTTTTGACTGAGCTTTTTTAGCCTTTTCTTTCTGTTTGTCAGCGACTTTGTCGTTGTTCGCACTGCTGGCATCTTTGCTGCTATTTTTACTGACGTTGATAGATTTATGCTCGCTATCACTAGCAGTACTATTATCCGCATTGTTATCAATATTAGCGTCGTCATCATCACTAAGATTATCATTGCTATTGTGATAAGCATTGTCATCATTCGGCGTATTTGCAACAGAGTCGAGCGCAGTATTATTATCACGACCATTATCCATATGATGCTCAAGCTCCGCTTGATTGACAATCAACTGTTGGGTTGGTAGCGCATGCTCGACCTTATATTTTGCCACTTGATTGAGCACATCAACGAATACCACATTTTGCTTGTCATAAAACTCCATGACGTCGTTAGCATTAATATAAGCTTGTAACTGAATCACATAACAGTCTTGACGCAGCTCTAAAATATTGACTTGATTCCATTCATTATTGGTCAAATAATGCTCATTTAAAAACTCGTCTAAGTCTTTGACCATTTTGAAGACCACGTCAATATCGGCAGTACGCTTGAGATATAACTGATGAAAGAAGCGAAACATATCACGCGAGGTAAAGTTCTCGATTTGCATGGACGAGAAGTCACCATTGGGGACAGTGACAATCGTGCGAGTCAAGGTGCGTACACGTGATGAGCGAATACCGATATCGATGACCGTACCTTCATAAGTGCCAAACTTACAGTAGTCGCCGATACGTACGGGCGAATCCGCCACGACGACCACACTTCCCACGAGGTTCTCGATGGTTTTTTGCGCACCAAGTGCTAAAGCCAAACCACCGACACCTAAGGCTGCGATACCTGTTGTCAAATCAAAGCCTAAATTACCAAAAATGACGATCACAGCAAATATCAGTAGTAAGGCCTTAACAACTTTTCGCATCAACCCTAATATCGAAACCCGTTCAGTATGGTTTTTCTTATAGCTTAAGTTAACAGCACGCGTGAAAATAGCATCGATGACACGTAGTAATAACCACGTTATAGCGAGCCACGATGCAATCTCGGTAAAGCGATTGACTGGCTCACGCAGCGTCACTGACACCCCAGAATAGACCATCACCTCAGACAATATCAGCGCCATAATCACTACCGCAAGGGGCAAGATAACCTTGTCCGGCACTGGTAATGCCACACCGCGCACGCGTGGATAAACGAGCTTTAACAAATGATACAGCAGCCATACCATGACGTAGGTCAATAAAAAACTGCTCACAGTCATGGCCAAGGCGGCGAACAGATCCACCAATTGATAGCCGAAAAGCTTTTTACCTTCTAGCGAGTCGATCGTATAACGAGACACCAAGGTAGGATCGGTGTTTTCTAGAACTTCTGGTATTGAGCTGAGCGTTTCGGTAGAAAACTGCCAGTATTGCTCACCTTGCTTTGAGACGACGCGCTCAAGCAATAACGGCACGCTTTTATCACCGATACTGATGTTACCCACATTTTCTTGGCTGGGCGGTAGTTGGTCGGCTAAATTGCCTTCGAGCGTATTATTAATCTGCAAATCAGCTGAAAAGCGTCCACCCGCGTCAAGCGCTTGCTTAAATTGACGCACAGCAGTCGTTGGATTGTCTGATTTTGACAAATTAAGATAATTGCTCGCCAGCAAATAATCATTTTCGCCAAGCGCACTAATGAATCCTTGCACCGTATTCCGCGGGGTATCTCGTCCGAACGAATCAGGTAGCGGCTCGCTGGTACTAGCAGCCTCACTAGTTCCGCCAATTCCCAATACACTGGCCTCAGCAGCAAGGGCAGCATTTGGCAGTATCAGGCTAAATAATAAAGTCAGCAATAAGCTCAGCACAATCAGTGTTCTTGATAATGATGCCGTTAAAGACAAAGGTAAGCTAGCAGGACTCATACGACGCTTAGTAGACAAAACAAACCTCTTAATTTATAGATAAAATATTTATAAATATCAACAGTGATACATAAAAAATAGCTGAAACAGCCAATAATGAATATGACCTGCTGCCATGATAGCAATTATAACTAACGGTCGTGTTTTTGATTACATATTTTTATGCCGACTGATGTGTCTAATGATAGGTCAGTACTGAGTATGAACACAGTAATCAGAGAACAAATGCCTTGTATAGTGCACGAGGATGACTTAATAATCTACTATCATGAAACTGGCTCAGCTTAGCGTGAATAAATATTGGCTAAAAGTGGTTTATAAAGCAGGCATATTTATAGATAATGAGCGTTGTTTAACTTGTCTACTGTTTTTTGTAAACTTTACCTTCTTAACCTTTGCTCATGTAACCTTGGAAATCATTATGTTGTTAACACGTTCTTCTTCGTCTACTTATTTACGCTGCTGTATTTTAAGTGCGCTTGGTGTATTTGCCGTAAATACAGCCATGGCTGTCACACCAGCTGACACTGACTTAGAAACAGTCAATGATAGTGAATTACCACAAGTTGAGCTTGATAAAATTGTGGTGACCGCCACACGTACGCCTACTAAAACGAGTAACGTCATTGCTCAAACTCGGATCATTGATAGTGAAGAGCTACAACGTTATCAGGGTCAGACGGCACTTGATATTTTGAAACATCAGCCAGGTTTCAGTCATTACACTAATGGCGGCTCAGGTACTACCTCAAATTTTTATATGCGCGGTTATGATAGCAAACAAGTTTTAGTGCTCATTGATGGCGTACGCTATAGCTCGTTGAGTGCGGGCGGTGCAACCTTAAATCTACTTCCAGCGGATCAGATTGATCGTATTGAAGTCTTGTATGGTGCTTCAGGCTCTAGTATTTATGGTGCAGACGCGATGGGCGGCGTTATCCAAGTATTCACTAAAGGCAATAATATCGAACAAAGTAACGTTGCTGTGACCGCAGGTATTGGCTCTCATAATCAATATTTATATGGAGCGAGCGCTCAATTTACTAATGACAAGGGTACTACGCTGAGCCTAGCAGCCAGTCATAACGAAACAGACGGATTTAACGCTACTTTACCTGGTGACCTACCAAGTCAGACTGATGATGATGGCTTTGAGAGTGATAACTACAGCTTACTTCTTAATCAAAAAATTAACGATAGTTTAAGATTTGGAATTAGCGGTCTTTATTCAAAATCAACAACAGATATTGACGCTTATGATGATTACATGACGGGCGCTCCTGCTCTAAAGCATGCCTTTTCAGATCAAGAAAGTGGGGCTGCTAGTGCCTATCTTGAACATTTTACTGATAGCAGCAACACAAAACTTCAATATGGTTATAGTATCGACGAATCAACGACTTATGAGACTGACGCAAATAATGGCAGCCAATATGATACTAAGCAGCAGCAAATAAGCTTAATAAGCGTTCAAGACTTGCCAGTCGGCAAATTAACTCTGGGCGCTGAGCATTTGAAGCAAAAACTTGAGTCAAATGTATATGATGCCGATGATCGTAAAACTACCAGTGGTTTTTTGGGTTATTTGCTGTCATATAATGGCTTCGACGCGCAAGCCAATATACGATATGACGACTATTCAGATTTCGACAGCGAAACTACTTATAACTTAGGCGGTGCTTATAATATTAGCCCTGATTTTCGTATTGGCGCAAGTTACGCTAAAGGCTATCGCATACCGACCTTTAATGACTTATACGGACCTAAAAGTTGGGGCAGTAATCCAAATCTAAAACCAGAAACTAGTGATAACTACGAAGCTTTCATTGAATATAATACTTCACTGCAATCGACACGCATCACAGGTTACCATAATAAGGTCGACGACCTTATTGCCAGTGATGGTAAAAGCACCCCTGAATACATTTATGGACAAAGAATAAATACTGACAAAGCCAAAATCAAAGGGGTGACATTGACTTCAGATTGGGTAATTGATAATTACCTATTTGGAGGCAGTTACGACTACCAAAAAGCTAAAGATGATAGTGATTACACGGGTAAAGTCGACTATCTTGGTAATCCTATTGATTACAATGGTAACTACCTCCCTATTCGCCCTGAGAACAAAGGCCTTATCTACTTAGGCTATCGTTTACCGAGTTTAGATATCCGTGCTGAATATGAATATATAGGTCATTATTATTACAGTGTAAACAATGCTGATTCACAGATCATAGATAGCTTTGGTCTATTTAATATTAGTGGCAATTATCAGTTGACGGATAATTTAACAATGAGTGCTCGCTTAAATAATATTACTAATAAAGACTATGTGACAGCGCTTGGCTATAACACTGACGGCACTAACTTCTTTACCTCATTAACTTATAACTGGTTCTAAACCCAATCAAATTGCACAAAATGTATATCAACAATCAAGGTCATCCAACGATGGCCTTTTTTTGTGCCCACCAAAAAGGCAAAATCACTCATACCTTTACTGCCTAATATTTATGTTATCCAATAGGTGACAATCACTGATTCATCTATTACAATAACGACCTCCGAGAGGTGTTGCGCCATAATAAATTTTATTGCATATAAGCTTTATCGCTTTGCAAATCATTTGTTATGTTAGGCTCGGTTAACTGTTTATGACCATTTTGGGTTATGAACAGCGCAAATAACGGCACCTGCGTTTTTATTCTTTTTATCTATTAACTGATAGGAGCATATTATGGACGCAGTGTCTAACACCCCATCTGCCCATACGATCGACCCCTCTTTCACTGACTATAAAGTTGCCGACATTAGCCTTGCTGATTACGGTCGCCATGAAATCACCCTAGCTGAAGCCGAAATGCCTGCCCTGATGGGTTTGCGTCGTCGCTACGAAGCCGACCAACCGCTTAAAGGCGCAAAAATCGCTGGCTGTATCCACATGACCATTCAGACGGCTGTCCTTATTGAGACGCTTGTCGCGCTAGGTGCGGAAGTACGCTGGACCTCATGTAACATCTTCTCAACTCAAGACCATGCTGCTGCGGCGATTGCTGCTGCTGGTATCTCTGTTTATGCTTGGAAAGGCGAAACCGAAGAAGAGTACGAGTGGTGCTTACGTCAACAAATCCATGTTGACGGCGAAGCCTCAGGTCAACTTTGGGATGCTAACTTAATCTTGGACGACGGCGGTGATTTGACTGCTTTGATTCATAACGATTATGCCCAAATGCTTGATAACATCCATGGTATCTCTGAAGAAACTACTACAGGTGTCCATCGTTTGGTTGAAATGCTAAATAAGGGTACGCTAAAAGTACCGGCTATCAACGTTAACGACGCGGTTACCAAGTCTAAAAATGACAACAAATACGGCTGCCGTCATAGCTTAAATGATGCCATCAAACGTGCTACCGATATGTTCCTTGCCGGTCGCCGTGCGCTAGTCATCGGTTATGGTGATGTGGGTAAAGGCTCAACGCAAAGCTTACGTCAAGAAGGCATGATCGTACGTGTCTCAGAAGTTGATCCTATCTGTGCTATGCAGGCCTGTATGGACGGCTATGAAGTATTGTCACCTTACATCAACGGCGATAACACCGGCGGTGCAGAAAACATCAATACTCGCCTATTAGAAGACACTGATTTGATTGTTACCACTACTGGCAACTATCACGTTTGTGATCGTCACATGCTAGCAGCATTGAAACCGGGTGCCGTCGTTTGTAACATCGGTCACTTCGACACCGAAATCGATACGCAGTTTATGCGTGACAACTGGCGCTGGGTTGAGATTAAGCCACAAGTGCATCAAGTGTTCCGCTCGGATGACGAAAACGATTATTTGATTTTGCTTGCTGAAGGTCGCTTGGTGAACTTAGGTAATGCCACTGGTCACCCATCACGCGTGATGGATGGCTCATTTGCTAACCAAGTATTGGCACAAATGTACTTATTTGAAGAAAAATTCGCTGAGCTGCCAGTCGATGAGCGCTTTGATAATTTATATGTCAAAGTGTTACCGAAAAAACTCGACGAAGAAGTCGCGGCGGCGATGGTTGCAGGCTTTAACGGTACTTTGACGAAACTGACTGAAAAGCAAGCCGAGTATCTAGGCGTACCTGTCGAAGGTCCGTTTAAGCCTGACGCTTATAAATACTAATAGGAGTCAGACTGTGACTAAGCCTGCTTTCTCCTTTGAGTTTTTCCCAGCCAAAACCGAGCAAGGACATGAAAAGCTCCTCAGCACTTATGATGAGCTGAATAAGCTATCACCTGCTTACTTTTCAGTGACCTACGGTGCGGGCGGTTCAACCCGTAGCCGCACTTTGGATATTGTCCAAGCTTTGTGCGCGCGCGGTGAGACTGATATTGCGCCGCATATGTCTTGTATCGGTGATGATAAAAGTCAAATCGCCGAACTGCTCGATCTTTATAAAGGCTTAGGCATCCAGCGTTTGGTCGCCCTGCGTGGTGACTTACCCTCAGGTCAAGTAGGTATGGGTGAGCTACCGTTTGCGTTAGACTTGGTGAAGTTTATCCGTGAATATTCAGGTGATCATTTTCGTATCGAGGTGGCAGCCTATCCTGAGATGCATCCACAAGCGCGTAGCTTTGAGTTTGATGTTGACAACTTAGTCAATAAATATCAGGCTGGTGCCGATGCATCAATTACCCAGTTTTTCTATAACGCGGATAGTTATTTATATCTGCGTGATACGTTAGAGAAGCGCGGTATCGATACAGTAGCGCAGCCGTTAGTCGCAGGCATTATGCCGATTACCAACTCTAGCAATCTCGTACGCTTTGCCGATAGCTGTGGTGCTGATATTCCTCGCTATGTGCGTAAGCGCTTGGCAGATTTTGGCGATGACCGCACCGCTATTCGCGAGTTCGGCTTTGATGTGGTCTATCGTTTATGTGAGCGCTTGATTGCCGAGGGCGTACCTGCCATGCATTTTTATAGCATGAATAAGGTTGAGCCAAACAAGCGTTTGGTTGAAGCGTTAGGTTTGATTGCTTAAATATTGACCGAATGTATTGCTTAATGACTGGCGTTCTTAGGAGCGCCAGTTTTTTTGTTTTGCTGATGACTCATCTTATGCTAAGGACAGCCTTATTTGAGCTGTTTTTATTCCCCAAACACCTGTAACAATACCCCTCTCTTCTCAGCTCATATTCTGCTAATATATTGGGATGGATTATTGTTCAATTAAAGGATTAAGCGACTGTGCGACGTTTTTTTTATGCCTCCAGTAACGATACGAACACCCCCTTCCCCAAACTTAGCACCTTGCCTATGGGTGCTAGTGTCGAATTAACAGACAGTATTGTCCATCATTGGTGCCGGGTACTACGCGCAAATATCGGTGACCAAGGCATTTTGTTCGATGGCTTTGGCGGCGAATATCAGGTACAGCTACAAGCAATTAGTAAAAAAAATGCCACAGCGACTTTACTGACCCAGATCGAGAATGACCGCAGCGCTTCTATATTAACTAAAATCGGGCTGGTGATGAGTCGTGGCGAACGCATGGACTATGCCATTCAAAAATCTACCGAGCTTGGCGTTACTGCGATCCAACTCCTCAGCAGTCATCATGGCGAGGTCAACCTCAAACCCGCACAAGTTGAAAAAAAGTTGGCGCATTGGCAACAAGTCGCTATCGCCGCCTGTGAGCAATGCGGCCTCAATCGCCCACCACTTATTCTTGCGCCATTATCGATTGATGACTGGCTATTAAATATAGCCGCTAGCGAAAAATTAAACGAAAAAGAAATGGTGGTCAGCCCTATAGTAGCTGAGCTGAGCCAAGATTCTTATTATCAAGTATTACAGCAACCGGCAGATTTACGTTTGCAACTGAGCGTGCCAGCAGCAGGACAACCTTTGCGGCCAGAGACGCTATCAATTGCACTAAAAAGAGATAAACCCTACGTAGAGTTGCTCATCGGCCCCGAGGGTGGTCTGAGTAATGATGAGCGCGCACAAGCACAAGCAATGGGCTTTGCGCCTTGGCAAATTGGCCATCGCGTATTGCGCACTGAGACTGCGCCGGTCGTTGCCTTGGCGACATTGCACGCGCTTCGTTATTAACGACAAAATGTTATTGCCAATATCATGCTGATAGCTAGGGTAAACGAAGCGTGCTGATACGACCCTTTTCATTGCCTTGCACGCTGGGGGTATAACTTGTACCGCTAAGCTTACGATATGATTTACCAAGGTTATGTCTAGCAAAAACTGGCTAACTTTTTTGGCTTGATGTTGATTTAATGAGTCCAACTATGACTACTTTTACCACGCTTCCACTCTCGGACAAGCAGCAACTGTTGACCCAGTTATGCGAGCAATCTGAAGACGCCATCTTTATCCTAGATGCAGACTTTCGTTATCTATCAGTCAATGCCATTTATGAGATTATGATTGGTTACAGCGAATCTTTTTTGCTGGGCCGACCGCTTGGTATATATGCGGCTGAATTCTTATCAAAAGAAGAGCAAGCAATTTTACATGATCTCACCAAAGCCTTAGACAGCGAAGGATTTCATGAAATCGATTTTTCGATGGCGAATCGCTATGGACAAGTCCTAAACTGTCACATTACTTATCGCAGAATCTATGTGGGGCAAACGGCTTATTATGTCGGTGTGGTTCGTGATATGTCGTCTGTTGTCGAGGACAGAAAACAAGTGGATCATCTGCTTAATTACGATCAACTGACCGGCTTGCCCAATCGCAAGGTGTTTTTGAGTCAGACCAGTGAGCTGTTGTTAGAGAGTTATCAAGAGGTGGTGATTGTACGTCTTAATATTGATCGTTATCGCAATCTTGCCAGCCTACTCGGCCCTGACGGTATCAATACACTCATAGAGAACTTTGTACTGCGGGTCAAAACCTTAAAGCTTGACAACTTACGCTGTTTTTCTCATTTTGGTGGTGATGATTTTGCTTTATTGTTCGAATGTAATGACGCCAATACCGTACGTAATCAGCTAGATAGCTTGATGCAAATGTGTGAGCATCCGTTCTCTATCAATGATGAGCCAGCCGAAGATGCGGACATTTATTGTCACATCTCCGTTGGCGTCAGTTACTTCCCTGAAAATGATCACGAAATGGCGGGGCTATTGACCAAAGCCGAGAAGGCCTTACATTATGTGAAGCAACAAGGTGGCGACGACATCTGTTGGTACAATAAAGCAATCAGCGAAGCGACTGCCAATAGTTTACAGCTAGAGGCCGAGCTTAGAGCAGCCAGCAATGAAGTTCAGTTTATACCCTACTATCAACCCAAGTTTGCCTTAGATACCGGAGCCATCACTGGCTTTGAGGCGCTGGTACGTTGGCAGCACCCCACTCGCGGACTGCTAAAACCTGTCCACTTTATGAACGCCATCATTACTCACAAACTGTCGTTTGAGCTATTCTCACAAATGGCAGTCCAAATTGCACAACAGCTATCAATTTGGCAAAAACTTGGCTTCGATCAGCATATCTGTATCAATGCGGATGCTGCTGAATTTAGCCATCCTGATTTTTATGAAATGGTCAGCAACTTGTTTTTACAGTACGACATCAGCGCTCAACAATTGCATATTGAAGTAACAGAATCCTCATTGATACAACGCCATGCCAATGTCAAGAAACAGCTCGATTTACTAAAAGAGTTGGGGATTTGTTTGGCGCTAGATGACTTCGGCACAGGTTATGCATCTTTAAGCTATTTACAAGAATACCCTTTTGACTTTATCAAAATCGATAAAAGTTTTATATCAAAGATTGAAACCAACCGTACTCAATACGCCATCGTCAAGGCAATTTTAGATTTGGCAGTGGCACTTGACATGCAAGTTATCGCTGAAGGTATCGAAACCGAGCAGCAGCGTGATTTACTATTAGACATGGGTTGCCAGTACGGGCAAGGCTATTGGTTCGGCAAACCAGTGACTGCTGATATCGCAACCGAACTGCTAAGGCAGCAGTACTCATCCAAATAAGACATCTTAAGATATATATTGACTTTGGTAATGATAGTAAAGGGCAAGAGAAATATCAGCAAACTAAAGTCAGTAAGGCAGTTAACATAATGATATTAACAACTTATTTAATACCATTTTTCGTCGATTTTGCCCTTTCTAGCTTATTAATCCCTTTTTTGTCCAGATTGAAGACAAATTCAAATCTTTTTGTAAAAATGACTCGCTAGTTTTTTAGTCGATTATTATCATTCATTTTTTTCGCCTAACGTTGATTGCATAACGGATGCAAGGTAGGTTCATGACTTATCAGTGCTGTCACTAAACTTGTATAATCGCCTATGAAAGCCTATCTTTTATGGTGCATTTGTTAGAGCCAATTGAACATTAAACTGACTTTAACAATCACCATTCGTTTCAATACTATTTTATACAATCGACACCTTAGATGAGCCGTATCCGTCTCTACCATTCCAGTAGACACTTCGGATACAGTCAGTTCTGTCTCATGCGCGAAACTTTAGCGCATGAGACAGGATAACCAGCTATTGGTCTCGATTGCATTCCAAAAAGGACAGGAAGTTATGCAATACAAAGCGCCCTTACGTGACATTCAATTCGTGATGCATGAGTTACTCGACAGCGAAAGTCACTACAAAACTTTGCCTGCGTTCCAAGAAGCAGATCGCGAGTTGATGGACAGCCTGTTTGAGATGGCAGCGAGCTTTGCTGAAAATGAGCTATCACCACTGAATCAAAGCGGTGATGCTGAAGGTTGTCAGTTTAACAATGGCGCTGTTACCACGCCAAAAGGTTTTAAAGAAGCATACAAAGCGTATTGTGAGCTTGGCTTCCCAGCGTTGTCTGCTGAAGAAGCATTCGGTGGTCAAAACATGCCGTTTTCATTATCGACGGTCATTAATGAGATGGTTGGTACAGCTAACTGGTCATTCTCTATGTACCCTGGCCTATCACATGGTGCCATCCAGACCATTGAACATCATGGTACTGATGCCCAAAAACAAACTTACTTAGAAAAAATGGTCACTGGCGAATGGTCAGGTACTATGTGCTTGACTGAAGCGCATGCAGGTTCTGACTTGGGTATCATTCGTACCAAAGCTGAGCCAAAAGAAGATGGTAGCTATAGCATCACTGGTCAAAAAATCTTTATCTCAGCTGGTGAGCATGACTTAACCGATAACATTATTCACATCGTTTTGGCTCGTCTACCAGGCGCTCCTGCTGGCACCAAAGGCATCTCGTTGTTTATCGTTCCTAAAGTCATGGTCAACGAAGACAGCAGCTTGGGTGAGAACAATAAAGTCGTTTGTGGTTCTATCGAGCACAAAATGGGTATCAAAGCCTCAGCGACTTGTGTCATGAACTTTGATGGCGCAACTGGTTACTTGATTGGCCCTGAGAACCGTGGTTTACAGTGCATGTTTACCTTTATGAACGTCGCTCGTATCGGTACGGCAGTTCAAGGTTTAACGGCAGCAGAGTATGCGTTCCAAGGCTCACTGACTTATGCCAAAGACCGCTTAGCGATGCGTTCACTATCAGGTGCTAAAGCGCCAGAAAAAGTGGCCGACCCTATCATCGTCCATCCAGCGGTTCGTAACATGTTGTTGACCGAAAAAGCCTTTGCAGAAGGCGGTCGTGCCCTAGTTTATTACCTCTCGCATTTTGCGGATACCGTTGCCAAAGGCGAAGGCGACAACCTGAAATTTGCTGACCAAATGCTGTCATTATTGACACCAATTGCTAAAGCATTCTTGACTGAGACTGGTCTAGAAGCGGCTAACCATGGCGTACAAGTCTATGGCGGTCATGGTTTTATCAGCGAATGGGGCATGGAACAAAACGTCCGTGATACACGTATTGCTTGTCTTTATGAAGGTACTACTGAAATACAAGCACTCGACCTCTTAGGTCGTAAAGTGTTGGGTTCACAAGGTAAATTGCTTGCCAACTTCGTACAAATCATCCAAACGTTCTGTGAAGAAAACAGTGACAATGACGAGATGGGTCAGTTTATCCGTCCACTTGCCAAGCATCTAAAAGAATGGGGCGATTTGACGTCACGTATCGGTATGCAAGCGACTGAAAACGCAGATGCAGTCGGCGGCGCGGCAGTTGATTACTTATACTTCAGTGGTTACGTCACTCTAGCCTACTTATGGGCTCGTATGGCATTGGTCGCGCAAACTGAAATCGCTAACGGTAGCAGCGAGCAAGCATTCTATGATGCCAAGATTAAAACCGCACAATTCTACTTTGCAAAACTATTACCACGTACCACTACTCACGTACAGCGTATCGCTACTGGCGTTGAACCGTACATGACGATGGATGTTGATCAATTTGCTTTTTAATAAGCCCTAAGTAGATCCAATATTTGCTTAATGAACATCACTATTGTAATTAAAATCGGCAACATACCAAGGTGTGTTGCCGATTTGCTTATTGCGATACAGTTGCGCTTATAAAAACGATTATTTGCCAAAAAAACATTTTTGGTGTACGCGCAATTCACGAAGAAATACACAAGCTAAGCCTCTAATTTGCTAAACTTTAGCTATTGACCATTAAGGTTAACTCAAAAAGAACAACCGATAACCTTAACGTATTTAATTTTTATTCAATTGAACCAAAGGAATGTTTATGGCTGTTTATAATGCCCCTCTTAATGACATGCGCTTCATCTTAAATGATGTTTTTAAAGCGAATGAATTTTGGCAAAACAACGACAATCTGGCTCATGTTGACATGGACACTGTCGATATGATTTTAGAAGAAATGGCAAAACTGACCAAAAACGTTCTGCTACCTATTAACCGTAGTGGCGATGAAGAAGGTGCTACTTTTCAGGGTGATGGCGTTGTCACTACGCCAACAGGTTTCAAAGACGCTTATAAACAATATGCCGAATCTGGCTGGGTTGGTTTAAGCGGTAACGCTGAATACGGTGGTCAAGGCTTCCCAAAAATGGTCACTATGCTGACCGAAGAGATGGTTTTCACTGCCAACCAATCGTTTGCCCTCTACCCTAACTTGACTGTTGGCGCCACATTGTGTCTTAATGCTGCCGGTTCAGAAGAACAGAAACAAACCTATCTAGAAAAAATGTATAACGGCGAATGGGCTGGTACCATGTGCCTAACAGAGCCACATGCCGGTACTGACTTAGGTATTATCAAGACCAAAGCGGTGCCAAATGATGATGGTAGCTATCAGATTTCTGGTACTAAGATTTTCATCACAGGTGGTGAACACGACCTAACTGATAATATTATTCACTTAGTATTGGCAAAAACGCCTAACGCCCCAGAAGGCTCAAAAGGCATTTCTTTATTCGTCGTACCAAAATTCTTGGTCAAAGAAGATGGCAGCTTGGGCGAGCGTAATACCTTGGCTGTTGGTTCTATCGAACATAAGATGGGTATCAAAGCGTCGGCCACTTGCGTCATGAACTTTGACAATGCAAAAGGCTGGATGGTTGGTGCTGAAAACACGGGTCTGTCTTCTATGTTCATCATGATGAACTATGAGCGTGTCACCATGGGTCTGCAAGGACTTGGTGGTTCTGAGCTTGCTTACCAAAACGCGGCACTGTATGCCAATGACCGTGGTCAAGGCCGTAGCGACACCCAACTACAAAGCCCAGAAAAACCAGCTGACGCGATTATTCATCACGCCGATGTCCGCCGCATGCTGTTAAATGCTAAGACCAATACTGAAGCATCACGCTGTTTTGCAATGTATGTCGCCAAAAACCTTGATGAAGAAAAATTTAGTACCGATCCAGAAGCAGCTGCTGCTGCTGCCGCTCGCGTTGCCCTACTGACGCCAGTTGCCAAGGCATTTTTGACCGACAAAGCCTTAGAAGCCACGGTTGATTGTCAGCAAGTCTTCGGCGGTCATGGCTATATTCGCGAATGGGGTATGGAGCAGATCGTTCGTGATACGCGTATTGCCCAGATTTATGAAGGCACCAACGGTATTCAAGCACTTGACCTACTAGGTCGTAAAGTGGCAAAAAATAATGGCAAATACGTCACCCACTTCTTAGGTGAGATTCGTGATTTCGTCAATAATATGCAAGCGGATCATGCGATCAAACAAGCAACCCTAGAGGCTGCGGATACGATAGAAACTCTTACCCAAACGGTACTGGCTAATATTGGCGAGCGTAAAAACGAAATCAATGGCTGTGCTGTTGACTATATGCATGCCTTTGGCTATCTGTGCTATTCGTACATGTTTGCATTGATGGTGGAAGCCGCTAACGGTCAAGAGGGCGAGTTCTACACCAACAAGGCCAAACTGGCTGATTACTTTGTCGGTCGTGTCTTGCCACGTATCGATGCGCATGCGCAAATGGTAAAAGCAGGTAGCGATCCGATGATGAACTTTGATCTTGACTACTTTGATGTACCTGCTAGCTAAATAGCCGTCATCGCCATTCTATAAGATTTTAAATAAGGGGACAGTTACGCTACTGTCCCTTTTTTTGCCAAAAATATTTTCAGCATAACTGCTAACAAAATAACTCACTATCAATGCATGGTTCCGATTAGAATAACGCAAGACAAACTATAGTCAGAGCATTTCTAAACCGCTACGGTGTTACCCGCCCTAGATGTACTCAGTGTACTATCTGCGGTCGGTCGCCTTGCAGCGATTCTAAAATTCCTTGACTATAGCGTTCGAGTGACTTCATAAGATGACCAAGTTTTTAGCATAGCCTATACGGTATACCAAATAACACTGTTTGGAACCTAACAAAAAAAATATTCGAAACCTAACAATAAAAACGGCTAAAACCACCATGATAGAGGATGCGACGTGCCAGAATTAAAACGCATTTTACAGCAGATTACGGCGCTAAGTGATGTACCCGATCCTGCGGTACTAAAACGCTTAATAGATGAGCTACGGGTGAGCGATAAAGAGCCTGCGCTCGCCAATGAAAACATTCAGGATTTGATTGATATCTTACGCCATCATCCAGAATATGGAGACGGGCTGGCAAGCTTTGTACTAAAACTCATTATCCAATACCGGCAAATTGCGCTCTATACCGACACGGGCATCATGTCGGATCAAGGATTTTTTAACAGTTTGCGGCGTTTAGTCGGTCATCGCTTTTTGCCATTACTGCCGCAAGAGGACTCCGTTGTTGAGCTGGTTGGTTATTTATTTGATAAGCGCTCTGACGAGCGCTGGTTGGCCAATATCGACAAAGAAAAGTGGGATGAGCTGGTTGAATTAATCAGAGTCGAAGAAGCGCATTTAGATCTGGTCGCTACGGCGAAAAATAGTATTTTAAACGCGATTATCATTTTGTCTTATCGCATCAGTGGTATCGGTCTGCACCCTGATTTGATGGAATCTTACCCCCAAATATTAAACTACTCAGCGTCTTTTGTAGCACAAAATCAAGAAGCAGTACTGTTCGTCAATCAATATAGACAGGCGCATGAGCTTGATACCTTGACTGATATTACCCCCGAAAAAGCGGTCGATCCAGCGCCGTTGCTCGTCATGATTGAGCAGTGCGAAGACATCGTTGCCACGGTGCGTAAACGTATTTATAAGACGGGTATTTCTATTCGTCTGACCAATATGATGCTACGTCTAGACCAAAGCTTGCAGCGTATGCGTATCTTGACTGAGCTGGTGACTGATGATTATAACAAGCGTGATCTTGCCGTCATTGAACTCATCCAAACGCTGATTACCACCGCCAATCGTCGCTATAGTATCGGTTATTTGATCGATAATAATACCAAGTTACTCTCGCGAAAAGTGACAGAAAATGCAAGCCGCGTCGGTGAGCATTACATTAGTACTGATAAGGCCGGTTATCAGGAAATGTTCAAAAAAGCCTCAATTGGGGGCTTTATCATTGCTTTTATGGCGACCACCAAGATACTGGCTTATCATTTGGCCCTCGCACCGATGGGTCGGGCATTTATTAATAGTATGATTTATGGTTTGGGCTTTGTTTTTATTCATGTCATTCGCGGTACGGTCGCCACCAAGCAGCCTGCCATGACAGCGGCGGCTATTGCCTCCACCATATCAGACGGCTCTGGTAAAAAATCTCGACAGCTGACCAAGCTGTCAGAATTGGTCGTTGATATTTTGCGTACCCAATTTATCGCTATTATGGGTAATGTGATGGTGGCGATACCCGTTGCCCTTATCATCTCTTTTGCTTGGCTGCAATATACGGGCACACCGATGATTGATACCGAGAAGGCGGGCCATCTCCTCCATGATCTCGACCCTTTTCGCTCGCTCGCCCTGCCCCATGCTGCTATCGCTGGTGTGTATTTATTTTTATCGGGTTTGATCGCTGGCTATTACGATAATTTAGCGGTTTATAATCATGTTGGCGCCCGTATACAGCGCCATAAGTTGCTAAAGTTCCTGCTTCCCAAATCATGGTTACAGCGTTTAGGCGGCTTTGTAGAAGCCAATTTGGGTGCCATCATGGGCAACTTCTTATTCGGCGTATTTTTAGGTAGCACCGCCACTATTGGTTTTATCTTTGGCTTACCCATTGATATTCGCCATATTGCCTTTGCCTCAGCCAACTTGGCACATGGGTTATTCAACATGCCTGCCGATCAAATCAGCTGGAACGTCATCTTACTGTCCATTCTTGGTGTCGCCCTTATCGGTATCGTCAACTTAATGGTCAGCTTCTCCCTCGCCTTGTTCGTGGCGCTACGCTCAAAAGAAGTGCGCTTCTTTGAATGGGGTCGCCTGACCAAACTGGTGTTTGGTCACATTATCAGTCATCCATCTGACTTCTTTTGGCCACGTGATAAACCCATGAAATATGCGCGTATCGATAGCCAAGGTCGCATGATTTTTGACGATACCTCAGCGCAAAAAGGCGGCAAGCCCTTACCCAGTAATTATGTGGTACGACGTTTATCGGACGTAAAAATACTACCCAAATCAATGCAAGGCAATATGCAAAATGATCCAGCAGTGACCGACATACAATACGACAATCAGACAGCTGACAATAACTTTGATCCTACGACGGGTAATCGTGAAGCGCACAACACCGCGAATCAAACCATGGCCAAAAAAATAGTAGATCTCGATGATGGTCTGCTGGATGACGATCTCAATAGTGTGCCATACACCGATGATATTCAATATGATAAAACTACGAAAACCCTTGATAGCCTGGCGGCTAACAGCGATGAAGTGAGTAGTGATGAGACAGGGAATGCTGACTCTGATAGCAAAAACGCAGGCGATGCCAAAACCCCACTGCCAAAACCGAAAAAGCCACCTAAGTTGCCCAGTTAAATCGGCAGTTTTGGTGGCTTATATAATCGCTTCTTTTATTGTCTAGCAGATGATTTTTTTATAGAAACAGTTACAGCCAACTGTTTCTACAGCTATGGCTAGCAAATCCAGCCGTTATGGCGGATGACAATGGGCACTTGAGGTAATGACATCTTCATCGCCCAATCGATAAGCCAATAAGTAATTACCCCAGACGCAGCCACCGTCCAAGGCGCGGGCATGTGGTAAATCGACCTCACCTTTTAATGCCGCCCAATGACCAAATAATATCTTACGCGTGCGCGGTACTTGCCACTCAAACCATGGCAAAAAGTCTTTTGGCATCGAGTCATCTAAACTTGCTGTAAAGCTAAACTCGAGCAAACCATCCTGCTTGCACAAACGCATACGCGTAAAGTAATTTGCAATCGCCCGCATCTTGGTAAAGCCATCAATGTCTGAATGCCACTCATCAGCGGTCTTGCTATATAAGTTCGGCAACAATCGATCAAGCTGTTTTAAGCTGCCTCGCAGTTGCGCCTCTAACTGCTGGGCATAGTCTGCGGCTGCTTCAATAGTCCAATGCGGCGGTATACCAGCATGTACCAATACCGTCTGCTCATCAGGATAAGCCAATACTGGCTGATGGCGTAGCCAGTTTAACAACTCATCACAATCATCGGCGGCAAAAATAGGAGCTGTTTTGTCTTTTTTCTTGAGCTTTGCAGCGCCGCGCCAAACAGCGATCAAATTAATATCGTGATTACCTAGTACTGTCGCTGCTGCGCCTTGCTCACAAAGCGCCTTTACATGACGCAAGGTATTCAACGAGTCTTCGCCGCGTGCCACCAAGTCACCTGCAAACCACAACTTATCCTGCGCAGAGTCAAAATCTAATGTGTCGAGTAGATTAAGGTACGCCCCATAACAACCTTGCAGATCACCGATGACGTACTGGTGGCGAAAGCTCATAAACCCTCATATCTCTATCTAATGACTTTTTTTATTTCTAAATAAATATTTTTGAATGATGAATTAAACCTCTATTTTGCGCGCCTGATTGCTCAAATTGACAAAGTCTTTTACGCTCAAGGTCTCGGGACGCGCTTGTGGATCAATAGCGCAAGTAGCAAAGTCTTCTTCGCTCAATGTCGGCAACAAGGTAGACTTCTTAAAAATAGCACGTAGTGTCTTACGACGATGATTAAAGGTTTCGCGCACGACAACGGCGAAATACTCTTCGTCTTCTGCCACTATTGGCTTATTGATATGCGGGGTCAGGCGAAAGACTGCGCTGGTGACCTTTGGTGGTGGATTAAATGCGCCACGTGGCACAGTCAATAGATAGTCGGTATCACAGTGATATTGCATGATGACCGACAAGCGACCATAGGTTTTGCTGCCGACATCAGCGGTGATACGTTCGACCACTTCTTTTTGCAACATAAAGTGCATGTCTTGAATCACATCAGCATAACTGAGCAGATGAAAAAGTATCGGTGTAGAGATGTTATACGGTAAATTACCCACCACACGTAGTTTGCCACGCTCAGGGCTATAGAGCTCACGATAATCAACGTGCATGGCATTGTCTTTGATGATCGTAAAATTTGGATGGCTATTGGCACCGATACGGATACGAAGGCTATCGGCCAAATCACGATCCAGCTCTACCACGGTCATCGCATCGACTTCTGCCAATAATGGCTCAGTCAGCGCACCCATTCCTGGCCCAATCTCGATTAAATTATCATCACGCTCTAGACGAATGCTCTCAACAATCTCACGGATAACACTACGGTCATGTAAGAAGTTTTGACCAAAGCGTTTACGCGGTTGGTGTTTGGCAGCTTTTAAGCTGTTGGAAATAGTTTGAGCATCAAACGGAGTCTTGGACATAAAAAAGTCTTAATAGGTAAAAAAAAGGGTCGATAAGTCGATGCCAGTGATATATTGGCTTTATAATGACAAATTATAGCACAGCTCATAAATTTGCTGTATTTTTGAGAAATTTTATCGGTAAACTGCTCATACATTAGCGCAACCGACGCAGAGCCTTTTTTGTTCTTAAACCATTGATACTATTAGTCTACAGGATAAAGTTCAAGTCCTCACTAAACAACCGCCCTTATTCATATAAGAGTGATTATATTTGATGAGCGTATTAGTAAGCATTTAATCTAAATGGCTGTTACACAGAATATGGGATGATCTCATTAACCTTAGTCTGTCCAGCTCAAACATTTATCTCCGTTTCTAATGAGATAAGCTTTAATTTGAAAATTATAATATTTAGCGTATAAATCCGCTGAAGTATTGAATTGATGCTGCTTATAAGTTTCATATCCATGTGACGTTCCTCTTATTGGAACAATATTTTCATCGCTAACGCACCCTCGCTTTATTTCGGGAGTGTAGGGACCACCACTGTAAGTGGCATAAACGTGTAAATCACCCTTCGAAATAGCTTTCAGAGCATCAGCTGTAGGATCTGCACTGTATAGGTAATCCAAACTGAATGGTTGTTTTACTTCACTACTACAAGCTGATGCTAAGCAAAGAAACAAAAGTAGTATAAGTAATCTAATCACCAAAACTTTCTCCATGTTGTTTGCTTGGATGACGAGTAATAGAATTTTTGTATAATGGAACCACTTATATCAGGGTATGTTCAATGATTTATAAATAGTCATTATTTACGATAAAGCTAACCAATAAATACTGCGCGATAAATCTCGCTAAGGCACCGACTTATGCCAGAGGTCTATTAATAAGCGATTTGTCTGCCATTTCATTAGCCATATTCAACGCTTGATATAAGCTGGTCGCACTCGCACCGCCGCAGCCTGCTAAATCAAGCGCCGTACCATGATCGACAGAAGTACGGATATAAGGCAAACCCAAGGTTAGATTGACCGTATCGCCAAAGCCGTGCGATTTGAGCACCGGCAAACCTTGGTCATGATACATCGCAATCACCGCATCGCAATTTGCCAAATGTCTTGGTGTAAACAAGGTATCCGCTGGCATTGCCTCTGATATATCGACGCCCGCATCGATAAACTCATGCAATACGGGATTGATAATCTCAATTTCCTCAACGCCCAAATGCCCGCCCTCGCCTGCATGCGGATTGAGACCGCAGACCAAAATACGCGGCTGCGTTAAGCCGAATTTCTCGCGCATATCATCAATGACAATTTGTACCGTTTGCCGCACATTCTCAGCGGTAATGGCGGCAGGAATATCCTTTAATGCTAAATGTGTGGTGACGAGCGCCACTTTCATCGCTTGATTAGCGAGCATCATCACGACTTTCTCACAGCCACTTTGCTGCATAAAAAATTCAGTATGACCACTAAACATCGTGCCATCGAGCAACTTTATACCAGCATCTATCAACGCTGATTTTTGCAATGGCCCTGTGACGATAGCAGCGACTGTTTGGTTGGTTGCCATCTGATGGGCAATTGCTAATTGCTTGGCAACCATCGCTGAATTGTTAATGTCGATTTTTCCACGAACGACTGGCGCAGCACAAGGCGTATTCAGCAGGATAAAAGCACTATCGCTATCCATAGTTTGCTGTGATAGTTGACTTAAAAAATCATCAGCTTCTATATTTACATCCAGTATTTGCCAAGCAGGACAGCTTTCGAGCACACCAGCCACCACAAGCTCGTTTGCCCGCGTTTGTATAGCGGTGCTATCTGCCGTGACCCATATTGGACGTTCAAAATCTTGCAACTTGCCCGCAGCCGCTAATAGCAGTACCACATCCATACCAATGCCTGCCGGTTCACCGGTTGTGATTAATAATGGCAGTTTTTTTTGTGTATCTTGCATAATAGCAACCCCTTTATATTCAAAATAAGTATTTGATTTAATTATTATTTTTATTGTTAGAAAAAATATTTATATTCACATTGTATAAACGATTTCTTTACGTATTACAACCCTGATTTAGGTTAGATAGTTGTTTATAGCGTCTGAAAAAAGTGCATTATGTGTTAAACTTTCGTTTCTCATTTTAACATTTTTAAGCAAACGCTGAGACCACCTTTTGGTACTACTGTCGTAGAAGTGCAGCGCGCTTGCTTTGCTGTATCATTGCTAAAATAAGCATTTATATTAAACACTTTTCACACCCTTTTTTATACGACTTTTGACATATTAGGCACTCATGGCAGATAAAGAAAAAACCGACGACTTACTCAATCAGACACCGCCGCACAATATTGATATTGAAAAGGCCTTGCTCGCGTCTTTGATGAGTATCGAAGAGGCGTATGACAAGATTGCAGATATCGTCACCAAAGACGATTTTTATGCGGGGCGGCACCAGTATATTTTTGATGCCATTGCTCATCTAGCGGCGGTCAACGAGCCTTACGATACGGTCATGGTTCATGATTGGCTAGAAGCACAGAAACTGCTAAAAAGTGCGGGCGGTGACAGTTATTTGGCCGACATCTTGAGCCAAAGCCCTGCCACCTTATTCAACCTGACCGCCTACGCCCAGCGCGTACGTGAGCTGTCTACCCTACGCCAATTGATCACGACTGGCAACGAGATGCTAACGCTGGCCTATAATCCCAAAGACCAAACCGTCAGTGATATTTTGGACAGCGTCGAGGGCAAGATATTCAGTATCAATGAGCAGCATAACAAACGCGCTGAGCAGCGTGGACCCGTCGGCATTACCGCGGTTTTGACCAACGTTATTGATAAAATTCAAGAGCTAAAGTCCAATCCAGACGGCATGATTGGTCTACAAACGCCATTTGCGGAGTTGAATAACAAAACGCAAGGCTTGCAAGCAGGTGACTTAATCATCGTAGCGGCGCGTCCTTCTATGGGTAAAACCACCTTTGCCATGAACTTGGCAGAAGGGATTTTATTTAATGAAGATTTGCCCGTGGTGGTATTTTCGATGGAAATGCCCGCAGAGTCTATCGTCATGCGTTTGCTGTCCTCATGGGGCGCGATTAATCAGACGCATCTCCGTTCTGGGCAAATGAATGAAGATGAATGGGCAAAAATGATGAATGCCATTCAACACTTGCAATCTAAGCACCTTTATATTGATGATAGTACTGCTTTGCCACCATCTGAGATGCGTTCACGCTGCCGCCGTATTGCAAAAAACCATGATGGCAAACTTGGCGCTATCGTCGTCGATTACTTACAGTTGATGAAAGTCCCTAATCTTGATGGCAACCGTGTTGGGGAAATCTCTGAGATTTCACGGAGTCTCAAGGCGCTAGCACGTGAGCTTGAATGCCCCGTCATCGCCTTATCACAGCTTAACCGCAGTCTAGAAAACCGCCCCAATAAGCGCCCTATCATGTCGGATTTGCGCGAATCGGGCGCGATTGAGCAGGATGCCGATTTGATTATGTTTATCTATCGCGATGAGGTTTATAATGAAAACTCAGATCACAAAGGCGTGGCTGAAATCATCATTGGTAAACAGCGTAACGGCCCTATCGGTACCCTACGTTTGGGCTTTGAAGGGCAATTTACCCGCTTTATTAACCTGACGCCAGAATACTATCAAAACGCGAGTTTCGAAAATGATGAATAAGTATCCATCAATAAATAACGATTAATAAAAAGGCCAGTGATTCATCAGTTGATCGATGTTTCACTGGCTTTATAACTTTGCTGATAAAGAAGCCGATTATGCGCACCATTACTATTAAACCAAAAGCCATCACTCATAATCTTAACCAAGTTAAAAAACTGGCACCCCAGTCTAAAGTCCTCGCTATGGTCAAGTCCAATGCTTATGGGCACGGAATCGCAGCGGTACTGCCCGCATTATCACAAGCTGATGGTATCGGCGTTGCAACCTTAACTGAGGCGCTGGAAGCCAGACAATTGGGCTGGGATAAAACCATTGGTTTAATCGAAGGTGCCTTTACCGCTGATGAGTGGCAACAAGCGATTGAGCATGATATTAGCTGCGTGATTCATCATAACCAGCAGTTGCAGTGGGCGTTGGACAATATGCCAGCCGCTGATAGCGCAACCAGAGTAGTTTGGATTAAATACAACACTGGTATGAACCGCTTGGGCTTCAATGCAGAAGGTGTGATTGCAGCGGCTATACAGTTACATAAAGCAGGTTATCAGCTTATTTTAACGACTCACTTTGCCAATGCCGATGACCGCACTCATCCATTAAACGTGCTACAGATTCAGCGGTTTTCGGAGGTGTTAAGTACGTTGCAAGCAACCATTAGCGCCGATATTAAAGGTTCCTTATGCAATTCAGCCGGTATCGTCAATTTCTCAGAGCACCATTACGACTGGGTACGTCCCGGCATCATCTTATATGGTAGTGCCCCCGTCATTGATAAAAATGCGCAAGAATTGGGTTTGCAGCCAGCGATGGAGTTTAGCGCCCAGATTATGGCACTGCAGACGGTCGATCTAGGAGATGCCATTGGTTATGGTAGCCGCTGGACCGCACAACAGGACACCAAAACGGCACTGGTCAGTATCGGCTACGGTGATGGCTATCCGCGTGTGGTCAGCGACGACGCTTACGTCTCTGTCATAGATAGCATAAATCATCAAAGCTACCGATGTGCGGTACTTGGAAGAGTAGCCATGGATATGATCGTCATTGATGTCAGTAGCGTACCAGAAGATACCGCGTTGAATAGTAAGGTCATACTCTGGGGCGATGCGCCACACGTTGACGAAGTCGCTGCCCACGCTGGCACCATTAGCTACGAGCTATTATGCCGTCTCAGCTTAAGGCCAAACCGTATACAAGCTTAATATCGCAAGGTAACCATAAACTTAACACTCGAATGATGGGTATATTAGGCGCAGAAAAATTGGACATTTACATTAAGACTAATTGCGCTATACTAAAAGTTTGTTGTCACCCCAGCATACGCACTGACGCAATGCTATTACAGACTGATGACGTTTCATTGACCGCGATCGACTGCTAGGATTACTATGAGTTTGCGCCATTTTTTGACCTTATCTGATTTAACCCAACAAGAACTAGAAAACCTAATCAAACGCGCCAGCGAGTTGCGCAAGATGCAACACGCCGGTGAGATATATCAACCGTTTGTGGGTCGTACGCTCGGCATGATCTTTGAGAAGTCGTCCACTCGTACGCGCATCTCATTTGAGACTGGTATGGGGCAATTTGGCGGTAGTGCTATCTTTTTGTCACCCAACGATACCCAGCTAGGACGCGGTGAGCCATTAGAAGATTCAGCTCGCGTTATCTCTAGTATGGTTGATATCATCATGATTCGTACCTTTGGTCATGAGAAAGTTGAAACCTTTGCTGAATACTCAAGCGTGCCTATTATCAATGCCCTTACCGATGACTTTCATCCTTGCCAGCTCTTGGCTGATATGCAGACCTATTATGAGCATCGCGGCAGTATCGAAAATAAAATCGTCACGTGGGTTGGTGACGGCAACAATATGTGTGCTTCTTACATGCAAGCGGCCAATCAATTTGGCTTTGAGTTACGTGTAGCGGCGCCTTATGGCTTCGAGCCTGACCCTGAACTGATGAAACGCTTCTCGCATTGCGTTAGTATTGTGGAAGACGTTCAAGAGGCAGCGAAAGACTCTCATTTGATTGTCACCGATGTCTGGGCCAGTATGGGGCAAGAGTCTGAACAAAACACTCGTGCACGCCGTTTTGCCTCTTATCAAGTGACACCTTCACTACTCGATAAAGCCGATCCTGACGTGGTATTTATGCACTGCTTGCCAGCGCACCGCGGTGAAGAGATTTCTCACGATATGCTTGATGACCCGCGTTCAGTAGTGTGGGACGAAGCAGAAAACCGCTTGCATGCCCAAAAAGCACTGATGGAATTTTTATTAAAAGATAAGATTAAACTATAGTCAAAATATCCTAAAATCGCTACGGTATTGCTGATATCAATTTTTTGTAGCCTCTGTCTGCGCAGGCACAGCAAGCAAAGAAAATTGATATCAGCAGTGCGTCATTTATTGATATTACTTTTCGCTAACTATACCTGCATAAAAAACCTCTGCCCGAAGTAATTATAAAATAAACCATATAAGAAAGGCAGATCACATCTATTGTGGTCTGCCTTTTTATTGTCGCCCAACAATTATTAGTCAGTTAACAAGCCCTTTAACGGGTAAAGGTCGTTACGCCAGTACTGCCCGCTTTTAATAATACATCGGCTTGGTTGGCAGCAAAGATACCATTACAGACGACCCCAACGATATTGTTCAACTCTTTCTCAAGCGCTATCGGATTACTAACATCCAAATCATAAGTATCTAAAATTACATTACCATAATCAGTCACAAAGTCTTCACGGTAAACAGGATCACCGCCTAGACGAGCCAATTGACGTGCCACATACGAGCGCGCTTGTGGTAGTACTTCTATCGGTACGGGGAACTCGCGACCCAATATCTCAACGCTCTTACTCTCATCAACCATACAGATGAACTTATTGGACGCTGCAGCGACGATTTTTTCACGAGTCAGTGCACCACCACCGCCTTTAATCAATTGTAAATGGGCATTAACTTCATCAGCACCATCAATATAGACATCTAGCGTGCCAGCAAAGTTCAAATCAACGATTTCAATACCAAAAGCACGAAGTTTGTCTTCCGTCACCTGCGAGCTTGCAACCGCGCCAGCAAGCTTGATGGTCGGCAACAATTCAATCAAACAGTTCACCGTACTGCCTGTGCCTACTCCAAGTATCATGTCGTCTTCGATATAGCTTAGAGCAGCTTTGGCTGCGGCTTGTTTCTGTACTTGCTGATCACTCATCATAAATCCTTGGCAGAATAAACGTATCATTGTAAAAAAGGTAAAATGCGCCGCTATTATAACCGATGACTTTGATATATGTCAGCGTAATAGCCACACTAATCGCAAGTCATTTACTCAACTTTTAAAATGAAGACAGATAAGGCAACCAAAACACCAAGGCCAACAGCGTGACTAGTAATACTGGCGGCGTAATGAGCAGACCGATTTTCATATACTGCCCCCAGCTTATTTTATAGTCTTTTTCTGCCAATACATGGAGCCACAATAAAGTCGCCAGACTACCGATAGGCGTAAATTTCGGTCCCAAATCATTACCAATCACATTAGCATAAATCATCAGCTCACGAGTGGCTGCGGGTACTTGCGCACTATCAATAGCCAGTGCGCCCACTAAGGTCGATGGCATATTATTCATGATAGAAGCCACGATAGCCGAAAGGAATCCAGTCCCTACTGTAGCGATAACATTGCCCTGCTGCCCTAACCAGTTAAGTATTTGAGCACCATAAGCCGTTAATCCTGCGTTACCCAAGCCATAAACGACTAAGTACATACCGATTGAAAACAACACGATTTGCCAAGGCGCTTTACGTACGACATCAGATACAGAAACAATAGCACCCCGACCACCTTGCCAACAGCGCCCTGCAATAGCTATTAGCAGCAGTGCAGCAGCGCCAGTGACGAGGGAAATAGGAATACCTAGTGATTCAGTCGCGAAATAAGTAACCATTAATAATGCTAATAGCGGAAAAGCTGCCCTAAACACCATCGGATCTTCAATAGCGGATGCAGGTGCACTAAGACTGGCAATAGAATAGTGTGTTGGAATTTGGCGGGCATATACCACCCATAGCACTGCTAATGTCGCGATGACAGAGACAATATTTACCGGCACCATGACTGCTGCATAACGTCCAAAGCCAATATCAAAATAATTGGCGCTAACAATATTAACCAGATTAGAAGTCACTAACGGCAGGCTGGCGGTATCAGCGATAAAGCCAGTGGCTATGATAAAAGCCAACGCAGATGGCGGTGAAAAATTAAGACGTAGCAATATAGCGATGACAATCGGTGTTAGTAGTAACGCGGCACCATCATTAGCAAAAAACGCGGAGATAAATGCGCCCAGTATCACAATCATGGGAAACAACAACCGTCCCTGCCCATTGCCAAGTCTGGCCACATGTAGCGCCGCCCAACCAAAAAATCCCGCTCTATCTAAGATAAGCGAGATGATAATTAGCGCCACAAAAGTAAAGGTTGCATCCCAGACGATGTCCCATACAATACCGACATCGGATAACTGCACCACGCCAAAAGCTAAGGCGATTAAAGCCCCACCCAGCGCGCTCCAACCAATGCCTAATCCTTTAGGCTGCCATATCACCAAAACCAAAGTCACGATAAAGATAATTAATGCGAGCATGGAGCAACCTTATTTGAGCTGGCTTTTTTAACCGTATTGGTTTAACCGATTTTGTTGAGCTATTTGGTTTAGCCGATTGAATCTATAATCAGTTCGAAATAAAATCGATACGCTGATGTTATCGTGCAGTTGGGATAAATTTTCCTTGCGTGCTGTTATCTTTCGATGCTGCACAAAATTCATCCCAACCGTACTGTATCGTTTTTAAAGTGGGTCAACTATATAAAAGACTAAATCGACTTTTGATTGACACGTTGCGACACTGCTTCGGCACTTTCTACCCGTTCTGAATAGCGATCAGTCAGATAAGCTGAGCGTCCACGAGTGAGCCAAGTAAACTTTACTAGCTCCTCACAGACATCAACGAGACGCAGATATAAGGGCGACTTGTCCATGCGATTATCGTCATTAAACTCTAAAAAGGCCTTAGGGATAGACGATTGATTGGGGATAGTAATCATACGCATCCAGCGCCCAAGAATACGCAGCTGATTGACGGTATTAAAGCTTTGACTGCCACCGCTGACTTGCATCACCGCTAAGGTTTTGCCTTGGGTTGGACGTACGCCGCCCAGTGCGAGTGGTATCCAATCGATTTGTGCTTTCATAATGCTAGTCATACTACCGTGACGCTCTGGACTCGCCCACAGCATACCCTCTGACCACTGCGCCAGCTCGCGCAGCTCTTGTACCTTTGGATGATTGATATCAGCATCATCTGGCAGCGGTAGACCCGATGGATTAAACATCCGTACCTCGCAGCCATACCAACGTAATAGACGGCTTGCCTCTTCAGCCGCCAGCCGCGAAAACGAGCGCTCACGTAATGACCCGTATAGCACTAGTATTTTAGGCGGATGACGCGGATCATTTGGCGCAATCAATGACTCAATATCAATCGGTTGTAATTGACTGGCATCAATATTGGGCAAGTCATCTAGATTGAATAAGCCATCTAGATTGGATAAATCGTGTATGTCAGATTGCCCTGTATTAACCTTTACCATGATGTAGAACCTCTCCATCCTCTTTAGTAAAGCTGCTCACTGGGTTTTCTAACAATTCAAACACTCGCTCTGAAGGTCGGCATAACGCTGCGCCTTTATCCGTGACCACGATAGGACGGTTAATTAAGATAGGATGGGCCATCATCGCATCGATAATGTCGTCATCAGATAACTCAGGATTGTCTAAGCCCAGCTCATCATTGATGGCTTCTTTACTACGTAGCAACTCTCTTGGCGAGAGGTTCATTTTTGCCAATAGCTCAACCAAGTAATCACGGGTTGGCGGGTTTTTCAGATACTCCACTACTTTTGGCTGCTCGCCTGATGCCTTCATGATGGCTAACGTATTGCGAGAAGTACCGCAGTTAGGATTATGAAAAATTAATGGTTTCATAGCAATCTCACCTATTTTATGGGTATGGTTATTAATAATATATTTGTTCAGAAAACGTTTATTAAGAATCTATTAGTTCTACTACTTCTATTAGTTAAGAGATAGTTATTGAGTCAGCTATCGGCTTAGCGCTTACTTTACAGATTGTCTTTATTATTAAGTTTAGCAGTCTCACATCCACTCAAAATTTCCATGAGCGAGGCACACAGCTCTGGATGTCCCGCACAGCAGTCTTGCAATAAAAACTGCACGACCGCCTCCATATGCGACAACGAGGCGCGATAGATTATTTGCCGACTTTGGCGTTTTGACACTACCCACCCTGCTCGTGCCAGCACCGATAAATGCGCCGACATAGTGTTATGCGGCACAGACAGCTGACGGGCTATCTCACCCGCAGGCAAGCCCTCAGGCTCTTGACTGACAAGTAACCTAAAGGCTTTGAGACGAGTATCTTGAGACAGCGCAGCGAAGCTTGCGATAGCATTTGTTATTTCCATATGTCCAATAATACAGACATATGGAAATAATTCAATACTTTTGAATTCACTACCCTATAAGAAGGCTGTTTTTTTACTTAAAAACCATCAGTGCAGTAAAACTGCTATAAAAACTGCAATAGGGCCTTGCATGATAATCAAAATCAGCATAGGCTAATCTATTTCGTTTTTATATTCATTTTTTAGGGATCATTATGCTGTCACATTGGGTACGCGCCATCTTACAAGCCACTGTCTATGACGTTGCTATTCAAACGCCACTTGAAGCGGCACCCAAGCTGACCCAACGTTTTGCTAATGATATTCGATTTAAACGCGAAGACCTGCAACCAGTCAAATCCTTTAAATTGCGCGGTGCTTATAACCGCATCAGCCAATTGAGCGATGAACAAAAAGCGCGCGGCGTGATTTGTGCGTCGGCAGGTAACCATGCGCAAGGCGTGGCTTACTCGGCACGCAAGTTATCGCTTAATAATATCATCGTTATGCCAACCACTACCCCTGATATCAAGGTAGATGCCGTCAGAGCGCTTGGTGGCAACGTTGATCTGCATGGTGATAGCTTCGATCAAGCCAACCGCTATGCGATTGATCGTGCTGAGCGTGAAGGCTTAACCTTCATTCCTCCTTACGATGATGAATTGGTTATCGCTGGACAAGGCACTATTGGACTTGAGCTAACCCAGCAGTGGCGCAACATGGATTATGTTTTCGTTGCCGTTGGTGGTGGTGGTTTGGTCTCAGGTGTCGCAGCCTTCCTAGGTGAAGTTGCCCCGCACGTTAAAGTCATCGCTGTAGAAGCAGAACAATCGGCCTGCCTAAAAGCGGCGTTAGAGACTGGCGAACGCGTAAAACTTGAGCAAGTAGGACTGTTCGTCGATGGTGTGGCAGTCGCGCAAATTGGTGAATTGCCTTTTGATATCGTCCGTATGCAAAAAAGCGATAACTCAGGGCCTTTGGTCGAGCCTGACGTTGTCACTTGTACCAATGATGAAGTCTGTGCGGCGGTCAAAGACATCTTTGAAGAAAACCGTAGCATCGTTGAGCCTGCTGGCGCGTTACCCGTTGCGGGCATGAAAAAATATATCGAAGCTCATAATCTACAAGGCAAAAACTGCGTAAGCATCATCTGCGGTGCCAATATGAACTTTGACCGTCTGCGCTATATCGCTGAGCGTACTGAGATAGGTGAGAAAAAAGAAGCCATCTTTGGCGTGACAATTCCTGAGCAGACTGGGGCATTCTTAAACTTCTGCCGTAGCCTACATGGTCGTAATATCACCGAGTTTAACTACCGTGCCGATAGCAAAAAATCACCAGACTCGATGGAGCCTGCAGCCATATTCGTCGGAATCGCCCTAAAAGAAGGCGATAAAGAGCGTCAAACGATCAGTGATCAATTGGCAGCAGATGGTTATACGGCGCATGACTTGACTGATGATGACATTGCTAAATCGCATATCCGTCATTTGATTGGTGGTCATGCCCATGTCGAAAATGAGCAATTATTAAAAGTTACCTTTCCTGAGCGTCCGGGTGCGTTATTGACCTTCTTAGAAAAACTGGGTGACGACTTTAATATTACCTTGTTCCATTATCGCAACCATGGCGCTGCTGAAGGACGCGTGTTAGTGGGTCTACAAGCCTCTGAAAGCAACTCACGTTTACTGCAAGATGCCTTACTTGATATTGGCTATGATTGTACTTCCATCACTGACAATGTCGGTTATCAATTATTTTTAAAGTAATCTCAAAAATGGTTTTTTAACCATAATGATGACAACATATTTTAAGCGGCCTACCCCACTAGGATTGGCCGCTTACTAATATTGAGAACGCGATGCATATCCCTACTGTTTTTGCCGAAGACAATTTTGACAATATTATTAAATTTATCGCCGTTAATCCGTTAGCAACTTTGATTGCCCAAACTAATGATGGTATGGAAGCCTGTCATATACCGTTATTTTGGTATAAAGATGATGCAAACATCAATTCTCAATACGGCTATCTTTACGGTCATTTTGGTCGCAAAAATCCTATTTACCAACAGGCTTTAGCAGACAGCTCATGGTTAATTATCTTTCAAGATTCTGGACACTACATTAGCCCTAACTGGTACCCTAGCAAAGCTAAAACTCATAAAGAAGTGCCGACATGGAACTATCAAAGCGTCCATATTCAATCTAAAATTGAGCTGCTTGAAGACACTGATACCCTTAAATGGATATTAGCTACCATGACGGCGCAGCAAGAAGTAATAAACAATAATCCTTGGTCGTTAGATGACGCACCAGCTACTTATATCGATGCCATGTGCCGCGGTATTATTGGCTTTAGATTGTCTATTGATTCGATACAAGCCCAATTTAAACTAAGCCAAAATAAAACTGTAGAAAACATCACAGGGGTGATAAATGGCTTAGAGCATTTACATAAAAATGACGCTAAAGAAATGGCTGTTAAAGTTACAAATCAAAATGAAGGCTAATTTTTTTTACTTATTCACCATAAAACCCCATTTTGAAAAACTTTAATCACTCATCACTCTTTTAATATCTAAAAAAAGCACCATTATTATCTTAGTTTATTGATATCTATGAGGTTTTGATGAGTAAACACAATAAAAACCACAATCAACCCAGCCATAGCCAGCCCGATGCTGTGCGTATGCGTCTCGATAAATGGTTATGGGCCGCGCGTTTTTATCGCACCCGTACCCTTGCCAAAGAAGCCATCGAAAGCGGACGGGTGCATTATGCTGGTAGCCGAGTCAAGACCAGCAAAGAGATTGCCGTCGGAGATGAATTGAGTATTCGCCAAGGCTCAGCCACTGCCATGACCGAAAAAACCATCGTCGTCGAAGCATTAACAGCACAACGTGGTAATGCGACTGCCGCGCAAGTGTTATATTCAGAGACCGAGGAAAGTGAAGAGCGCCGCGCTTATTATGCCGAGCAGCGCAAACTTGCCAACCTTGCCCGCCCTGATAACAAGCCCAATAAAAAAGAGCGCCGCGATTTACAACGCTTTAAAAGCAACCAAGACTAATGTTAACAAATCATTCTATATCTAAAAGCTGAGCAGCTGAGCAATAATCACTGGCGTGACCCTGTTGTTTAGCTTCTGCCCTTGCCATTCAAGGTATTAAGCGTTACGCTGATCCCTTATTAGTTTACTAGATAGCATGCTCATAAACCGCATTACCCATGCTGGTTTTTTATGGCATGTTTTTTTTGCTGTAAGAAAAGGTCATATTATGCTGATGAAAACTTGTACCCCATCGTCTGTATTATTGGTTTGTTTAGGAAATATTTGCCGTTCACCGACTGCCGAGGAAGTTTTTCGTCAGCAGGCGGCGATCGCAGGCTTGTCAATTAAAGTAGACTCAGCAGGCACTGGCGACTGGCATATTGGTCATGCCCCTGATGAGCGAGCGCAGCGCCATGCAAAAGCCCATGGTTATAAAATCAATAAACTGGTCGCTCGCCAAGTGAGTGCAGACGACTTTCGTAATTTTGACTTGATACTGGCGATGGACACGCAGAATTTAGCTGATCTACAAGCTATCAAGGATAGCTTAGCGGTTACAGATGACCATTTAGCGAAGTTGGCATTATTCAGTGAAGAAGATCCAACCTACGGCGGCGATGACGTGCCAGACCCTTATCAAGGCGATAGCGATGCTTTTGAAGAAGTGATTGAACGTATCGAGTCAAGTGCACAAGCTTGGATTGAAAGCTGGAAGACTTGCTAGCCAAACAATCTATATTTATGCTACTTTTGCACCCTGCATCCTTTATAATAGGGTCTGTTGAACATTCAAATGTGGAACTGGCAGTGGCTATTTTTTAGACAATACGCAGTGAAATTTTTGACGCCTAGTCATTCTAGGTTAGATAATTTCGCCATGTATTGGCAAAAAATAGCCCTGCCCTGAAAGGCTGATATTTGAATGTTCAATAGACCCTAAACATCGCATAATTTTTTATATTTGCCATATAGGCTATGTTATGACCTCAGCTGTTCGCCTTGATTCTAGCGCTCAACAGACTATGTCGACTGATTTACCGCTTAGCTTACTTAATGCTAAGTCGGTCGATTTGTCGCATGGTAATACCATGGCATTGGCATGTGTCGCTGACTCTGTCGTGACCCTAACAAATGAAGCTCAGCTAGACAGTTTTATGGCAAGCTATGCCAATAATCCTGAGCGTAAGCCATCATTGTTTGTACTGTCTGGCGGCAGCAATGTGTTGTTGCCAGCGCAGTTAGAGGCGACGGTATTACAGCCACAGATGCGTGGCATCACGATGACGGCGCAAACAGAGAATTATGTCGATATTGAAGTGATGGCGGGTGAGAACTGGCATGACTTAGTGGTTTATAGCGTTGACCAAGGCTGGTATGGACTAGAGAATCTAGCCTTGATACCGGGTCTGACCGGCGCCGCACCTGTACAAAACATCGGTGCTTACGGTGTCCAGTTAGAAGACTGTTTGCAATACGTTCGTGCTTATCATTTGCCAACTCAAACGTGGCATCGTCTATCGCTGGCAGACTGCCAGTTTGGCTATCGCGATAGTATTTTTAAGCGCGCACTCAATACATGGTTGATCAGCCGTGTGGGATTTAGATTGCATACCGATGCGAGTAAAATTCTTGCCAGTTACGGTGATGTACAGACAGTAGCGCAGCGCTATGCTGAGCAGAAAAATCGCCTACAGCCTACCCCTGCCGATGTCATGCAAGCAATTATCGATATTCGTCAGCAAAAACTCCCTGATCCTAAACAGCTACCGAATTGTGGCAGTTTTTTTCAAAACCCAATTATTCCGCAAGCACAATTCGCCACTCTTAAAGAAATCTATCCTACTATCGTTGGCTACCCAATGCCTGATGCAACGGTGAAAGTTGCCGCTGGTTGGTTGATTGAACAAGCTGGCTTAAAAGGGGGTGGTATTGCCCCTATTGTTACCCATCAGCAGCAGGCGCTGGTACTGACCAATCATAGCCCTTATCAAGCAACCCAAGATGACGTAGCAACTGCCCAATACTACATCGCTGCTCACGTCTATGAAAAATTTGCGATTCAACTATCGCGTGAGCCGGTTTGGATAAATGCAGATGGCTCTATTGGGTATGATGAGCATGTGGTCTAAGCGCCTATTATCCAAACGCTTATGGCGCTATTATTTGCAGTCAGCCGAACGTATGGTGAAGCTGTTTCGCATCATTAACATCACCTTTTTGCTCGGCTCAACGTCTGTTATTTTAGTGCTAATTAGCTTATTCACCCCGCTATTCTCGCAAGCGATCGTTTATATGTTTTCGCTTTTGCCATTACCTAACATGCCTCCGGCTGCCAAGAGTTCTCCGCCTACTGCTTATGTGGTGCTAGGTGGCGGCCTCACCAACGATCACAATAACCAAATCATCCTCAATAGCTACAGTCTTAATCGCGCCCGTACTGCTGCCACCGCTTATCACGATTTACCGTTGCCTATTGTCCTCAGCGGTGCCGAAGCGCCGTGGCTCGGTCAATGGCTCATCGAGCATGGCATTGATGGATTGATAAGCGAAAATGCTAGCATGAATACCTGCGAAAATGCCCGCTTTACCGCTAAGCGCATTCCGCTACATCACGTGTATCTTATTACCGACAGCTACCATATGGCACGGGCGCGTAGACAATTTGCTTTAAATGGTATCAATAGCACGCCTATTGATGCGCCATTGCCCGTCAGGCGTGATTGGATGAAACCAGCACAAAACTTGAGCCACTCACGGCGCGCCGTCTATGAAGTCGCCGCCTATTTGCGTGATGTGATACGTCCACAGATGGACTGTCGCAATGCCAATGATGTCACTTCACAGCAGCTATTGACCCCCAGAGGAAATGCAACAAAAACGCCTGTGCAATAACGTTGGTAATGAGTTTTCGCCACCATTAACCTCTGTACCTGCTCCTTTTCCAATCATCTACTATATTACTTTCAACTCTGCAAGTCGTCCATCACCCTGATGACAAGTGTATAATAACGTCAGAAACTGCTATAAAAGAGATTTGCCATGCTCAGTATATTTTTATTAATTCCATTAAGTCTCATGCTGTTTGTGGTTGCCATTTGGGCAGTACGTTATGCGGTTAAATCAAACCAATTTGAAGATTTAGACAACGCTTCACAGCGTATTATATTAGATGATCGTCAAGAACGTCGGCAAACCATGCAGGCTCACGAGCAATCAGCTGCAAGTACACAGATTAACCTTACCGTCGCGACGGATACTGCTAATAATGACAAATTAGCGAATGGGGAAAATCCCTTCGATAATGATATCGATGACAACCTCAAACCATAGCTTTAAATCATCTTACCTGTGCGCCCTACTGTTGATTTTTTTGTCAGTAATCAAACTATATTGCTGACCCGCTATATTAAAGACCAATTATAAAAGTAGGCGCGCCTTTTGCCATTTTTAGGAGAATTGCCCCATGACCACCGCCTTACTTGTTGCGGCATTACTAATGGGATTTTTTGGTTCACCACATTGCTTGGGTATGTGCGGGGGTCTGGTGACAGCGTTTGGTCTATCGATGAAAGACATTAGTCCCGCTAAACGCCGCGCCCTTGTGGTAACTTACCATTTAGGGCGTCTTAGCAGCTATGCGCTGTTGGGTTTAGTCGCAGGTTTGATTGGTACGACTGTTTTAGAACCCTTGATGCGAGGCAATAATATGCCGCGTATCTTATTAGGTTTGGTATTGGTGTTTGTTGGTGTGACCATGCTTGGTGCGCCATTTTTGAGCAAGCTTGAGCGCTATGGCATGCGTTTTTGGCAGTATCTCAGTCCCCTTCGTCAAAAAGTTTTTCCTTTAAACACTTTTCCACGAGCATTGTCAGCGGGTCTATTGTGGGGATTTTTGCCTTGTGGTTTGGTTTATGGCGCTCTACTGATTGCAGTGGTTGCCCACAACCCATTAAGCGGCGCGGCATTAATGTTCGTCTTTGGCCTGGGTACAGTGCCGATGCTGGTTGCCACGCACGAGACCGTTGGCTGGCTACGCGACAAGATTGGACGCTTTCGTCTACGTCAGATGAATGGAGCACTGATGGTCGTGTCAGGTATGGCGATCATTGTCGTCCCATTAGTGATGGCAAATATGCATGGTGGGCATGATATGTCCACTATGCATGGCGATCATATGCAGATGAATGATTCACAGATGATGGATATGACCATGGATGGAACGATGGATCATGGCAGCCATTCTGCGACGACTACTGATACAAATACAGATACCCATGGCCATCATGATATGAGTCAAATGAATCATGAGATGACACTTGCTACGACTGACACAATGGATCACAGTATGCATGATATGAGCAATACGAGTAGTGAAGCAAACATGGAAAACAATCAGGATACTATGATAGAAAATGCTGAATAAAAATTAAAGCGCTTGGCATTGTGATGCCCTAATCAAAAGAAGCCCTTAACATCAATCACGATGTTAAGGTCTTTTCTATACATCCGAAATTATTAAGCAGACCACTTATTCCTGCCATTGCTCAAGCGTAAACTTAGTATCTAAATGCTTCTCTAACGCAGGGATGTTAAAAGCATCATCTTCACTAACGAAGCTAATACTGATACCAGTCTGTCCAGCGCGTCCCGTACGACCAATGCGGTGTACATAATCATCTGGCTGATCAGGCAAGGTATAATTGACCACGTGGCTGATATCATCGACATGAATACCGCGCCCTGCGACATCGGTGGCAACCAAGATAGAAGCGTGACCATCTTTAAAACGCTGTAAGTATTTTTCGCGTTTTTGCTGAATGACATCGCCTGACAACATCACAATTTTATGTCCCTGACGAAGCTTATGATATAGACGCTTGACTTGATCTTTGCGATTGGCAAAGACAATCACTTTATCGACAGCGCTATCACTAATAATACGCTGCAATGCCGCTAGTTTTTGATCTTCTGTCAATAAATAAAAGTGCTGATCGACCAACTCACTGGTTTTATGCTCAGGCTCAATTTCAACAAATTGCGGCTCATGTAACCAACGATAGGCCAAGTTCATCACATCTTGGTTAAAAGTGGCTGAGAATAACAAGCTTTGGCGATCGGTGTTCGAAGGCATCCGACCAACCAAGCGCTTGATATCCGGAATAAAACCCATATCCAGCATGCGATCTGCTTCATCTAGCACCAGCACTTCTACTCGATCCAGATAGACCATGCCCTTATTGGCAAGATCAATTAGACGACCGGGCGTCGCTACTAAAATATCGACATCTTGACGCTCAAGCTCATGCTGCTGGGTCTCATAATTGGTGCCACCCATAATACAAACGCTGTGTAGCGAGGTGTATTTGGTCAAAGCGATACAATCATCAAATATTTGCTGTGCAAGCTCGCGGGTTGGTGCCATAACCACTGCGCGCGGCTCACCTAGATAGCGCTCTTCATCACTGGTAAAAGGACGCTTGAGTAATGCCTCCATAATGGTCAACAAAAACGTTGCCGTCTTACCGGTGCCAGTTTGTGCCTGTCCGATAGCGTCTTGATTTGCCAAGGTATGCGGTAATATTTGTGCTTGGATAGGCGTCAGTTCAGTAAAACCTAAATCACTTACCGCGCGCAAGGTCAGTGCAGAGAGTGGTAAATCAGTAAACGCTGTAAAATTACTCAAAAAATCATCCTTTTGTATGAATCGCTTGTATTTTTCAATCAATGATAGGCTTATGCCAAGACTCAGCCTAGCTGTATATCGCTACCAATATAAGTACGCCTCTAAAAGTTGTACATTGATAAGCATAAAAAAAGCCAAGCACAACGCCTACTCTCACCAATCATGCTGAATGAAAATCAACATAGGTAAGATAAGACGGGCTTGACTCGGTAGTATATCAGTAGTTTATCCAGACATTATAACTAAACTGTGCTAATGACTGTATCGACTATTCTTCTACTTTTCTGACTTCTTCAGCTTGAAGACCTTTGTCGCCTTCGACCACGCTGAACTCAACCTTTTCGCCATCTTTTAGAGAGCGATAACCATCACCTTGGATCGCGCGGAAATGGACAAAAATATCTTCTCCGCTATCACGTTGAATGAAACCAAAGCCTTTTGAGTCATTAAACCACTTAACGATACCTTGCTCACGAGCTGACATAATATTACTTCCTAAAAAAGTCACTTAGCCCCAAATTCCTTTGCAACATTGCATATAAACGGGGTCTAAGATTGAGAAATCAGAATTAAACGCTATGACGCAACATACATTCGTATAGACAGACAAGATGAATGCTTATCTTAACTATGTTGAATGTACTGTTTTGCTATACCTTTTACTCATACCAAAATAGCTTTTGTACTCATCATCGTTTATGTTAGATGCTTCATTATAAAAACTTATAATGGTAGTAGTAACAAATTCGCAATATAGATTGCTTAAAAAATATCATAGCACGGGTTTTTAGCAACATAAAGACTTTTAACACGGTTTTTAAAACTTAGCTTGATTTTTGATGTAATTTTTTTATAACCTTGCTGACAAGCTGTTATCATAATGCGATAAGAGGGGTTTTATGGCACAGCTTTTTCTGTATTAACCCTACTTATTTAGCAGTAACGCATCAATCATCCGTAGCCTTCAATAGCGATAGAGAGCATTATGACCACCCCTTCTCAATCAGCAGCGCCAGTAGCACACGTTGACCAATCAGTAAAAACAACCTTGACCCAAAGATTATTATTGATTAATGGCGTCAATCTCAATTTACTGGGCAAGCGTGAGCCGGAGATTTATGGCCATACGACGCTGGCAGATATTGAGCAGGGCCTCATTGAGCGCGCGGCAAACTACGGTGTTGAGCTGATTTGCATACAGTCAAACCATGAAGGCAAGCTGGTCGATGAGATTCAACACTATGGGCTTTTAGCAGAGTCAGCAGCGCAAGTAGATGCCATCATTATCAATCCTGCAGCGTTCACTCACACCTCGGTCGCAATCCGTGATGCGTTATCGGCCACGCAAAAGCCATTTATCGAGGTGCACTTGTCTAATGTACACGCTCGCGAAGCTTTCCGGCAGCATTCTTACTTTAGTGATATTGCAGTCGGTGTCATTTGTGGCTTAGGACATAGAGGTTATCAGATGGCTTTAGATTATTGGCTAGCTAATACCTATAAGATAAACCTAAATGATTAGGGCGTGTTGAACATTCGATCATGGCACTGACAGAGACTGTTTTTTAGGCGATTCAAAGATAAAAATAGTAAGTTTAGTCATTCTAAGCGTCTCTTTTTATCAAAGAATCAGCAAAAAATAGCCCTGTCCTTTTAGGCTGATGCTAAAATATATTGAGAAAGTCATACAGAAAGAAAAAACTCATTCGCGCAAGACAACCTTATCTTTAGCACACTAGTCAAACAGCAATTACTTGCTTAAAATAATAAAATTACGGTTTGGTAAATAAACCTCTACATGGTGATATGAATGGCAAAATCGTCCGGAAAACGCTTTATGAAACTGGCTGGCATGACAGCGAGTATTGCCGGCAAAGCCGCTAAAAACTCATTAAGGCACCTATCAAGTGACGAAGAAAAACGTCTGCAGGCACGCTCAGAATTGATGCAAGACGTGGGTATTCAAATAGCCGAAACGCTTGGTGAAATGAAGGGCGCGGTGATGAAAGTGGGACAAATTGCCTCACAATATAAGGACGTATTTCCACCTGAGGTTGCGACCGCTTTAGAAAAGTTGCAAAAAGATGCACCGCCCATGCCTTATGCGCAGATACGGGCACAAATAGAACGTGAGCTCAAAGCTCCTGTCGATCAACTGTTTACGATGTTTGAAGAAACACCCTTTGCCGCCGCTTCCATTGGACAAGTACACAGGGCTATTCTACCCTCTGGGCAAAAAGTCGTGGTCAAAGTACAGTACCCCGATGTCGATGAAAACTGTGATAGTGACCTCAAACAAGTGCGCATGGCGCTAAAAATCGCTGGCGTCTTGAATATGAGCAAACAATTGCAGGAGCAGCTCTTTAACGAGATTCGTCAAAGCCTGCATGATGAGTTGGACTATGTCAAAGAAGCTCACAACCTACAGGTATTCGGTGCTTTTCATACTGATGACCAAGGACTTATTATCCCCAAAGTCATTAACAGCCACTCTACCAGACGGGTTTTGACATTGACTGAGGAGATTGGAGAGACGCTGACCGTCGCCGCGACGTGGAATAATGAGATCAAACAGAAAATCGCCAAACGACTGTTTCACTTTACTGCAGGTCAACTGTTTGGCTTATACCGGATGCACTGTGACCCCCATCCCGGTAATTTTGCGTTTCGTCATGATGGCAGTGTCGTAGCCTATGATTTTGGCGGTATTCGCAGCTATAGTCATAGTGAGGTTCAATTGTTTCGCCGCTTCGCGCAGCATGCCGTCAAAGGTGATGTGACCGCACTAGAGCAAGACTTAATCGCTCTTGATATTCGCCGTGAGGATGATAAAAATGTGCCGGGTGAATTCTATGAAAAGTGGCTGGCTATTGGTATGAAGCCGCTATCCATTGCACCTTATCAAGAAGGGGCTTTTGATTTTGGCAGCAGTCAAGTTCATCATGAAGCCATCAGCCAAATGCGCACCTCATTAAAATACTTCGGGCAATTTCAACCTTCAGCCACGACGATGATGCTAGATCGTACCGTGTCAGGACAATATTGGAACCTAGTCAATTTGGGTGTTGAAATAGACCTGTCACCACTGGTCGCTGAGTATATAACCAACTAGGGCGTGTCCTCATTTTAAAAATGGTGATACAAATGAGGTAAATTGCCGTCAAACAAGGAAAATAGTGCAGATAATATCGATGTATTACCTAGCTATTTGACGATGTTTGGCAAGATTTAACCATTTTTAGCCCATTTAGATTGCTATCGGTTGAATTGAGGACACGCCCTAGCCTCTAGCCTACATAGAAAAATAAAGACTAGTGAACATTACACATGCAGTGCATGGCCGCAGCGGTCGCAAAAAACAGCACTCACGGCATGACCAAATTTTCCGCAGTTTGGACACGTAATGGGGTTAAGCTGTGGACGCATATTTCGAGCAAGCTCAGAAGTAAAAATGCCCGTTGGTACCGCAATGATTGAATAACCCGTAATCATGACCATACTCGCAATCGCTTGACCCAACGGAGTTTTAGGTGACATATCGCCATACCCTACCGTAGTCATCGTAACAACCGCCCAATAGATAGACAGTGGAATACTCGTAAAGCCATTTTCAGGCCCCTCTACCACGTAGATAATCGAGCCGAAAATCGTAACCAATAATACCAGCGATAAGAAAAATACCGTAATTTTTTGCTGGCTGGTTTTGAGTGCCGAGGCCAAAAAACCTGCTTGTTGCATGTAAGCTTTGAGCTTGAGTACGCGAAAGATACGTAAAATACGCAAAACACGTATAACCAACAGATACTGCACGCCTACAAACAATAAACTTAAGTAACTGGGTAATACGGATAGTAGATCCACTACCCCAAAAAAGCTAAAGGCATAACGAAAGCGGTTGGGCGCTGAAAACCAGCGCAATGCATACTCAATGGTAAATAAAATCGTAAAAAACCATTCTGCATAAAAAAACAGCGTGCCATATTGCAAACGCATATATAGCACGCTGTCCAGCATTACCACCCCAACACTGGCCAAAATGGCTATCAACAATACAACATCGAACAGCTTACCCATGCGGGTATCTGTGCCTTCGATAATAATATGAATGCGGTTACGCAGGTGAGTAATAGCTTCGTTAGTTGGTTGCTTCATAGAGTCAATAGAGTCACAAGATCAATGGTTTAAAAAAACCGAACGATTTAGGCTAGCATGGACAAGCTAAGATTGGTCAAAACGCGTAAAAGTGGTTTATAATATCCCACACCTTATGACTATCAATAGTTATTATCAAGGTTCGATAAGTGACGATATAGGCAGCCATAACGCAAAAAATAATAGTGTAGCAAAAAAGCACTGCTAACGACATACAAATCGTTAACTTGCAGGTAAGTCAATTACCTCAAAAAACAGCTCAATCATATAATAAAAACCGCTTACGAAGTATCAAATATTATCATTCATAGTCTTTTTATTCACACCATAAAAACCACGTAAAACTTTAAGGATGTCATATGGCAGGCCATTCAAAATGGGCAAATATTAAACACCGTAAAGCGCGTCAAGATGCGGTAAAAGGCAAAGTATTTACCAAGATTATTCGTGAAATTGTCTCAGCTGCCAAGCAAGGCGACCCTGACCCTGATAAAAACCCACGCTTACGTGCTGTTATCGAAAAAGCATTGTCAGTCAATATGACTAGGGACACTATCAATCGTGCAGTAGCTCGCGGTACGGGTGGCGATGACAATGACAATATGGATGAAGTGAGCTATGAAGGCTATGGCGTTGGCGGTGTGGCAGTATTAGTCGAAACCATGACTGATAACCTTAACCGAACCGTCAGCGAAGTACGCCATGCCTTTACTAAGAATGACGGTAATCTTGGCACCTCTGGCTCAGTGGCTTATCTCTTTACTAAGCGCGGTGAAATCACCTTCAATGACACAAGCTTAGAAGACGAAGTAATGTTGGTCGCTCTAGATGCTGGTGCGCTTGATATCGAAAATGATGGCGACAGCTTGCTGGTCATTACCGAATGGGAAACTTTCGGTCAAGTCAAAGATGCGCTTAATGCTGCAGGTCTGGTCTCTGACAACGCGGAAGTAACCATGTCGCCGTCAACTACTGCTGAGATAGACAATGTGGATGATGCCGAAAAAGTCATGAAGATGATTGATATGCTAGAAGACATCGATGACGTGCAAGAAGTTTATAGCAATGTGAACTTCTCAGATGAGGTAATGGCGCAACTTGAGCAATAGTTCGGGTTGAGAATATCAAATAAAAAGGCCAAACGTTTTTTAATGTTTGGCCTTTTTTTAGTGACGAGTGATAAGCACTTATTTTAGACTAAGCCTTGCAAGTGACCCCTTCAAGCGCTAACAAATATTCTTTCTTATCCAGCCCACCCGTATAACCACCAAGCTTACCATCGCTAGCAATGACGCGATGACAAGGAACGATGATGCTAAAAGGATTCCTACCATTGGCATTGGCCACCGCGCGAAAGCCTTTGGGATTATCCACATTTCGTGCCAGCGTTGCATAGCTGATAGTTGCGCCATGATCGATGTTTTGTAATGCCCGCCATACTCGTTGCTGAAATGGCGTGCCCAAAGACAGATCTAATGCTAAGTCAAACGCTTGACGCTCACCCTTAAAGTACTCATCCAACTGCTTTATAGTCTCTAATAGTAGCGCTTGAGCCGGTTCATTTTCGCTTAGCTTATCCTCATTGATAAACGTAAAGCTCTTATCAACAAGGCCATAGTGCTTTTTAAGTTTGGGAATGGATTTTGAGCTATGCCAAGCGTCACCCGTCTGCTGCCAGTTGACTTCAACCAGTTTAGGGCTGCTATGCTCATTGACGCTGGCAATTAACGTTAACTGGTTAGATCCAAAAGCTGCTTCGGTGACTATCATGGTTTTCCCCTGTTAAATCATTACGTTTTTAAGGCTCTATCATTGACCATCGACTCAAACAAACTATCGAGTACTACTCTTTATCGTCGGTTTCGAACAAGGCTGCGACAAACTGCTTTGGACTAAAAGCGCGTAAGTCATCAATCGACTCACCAACGCCAATATAACGAATCGGCACGTCTGTGGTTTCGGCAATATTAAAGACCACGCCACCTTTGGCCGTTCCATCTAACTTAGTAATCGTAATACCCGTTAATGGGACGACTTTGTTAAAGAGTTCTACTTGATTGATCGCATTTTGACCCGTGCCAGCATCGAGAACAATCATGCCTTCGTGCGGTGCGCTTGGATCAGCTTTACGCATGACGCGTACAACTTTTTCTAGCTCCGCCATGAGATGCGTTTTGTTTTGCAAACGTCCAGCAGTATCGGCGATCAGTACATCGATATTTTTTGCTTTGGCAGATTGCATGGCATCAAAGATCACAGAGGCACTATCAGAGCCATGACCCTGCGCCACGACTGGAATATTATTGCGCTCACCCCAGATTTGTAGCTGCTCGGTTGCGGCAGCACGGAATGTATCACCAGCTGCGAGCATGACAGATTTGCCCTCGCCTTGTAAGCGCTTGGCAAGTTTACCAATCGTCGTCGTTTTACCGACCCCATTGACGCCCACTACTAAAATTACAAAGGGTTTTTTGCTGGTATCAATCACCAGTGGCGCGACTTTTGGCGTTAAGATATCAACCAGTTCCGTTTGCAACGCTTTATACAATGAATGGGCATAAATTAAGTCACCACGGTCTGTCTGCTCAGTGAGACTTTTGATGATACGGTTGGTCGCGTTGACACCGATATCGGCGACCAATAGCTGATCTTCGACTTCTTCTAACAGCTCATCATCGATCTCTTTGCCACCGATCAGGATACTGACCATCCCTTCGGCTAAGTTCTTCCGTGATTTACTCAGCCCCGTTTTCATACGGTTAAACCAGCTGCCTTTTTTCTTATTATCCTGCTGTTCTTGTGAGTCTTCTGGCAATGGCGACGGCTTTTCTGCTTGTTGTACTTTATTAGTTTCTGGGCTTACGCTTGCTGTATCTCCCAATTGCTCTTGTAATGGCATGGTTGGAATGGTTGAAATGGTTGAAGCCGTATTAGTCTTGCTGTTAGCTTGTGTTTCCTTGGCACGCGAAAAACTTTCAGAGGAACTTTTAGGTACGTTATGCTCCTCTGTCATGACAATCGGCGTGGCTAAAGCGATACTCTCAGCAGCATGGGCGCTTGAGACGTCTTTGTTTGTCGTCGTTTCTTGCTCTGTGGCCTTATCATTATTCACTGCATTGTCATTATTTGCCGCATTGTCATGATGCTTATCGGTCATCCCAGCATCATCTAACGGTTTGGTTGGTACGATATCCTCATCAACGATGGGCATAGATTGCACCGGTAGGCTGGGTAAGGTAATATCATCGTCATCTAAATCATCAAGACCACCTTCAAGGTTAATGACCACACGATTGCTATTGTTTGGGTTATTCATAAGCTTGCCCTAAAAGTTATCATTATTAGTAAGATGTTTATTTTAAAATCGGTCAGTATATCGTCCGTTTTCTATCATTCAAATGATAGATTATTTTTAGCCTAGTTTAGCATAATTCAAGTTGCTCTCAGCCTTTACCATCCTAGACCGAGGTTAAATGCTAGAATTCATTAGATGAGATGAATGGTTGAGAAAGTTTAGCTTAAGGTTTGGACACAAAAATCTGACCTTCAATATGCGTAACTTCGCCTACTCTTAGCGAGCTTTATTCAATAACTTCATATTAGGAATCACCTATGTCATCGCTATCAGATTATTATAAAAAAATTGCCAATATCAGTGCGGCTCTATTAATAACCACCATCGCGCTGTCAGCGACTGGCTGTAACACCACGCAAGAGTTTAAGCCGACGGCTAGCGTGATGGTTGGCGCGCATAAATCGCTGTAACGCCAGCACTGTCGATTACTATATTTAGCATGCATACATTCAGCCATCTTTTTATATAAGTAGAACCTACCATGTCCTCGACCTTACCCTTACCTGCTAGCTTCTTACGCCTTGCCTGCGCTTTGGCGATAGCAACTACCCTTGCCGCTTGTCAGACTAACAGCGTTGGCACTACTTCGTCAGCGGATGGAAACGCGCTTGTCCAAAGCCCAGACAGCAAGGAATCCCAGCCATCGTCAGCATTGTTTATGGATATGTCAGGTCGGCATGAGTATCAGTTAGCAAACGGTCTAAAGATCGTGGTAAAAGAAGACCACCGCGCACCCGTCGCCATGACCCAGATTTGGTATCGAGTAGGCTCGACAGATGAGCCGCTTGATAAAGGCGGCATCTCGCATTTGCTAGAGCATATGATGTTCAAAGGTACCTCTACTGTATCAAGTGACGACTATGAACGCCTAATCGCCAAATTTGGGGGCGTTAACAATGCCTTTACCAGTTATGACTATACGGGTTATTACGAGCTATTCCCAGCCAACCGTATGCCACTGGCGCTAGAGCTTGAAGCCGATCGAATGAAAAACTTAATCTTTGATGACAAAGAATTTACCAAAGAGCACCAAGTGGTCATGGAGGAGCGACGCCAACGTACTGATGACAACCCACTTGCCAAAGCTTATGAATCATTTCGATTGTTGGCGCTACCTGATAGCCCAAAAGGCGAATCTGTCATTGGCCCTATGAGTGAGCTTGAATCCATTACGCTCCCAGAGCTAAAAGAGTGGTACAAGACTTGGTACGCACCCAACAATGCAACCTTGGTGATAGTTGGCGATGTTGACCCAACAGAAGTGTTGGCGCAAGTCAAACGCTACTTCGGTGAGCTAAAACCAAGCAATCTGCCCAAACGACCTGCTGTCAGTCAAAAGGGCTTCCGGGGTTATCAGCAAGTTGAGTCTGAACAAGTGGTACAAGTACCGGTTTTGCTGATGGGTTATAACGTGCCCAGTCTCGTCACTGCCGGCACAGCCAATGAAAAACAAGCTTACGCGTTATCGTTGGCACAAGACGTATTGGATGGTGGTCTGTCTGCTCGCTTAGAGAGCCGACTGATACGCGAACAAGGCCTGCTCACCACAGTTGGCACCTCTTATGACTTGCTCGATCGCGGTGATGGACTGTTTTTAATTCAAGCGACGCCGCGTGAAGGTGTCAGCTTAGAACAAGCGCAGCAAGCCATAATTTCTGAAATAGAAAAGCTCAAAACCGATCCTATTGCTGCTGACGAAATCAGTCGCGCCAAAACCAATACGGTCACTGGATTGGTCTATGCGCAAGATAGCATGGAGGGTCAGGCGCGCATGATTGGCTCGCTACAGTCTATCGGTCTCGATGACAGGCTGCTTGCTGAATTACCAGCCAAGCTCGATGGTGTCAAAATCTCTGATATTCAAGCGGCCAGTAAAAAGTACTTGGTCAAAGATAATTTGACCGTCATGCATGTGATACCGCCGACAGAGCAAGCCTCCGAAGAAAAAGCATCTACAAAGCAAATAAGTCAAAAAACGGTAAGCAAAAATCAATAATAACAACGTGCTGTCAATATTTTCACTGATAAGACAATGCTAAAGACCTTATTAATAAGAAGAAAGCCATGACTCAGACTACTTTTCTCATGAATATAAAAAGAAGCCCTTTAATGTCATTAGTAAAGCGCGAATTTAAACCTCATTTCGAACCTGGGTTTAAGCAGCGTTCCTACTTGAGCCTAAGTATATTATTAGGTTTGACGATATTGACGACCACCGCTCAGGCAGATACCACTGGTAGCGAAGACTTTCGTACGCCATCATCTGCCGTTGATATAAATGCACCAATAGCCGCACTATCAACACTCACAAGTGTCGCTGATGCCAAGCCATTAAAAGTCACAGTGCCAACCATTCAACCGTTCAAAACCAAATCTGGCGTTCCTGTGCTTTTTGTACGCACCACCGCCCTGCCCATTGTTGATATTGATTTACGCTTTAATGCAGGTAGTGCCCGAGATGGCAGCATACGCAAAGCCGGTTTTGGCATTGCCAATATGACCGCTACGATGTTGGAACAAGGCTCTAAAAGCTTAGATGAAAATGAGTTCACCCGCGCTGTTGAAACCTTGGGAGTGAATTTGAGCAGTAGCGCCTATAAAGATATGTTTATCGTCTCGCTACGCAGCTTATCCGATGACAAACATCTACTGCCTGCCGTCGACTTGATGACTCAAATGCTGAATGAGCCAGCGTTTGATGCAGATATCCTAGCTCGTAACAAAGCGCGGTTATTGGTCGGTTTGCAGCAGCAAAAACAAGACCCCAATAGCCTTGCGAGTATTGCTTTTAATGAAGCTTTATATGGCGACCACCCTTACGCCCACCCTTCCGTTGGCACACTCGACAGTGTACCGACTATTGAAAGAAAAGAATTAATCGACTTCAAAAATCGCTATTTGGTTGCGGCAAATGCTTCTATCGCGATGACAGGCAATCTGACTTTAAGCCAAGCCAAAAAACTTGCTGACAATATCACTGCTGACTTGCCGGTCGGTCAAGCCGCGACAACGCTACCTGAGCCCAAACCACTGACAAAAGCGCAGCATATTCACATTCCTTTTCCCAGCACCCAAACGACCGTACTAATGGGACAACTGGGCGATAAACGCGCCACCGATGCTATCGCACAGCAGAAGCAAACTAACTTTGCCGTGGGTAACGAAGTGCTGGCAGGAAGTGACTTTAATGCGCGGCTGATGACTGAAATCAGACAAAACCTTGGCTATACCTATGGTATTTCAGGCTCAATGAGTCCGATGCTAGCGCGCGGCCCTTACCAGATTGGTTTTTCGACGCGCAATGATAAAGCGCGCGCTGCTATTGATGCCAGCTTAGACGTCATCAATGATACTTTGGATAATGGTATTACTAGCACTGAGATGCGCTTGACGACCGACAATTTAAAGAACAGTTTTCCGATGGGCTTTGCCAGCAACGCCGGTATCAATAGCTTATTGGGAATGATGAATTTTTATCAATTGCCCAATAATTATCTGACCAATTATGTGAGCCGTATTGAGCAAGTACGATTACCAGAGGTCAATGAAACCATGCGCGATACGCTCAAACCTGATAACTTTTTGATTGTCACTGTTGGACAAGAGGATCCTTGGAAGGCCGATAAATAGTGATTATTAATAATAATGAAGATCAAAAAAAGCACTTATAAAAGTGCTTTTAGACAAATTATTAAAGATAGCTATTGGCAGTAACTATTGAAAGTAACTATATGAAATACAAGAAGAATAGACAATAGAAAAATAAAGGATGACGTTACAAGTACTAACTATTATGTAAAGTCGTCAGCTTAGGTTACGTTAGCTAGTGATGGTGATGTTTACGTCATAGCTTAAGCGCGTGGGTTTGTGAGTTGCCCCGACATAATTTAAGCGAATCACATGTTTATCATAAGATTGAACTTGATAAGGACCATTGGCAAAGTTATGCATGGTTGGGACAATTAATAACGTCTCGATTTGATCGCTATTAATATTAATATCGATGCTTTGACCTGCTTCTGGGTATAAATAATAGTCACAATAATCTGATATCAAGACCTCAGCCGTACGGACGATAGTGTCATCATCGACGTTTTTTTGCAGCAGTTTTGGACATATATCAGGACGTTTAGCGGCGAGAAGCGCATAAGAATTTCTGATATTTTCTTCGATATCTTCTGCATCCGAAGCATTTGCATTGGGCAAGCTATTTTCAGAAGCAGGGTCTGGACTGCAAGCACTAACACACAGAAGAGACAGCAACACTGAGCAACATAGCCCTGTATACATTGAGGTTGAGCGCAAAGTGCTTTTTTTAGGTCTGTCTGATTGACTCAATCTTTCTACTGCTGAGTACCGCTTTTTCATAAATCCCGCTTACAGCAAACGATGGTGTATTATTTTTGACATAATACACCATCGTTTGTTGCAATAGAAAATGGTTTATATACGTATGAGTATAACTGGATAATTATATTCGTTTTTACGATAATATCGGCTTTATCAATAGCGACAGGAAGAGCTGCTGCTGGCATGATTAAAGCCCCATTTGCGGTATCCATCAGTATCCAAATGGATAGCGCCTGTGGAATACAACCCCAACCCAAAGTTATGAGACTGACCTTGATATTGCCAGAACTGACATAAACCATCTTGCATGGTGCTGAGCAGCCATAAATTGTCTTCGTACTCAGGCACCCAAATATCTATAGCGCCTGCGGTCATATGTTTGCTGCTACTTGCCCCGCCAGCACAGTCATTGAGTCCAGGACTGCGATATACCGAGCGTATCTCAGTACTAGCGGGTAAAATACCTTGGTTTTTTAGCTCACTATACAGGCGCAATGTGGGCACGACATTGGCCCATAACTCTTGCGGCGGCAGCTGATAAGGCTCATAGCCACATTTATCCCAACTGCGTGCCGTCGTGAGTAATTGAGACAAGGGCGGTACATTACGAGCACCCACTCGCGCATTTAAATAGCGTTGATAGTCGGCAACTTGGCTCGCTCGGTAGCTATTGCTGTTTAGCCAGCCGTTAAAATCTATACTGGTAAAATTATTATAAGTATTATTACTGGTACTGTAAGTAGAGGGATAGGTGGTACTGTAGCTAGGCGCGTGTCTATTGATGTTGACGCGTTTGTTCTCTTCAATGGATACACTGGCATCAAAATTGAAATCGCGTTGTTTTTGCTGAATCAAGCCCTGCATGCTATCGCCAGTCACCACATTTGCGCCACTTAGCCTTGCTCCACTTAACATAGTAACACCAGAGTTATATGTCGCATTAGTAGAAGGCTTGATATAGGGATTACTGCTACTATTATCGCTACTATTGCCATGACGGACTTGAATGCGGCGCTCACTGCTGTCGCTCACGATAGCCGCATGAACGCTGATACTACTGGCACAAACCAATAAGGCAATAATAGGCTTGTGAATCTGCCCATAGACATGGTTTTTTTTATTGATCATTGCAAGAAACACCCGCTAAAAACGTTTTACCGATACTATCAAATTTTTAGCAAGCAGGCTAAACTATCGCATCTAATTCTTAGCGACCTATTCGTAATTAACACTTATCCTTATAATCTTCATAGTTACGTGACTTTATTACTAATGTGTTACTTTATTGGTTAGCATCTATTAGAATGAATACCTTATATTTATTGATTAATCATTTGTTTGTGTCAAATCAGACTTCTCTTTTACGCCAATTGCCAGCCACATTTTGCCTATGTCTTCTAATCCGCAATACCGTTTTTCCCGTCAGAGCCACCATTTAGGTCAGGGTCATGCACCGACGCTATGGCAACGTATTCATATTGACCCATGGTTGACTCTGCTTTTATTGACGGTTTGTTGTATTGGTTTAACGATTTTATATAGTGCTTCGACCCAAGATGGGAGCATGGTCATACGCCAGATGATTAGCTACGGGGTAGCGTTTGCCGTCATGTTTACCATGGCTCAGATACCGCCCAGCATTTATCGTAGCTTTACGCCTGTTTTTTACGTTCTAGGACTCGTACTATTAGTATTGGTAGATATTATTGGCGAGGTGCGCATGGGTGCACAGCGCTGGATTAACCTGCCAGGATTTGGCAGCGTGCAGCCTTCAGAATTTATGAAACTTGGCATGCCGATGATGTGCGCTTGGTTTTTGTCTAAGCGCGATCTACCTCCTTCAGCCTCAAGTATCGCCATTACATTAGCGTTGATTATCGTTCCGGTGCTATTGATTGCCAAAGAACCTGATTTGGGTACTTCGCTGCTGGTCGCGGCCAGCGGCATTTTTGTGCTTTTTTTAGCAGGTCTGTCATGGCGAATGATTTCAGGAGCGGCCATCTTAGCGATACCGCTTATCGCCATCGCTTGGAATTTTTTGTTACATGACTATCAGCGAACCCGAGTATTGACATTGCTCAACCCGGAAGCGGATGTGCAAGGTGCTGGCTGGAATATTATTCAGTCCAAAACCGCCATTGGCGCAGGGGGGCTGACGGGTAAAGGCTATTTGGAAGGCACACAGTCGCATCTACATTTCTTACCAGAAGGCCATACTGACTTTATTATTGCCGCGTTTTCTGAAGAATTCGGTCTGTTGGGCGTTATGTTATTGATGTTCGTGTATGCCTGTCTACTCACACGCGCCTTATATATTGCTTTTACCCATCCCGATGTTTATAGCAGACTATTGGCAGGCGCGGTCGCCATGTCGTTTTTTGTCTATGTGTTCGTCAACGTCGGTATGGTTGGCGGTATTTTACCTGTTGTTGGCGTTCCTCTACCTTTCGTTAGCTATGGCGGCACGGCAATCGTCACTTTGATGGCAGGCTTTGGGTTATTAATGTCCATTCATACCCATAAATCTAACTAGAGCATGGCTTTAATCTTAATATGAGATAATGAAAAAATACTATGTCGGTAACAGCTAAAAAGGCGCTATTTTATGGCGTCTTTTTTTAAAGCCTACATGAAACTTTGGACTTGGAATGTCTGTATAAACACGCCATACGTGACTCTTGAAAGTATCAAAAACGCAAACTATAGCGACTTATTAATTAAAAAATAGCAGCCTTAATATCCAAAAATTAGAATATTAAGATAGAATTTAAGCAGTTTTTAGGAGCTAATAATTCGTTTTATTTGTAATTAATGCTACATATTCTTTGATATTACCCATCATTTATCATAGCCACATCCTACCTTAAACTACTGATATAGTTAGAAAAAATATATTTATACTACAGCTTTTTTCCTCTAAAACTCCCCCTATTGTTACTCTACACTGATAGGTTTTAATCCTTGTTTTTTACAAATAATTGCGTTAACCTCGTTTTATTGTGTTTTGCTACATAACCCGTACAGAGCTACTAACAAACTTAGCATTTAATTATATTTTAGTTATAGCTCATCCGTATAGTTAGCAAATCCGAGATTTCAGACTTTCAAATCGACTACTTAGTTAACGCTTTAATAACAAAGTAATACGTAATACACTTTAAAACGTTTATTAATTTAGCAATACATGGAAGTTTGTTTATCGGATATGATAAATGTCGGTACTGACCATTGAAACTTTAGTTATTTAACTATGAGAGTCGGTACTTAATTAATGTTGTTAACTATCATTTGAGCACATCGTAAACGTTTCAGTCATTTACTACTGCAACGCATTTATGATAACAAAATGAAAATTATCATATGTTAGACCCTATAAAAGCCATCTTTTGCATCAATCGTGATTAGAATAACCGATTGATATATAGGCTTTAGAGCTTGCGACACGATTAGATTGGTCTAAGTCTGTCACACTCGATCTAAGATTTTTAGAGTTAGGTTTTAATGTATAAGTTATAGAGGTATTTATGAATAAGCGTTTATCTGGTTTACTTACAATGTCAGTATGTCTATTTGCTGGCTCTGCAGTCGCATCTAATGCCAATGCGGTAGAAGCAAAAACCACCCTTGCAATGATTTCGCAAGATAACGCCTCCCATATCGACCGTGTCCTCGGTGAGCTTAGTCGTCAACATGACGGTGCTTCAAGCTTGGTTAAGTCTGCCCGTCAGCCTACCTCATTAGCACTTAGCAGCTCACTATTAGCGAGCGATACCGCTCAAGTAAGCAATGACGAAGACGTGCTAGAGCGTTTAACAGCAGTCGCGTCTAACTCAGTGAGCAAATTTAAGCAAACCGGTTTGGCATCTTGGTACGGCCGTAAATTTCATGGTCGCAAAACGGCCAGTGGTGATACTTTTGATATGAATGCCCTGACAGCGGCTCATCGTTCACTACCATTAAATTGCTATGTCAAAGTCACCAATAAGACCAATGGCAAAAGCGTCGTGGTAAAAGTCAATGATCGCGGTCCATTCCACGGTAACCGAGTAATGGATTTGTCTTATGGTGCTGCTAAGCAACTAGGTATCACTAGCAAAGGGGTTGGTAACGTCTCGATTGAACGTGTTTCAGGACCCTAGTTCTAAACCTACATTTTTATAACTAAAGTTATAGCTAAAACGAAAAAAGCGCCTAACCACAATGAGTTAGGCGCTTTTTTATGTCTGACATTTATCTTTTTTAATATAAAGCTATAAGCCTATCGCTTACAACTCAAACGCACTTTCGATAGCATCGTCGAGACGTTCAACGGCAATCACATTAATGCCTTTAAATTGAGGAGAATCCTTCGCAGGTGCGTTAGCTTTAGGAATAATAGCGTGCTTGAAACCATGCTTCATCGCTTCTTTCAATCGTTCTTGACCGTTAGGTACAGGGCGTATCTCTCCAGACAAGCCTACTTCACCGAACACGGCTAAGGATGAAGGCAAGGGCTTTTCTTTGATACTTGAAGCACAAGCCAATAATACAGCCAAATCAGACCCTGTCTCTATGACCTTGACGCCGCCAACCACGTTGACATACACGTCTTGTCCACTGGTATGAATACCGCCGTGACGATGCATGACGGCCAGCAGCATGGATAAGCGTTGAAAATCTAGCCCCAGCGCCATACGTCTAGGTTGACCTTGCGAATCATCAACCAACGCCTGTACCTCGACCAATAGCGGTCTCGTACCCTCACGACTGACCATAACGACCGATCCAGCCACGGGCTTATCATAACGGCTCAAAAATATCGCTGACGGATTGGCGACTTCTTTCAGTCCCATATCGGTCATACCAAAAATACCGAGCTCGTTAACCGCACCAAAACGATTTTTGACGGCGCGAATCATCCGAAAGCGGGAGTCCGACTGTCCCTCAAAATACAATACCGTATCAACCATATGCTCAAGCACGCGTGGCCCTGCGAGCGTACCTTCTTTGGTCACATGCCCCACTAAAAATAGCGCAGTGCCCGTCTGCTTGGCATACCGTGTCAAAATAGCCGCAGATTCTCGAATTTGACTGACGCCGCCCGGTGCAGAATTGATGGCATCTGTATAAATAGTCTGAATAGAGTCAATAATAGCAATGGCTGGCTGCTCTTGAGTTAAAGCCGCACAAATAGTCTCGACGTTGGTCTCGGCCAATACCCGAAGTCTGTCAGCAGGCAGATCCAAACGTTTGGCACGCATAGCAACCTGAGCCAGTGACTCCTCGCCGGTCACATAAAGCGCACTACCTGCCAGCGAATCAGCACGAGCCATATTGGTCGCTGTTTGCAATAAGATAGTCGACTTACCAATACCGGGGTCGCCGCCTATTAATACGACAGATCCAGCAACCAATCCACCGCCAAGCACACGATCAAACTCGCTAATGCCAGTGGGCAAGCGCGTATCTAGGCCGACGCTGACAGCATTAAGCGGCATGACCGCACTATGAGTGCCTGCATAGTTGCCAGCGGGTGCACCTGTACTACGAGACACCGCTCGACTAGCATTAGGCTTAGCAGTATTCTTATTATGATGCGGCATACTGACGTTTGGCGCTTCAACCAAGCTGTTCCATTCCCCGCAATCCGTACACTGCCCTGCCCATTTGCCAAAATGCGCCCCGCAATGCTGACAGACATAACTGCTTTTATTTTTTGCCATAATGTATGAGCCTTATACAGACGATCAATAATAAAATATCAGAATACTTTTTTAAGTGTTTATATGAGAATAATTGTATGAAGAAGCCGTTAAGATGACAGGCTGTGTAGCAGGGATAATAACGAATAGGGTATGAATTATGGTCGTTGACACAAAAGATAGCTGAGACTTTATGCCAACTTATAAAAACAGAAACGAACGTGAATAGTGGTTAACTTACTGATTTATACCTGAAAATCTTTACCTAGGTACACAGATTTCACCAATTCATTATCTAAAACATCGCAAGCTGTACCTTCAGCAATAATGGCACCTTCTGAGACGATATAAGCTTTTTCACAAATAGCGAGCGTGTCGCGGACATTATGATCCGTGATTAGTACGCCAATACCACGATTTTTTAGCGTTAATATCACATCTTTAATATCACCAACAGAGATAGGATCAACGCCCGCAAAAGGCTCATCGAGCAAGATAAACTTCGGATCAGCTGCTAGGGCACGGGCAATCTCGCAACGGCGACGCTCACCGCCCGATACACTCATTCCCAAAGATTTGCGTACATGTCCTAGATTGAATTCACCGATTAGTTTTTCAAGCTCTTGGCGCTGCTCATTGGCCGTCAATTCTGTACGCGTTTGTAAAATAGCTAAGATATTGTCTTCAATAGACAGTTTGCGGAAGATAGAGGCTTCTTGCGGCAAATAGCCAATACCAGCACGAGCACGCTCATGCATGGCATATTTGGATAAATCCATGTTGCCTAAGCTGACGCTGCCTTTATCCATGTTAACCAGTCCGACGACCATATAAAAACTGGTGGTTTTACCGGCACCATTAGGGCCTAATAATCCAACCACTTGACCTTGATCAACAGAAAACGAGACATCTTTGACGACCCAACGTTTGCCATAGCGCTTACCTAAGTTCTTCATACACAAGCGCGCGACAGGCTCAGCGTTGATGGTTGGGGCTAAAGGGTCAAGATTTTGGTTATCACTCATAACTTACTCATAGTGTTATCGAAATTTAAGCGCTGCTACAGACTGGTTTGTACAACTTAGCGTACACCGCTCTGGCTATTACTGTTGCTGGGCGGGAAAACCAACTCCACGCGCTGATTGCCGCCAGCAGTCGCTTCTACATCACCCGCCTTTAAGCTATAACGAATGACATTACCTGCGAAACTGGCACCATTTTGTACAAGCTTTGCATTGCCAGTCAACGTGATAATACCAGTGATGGCATTATAATCAATTTTATTGGCCTGACCTTTCGCCACACCTTTTTCTTGGGTAACTACTTGTTGCATAGTGGCTGGACGACCGGTCGCTACTGCAGAGTTGATACTACGACCCTGTGATAAGTTGACCGTAATATTATCTGCGGTCATCTTAAACGTACCTTGAGTAATAACCACACCACCAGAATAACTCGTGACGCCGGTACGTTCACTATACGTGGCTTTATCTGCCAACAGCTTGATCTGTTGGTTGGCGTCTGATGGCAGCGCATGACTGTATAGTGGTAACGCTAGCAACATCATGACCGATAGCGTGCGCAGACGAGGAGAGACTTGAATCGAGCGGGTCGATAATAAGCGCAAAGTAGGCAAAAATTTAGATTTCATAAATATTACTCGTTTTATTATTAGTAGTAGTAGTAGGATTTGCAAACTTTATGCTAACGATAGTCAATTCTATATTAATCGGACACGGTCTCAGGTTATTAGAGTCACTCGGCGTACTATAGATAGCACTTTCGCTCATCTGTCCTGTCTCTCAATTATTCTGAACCAACTATATTGTTTTAATGCTTTTTGACGTAATCATTTACTGTAAAAGGCAACGGTGATTAAAACAAGGCTTTGTCTTGACGGTCAGCAGGAGAAAAATTCACAGCGACCTGACCGAACTCATATTCTCCAGTCTCAAGATTGGCTTTCATACTCGATGCTTCAAATCGATTCATCCCTTGTTCAATCTTGACCGCTTCATCACTATAAACTTGACCTGACTTGGTATTGCCTTTTAAAGTATTACCCGTCACTTTGATGGGTTCAATATCTGATGCGCCATCAGCTTTATCTTCACTAACTAAGGTAAAGCCACCAGACAAACTCAGCTCTCCAGTCTGTTGGCTAATAGCAGCACTACCCGCTTCGATACGATAGCGCTGCTCATCTGAGGGCTCCCAATTCATCGTAATACCGGACATCTCATCCTCATTAGTCACCGGATTGTGTGTCAACGATTCAGCAGTAAGCTCATATTCCGTTTCGCCTTGCTCATTGGTTTGCACCGCCTTGATGTCGGTCGCTTCATAATCAACATCCGTCGCTTCCATACTGACTGGCGGTGATATATCTCCTTGCTGCTGAAAAAACCAGCCAGCAATACCAGCAATAATCAACGCTAAAACTATTAAAACACGAGTATTCACGACAAGTTATCCTGAGTTTGTACCTCATCAAGCGTATAGTGCGCGATAAAGTCTTGATAATGACCGTGACCTTTTAAGATAAGATCACATATTTCACGAACTGCCCCCGTACCGCCTGCGCGGGTGGTAACCATGTCGCTACGCTTAATGACCTCGGCATGAGCATTGGGCACCGTTGCCGCAAATCCCACAGTTTGCATCGCCTTAATATCGGGCAAGTCGTCACCCATATAAGCGCAATCAGCAGCTGTAATATTGAGGGCAGGGTCAAGGGTAGATATCAACTCATTTAAGGCAATAAGCTTGTCATCACGACCTTGTACCACGTAATGCACGCCCATCTCGACAGCGCGCTTATCCACCATGGCGCTGCTACGACCCGTGATAATAGCAGTCAAAATGCCATAACGTGCTAACGACTTAATGCCAACACCATCGTGTACCGAAAACGCCTTGGTCTCAATACCGTTAGCATCATAGATAATTTGTCCATTCGACAAAATGCCATCAACATCCAATACCAATAGCTTCACTTGTCCCGCTTTTTTTATTAAGTCTTGCATAAGTTATCTCTTTCTTAAATATATTTTTCTCAAAGACTTTTTAGTTATTATTTATGTAGCGTTGATAATGCTTACTTAACGCCTGCTTGCAGTAAATCATGAACCGTAATAATCGCTTCCAAGCGATCTTCGTCATCGATAATCAATAGCTGGCTAATGCCGTTTTCGTTCATGACACTCAAAGCGTCTGATGCGCGCATGCTTTTACTGATGCGACGTGGGTCGTGTACCATCACATCGCGCATCGGGGTTTGTAGATCAATGCCTTTTTCTAAGCCACGGCGTAAGTCACCGTCTGTAAATACGCCGACAACTCTGTCATTATCATCAATGACCACTGTCATACCTAAACGCCCAGCAGACATGGTAAAAAGCGCCTCTTGCAATGGGGCTTGTTGATTGATAAGTGGCAAATCTTCTGACTTAGTATGCATCAAATCTTCGACGCGCGTGAGCAGTTGACGACCTAACGCCCCTGCTGGATGCGATAAAGCAAAATCCTCTGACGTAAAATTGCGCGCATGCACTAAAGCCACTGCCAAGGCATCGCCTAGCGCCAATGTAGCGGTGGTGCTAGAAGTGGGCGCAAGATTTAGCGGACAGGCCTCCTGCGATTTACCCAAGGTCAATACAATGTCAGCTGCGCGCGGTAACATGCCACGCTTATCACGGCTGATACTAATCAGTGGAATATTTAAATGCTTAACCACAGGCAGCAGCATTTTAATTTCGTCTGACTCGCCAGAGTTTGAGATGGCCAGCAACACATCGCCTTTCACCAGCATACCTAGGTCTCCATGCCCCGCTTCACCAGGATGCATAAAAAAAGCGGGTGTACCAGTAGAGGCAAAGGTCGCAGCGATTTTGCGCCCAATCAATCCTGACTTACCCATACCAGTCACCACTACCCGACCTTTACAGGCCAAGATAATATCGCAAGCCTGTGCAAATCTATCGTCTATCTGCTCTGTCAGTAGTGCTAACGCCGATATCTCGGTATTGATGGCTTCGATAGCGGTACTAATATATTGCTCATGGGTCAGATTGCTTTGGCTATTACTCATGCATCAGCTCTATGTTTATAATGAATCGATAAGATATTTTACTATACTCTGAGCAATATTAATAATGCCCCGCAAAACCCAATAGCAACGTCAAATCGATATCAATGTTTAGTAGTTATTATACGTCTATTTATACAAAAAAAACCCACTATAGCAGCAGGTTTTGATTAAGTATATCAAGTCGAGATAACGCATCTATAGGCAAAATACTTCCTGTCTATGATCGGTTATTTATTATCAACTTAGTTGTTATCATCAGACTCGTTATTTGGCTTACTTTCGAAGCTCGCACTGTCTGCTGGCGTCTCAAACCCACGGTCTTGACCAAAACCACCACGTTCAAAACCGCGATCTTGACCTTGTCCTAAACTACCACGCTCAAAGCCGCGATCTTGACCTTGGCTAAAGCCACCACGGTTGAAGCCACTACGATTAGCAGCAAAACCGCGCTCTTCAAAACCACTGCCGCTAGCAGGATTACTACCACGTTCAAAACCACTACCTTGATAACTGGTTGGCGCGGCACTCTGAGGCTGAGCGGTAGTGCCTGTCGCTGTGCTACTACGCGGGTTACGCGCTGGTACAACCGTCGAGATGGCATGCTTATAAACCATCTGGCTCACGGTATTTTTGAGCAACACGACATACTGGTCAAACGACTCAATCTGACCTTGCAATTTGATACCATTAACTAAAAAAATAGAGACAGGAATGCGATCTTTGCGCAGCGAGTTCAAGAACGGATCTTGTAAAGTTTGTCCTTTTGACATGAAATCTCTCCTAAATATTATATAATTATGTTTTAAGCGCCAATTATTTTAAGTGTTGATTCAATTATAATGGCTAAGAGTAGATACAATAATAAGTTTTATTTATAAAACGTATCTAAATAAACACTGGTCCTTCTTAAGCGATTCCACTTTATCGTGAATACATTATTATTGTAGATAATTAAGTAACTACTTGTTTCATAAACTGTTTTTATCAACAAACGTCAATTAATAATAGTTAATAAAGCAATGGCGATCGCGCAAAATACACCACTTTACTGAATTTAAATTATAACAGCTATTAACGTTGTATTTTGAAACTAATTGTCATTACTTTCTAGTGTGTTTATGAAGCGTTGCTGCTATGTTGTTTTTCTAATAAGATGGAGCAAAATCAAGACAGACTTTAAAGCAAATAACGCCTTTAAGAATGGCTAAAGCAGATAGTTTCTTGCCTCTGCCATTGTTGTGAATGCTTTAATCTCTAACGTATGGTTCATAGAGTCATTTGCATCATCAGCAGAGTTGGGACTTATTGCTACTGGTGTCGCAGTACTGGGCAGTTGCATTACTTTGCGAAGCCAAGTGTACTGGCGCTTTGCTAGCTGTCTTGTCGCATATAATGCCTTATTTTGCATTTGCTGACAAGCAAGCACCTCGGTTTGGCTATCGGCCAAACTTGATTCAAGAAGAGGCTGAGACGCTTTATCTTGTTGTAATTTATTACTTAGTGAACTGTCTAATTCGCCAAAAGCCTCGTAAAACAACGCCTTGTCTAAATGCGGCTGTTCAAATATTGGATGATTAGTATGCACGAGATATTCTAAGACTTGCCGATAGCCAACGCAGCGCATCGACGGCAAATTCGGTGTTAGTGGATACTGCTCAAGCAGCCTGATTACTTCAGCTACCAGACCCTCTTTCCACATGATGTCTAAACGCTGCTCGATACGCTCATGTAACCATGGACGATCAGGCATCACTGCCAATACATGCCAGTTCTGATTGGGATTATGGGCCAATGCTTGTTTGGGCTTTCGCTGCCAGTCACTAATTGGGATATCTGTTTGCAAATACACTTCAATAGCGCGGGTAATACGCTGAGTATCAGTGGCATTGAGGCGCTGGTGGCTCACCGCATCAACTTCACCTAGATAGTCATATAGCACACTTATACTTTCATCTTGTCGCCATTGCTCCACCCGCGCACGGACGCTATCATCGCTATCTGGTACTGGAGATAGCCCATCTAATAGCGCCATGTAATACATCATGGTACCGCCAATGAGCAAGGGTATTTTGCCGTTTTCATGACAGCGATCAATCAGACGAGCAACATCATTAACGAATTCTGCAACGCTATAGCTCTGCGTCGGGTCAATAATATCAACTAAATGGTGCGGATAACGCGCCAGCTCCTCCGTCGTAGGCTTGGCTGTACCGATATTCATGTCGCGGTATATCAGCGCTGAATCTACTGAAATGAGCTCATAACGCCCTGTATCATACAGCTCATAAGCCAGTGCTGTCTTGCCGCTCGCGGTTGGTGCCATCAAACACACCACGCTATTATCTGCCAAATTGGGATTTAGGCGATAAGACGAGCTATCAGACGAATGTTGCATAAAGTTGCCTTTACTAATAATGTTTTGGGTAACAGAAAGAGAATTTAGTTATTTTTTTTATTCACAGACGAGAGCATTAACGCGACTAACTGCTGACTGTCTATCGTTTTGAGTGCGTTATTAATAAGTAACGAGTCGATATCAGCTAAGAATACTATCAAATCTTGCGCTGACATTTGCGCGCTCACGGTAGCCAGTTGCTGATTAATATATGCTGCACTATCTATCGACTTGCCCTCTAATATTTCCCCTTCTTTGGAAAAATTATTGCTAAGCACTTGTGACTCAAATAATGAGCTTAACATCGACTGCCAATCTGCTGCACTGATGAGTAAACATTGCCCGTGATAGTAAAATAATAACCAAGGCAGTGATTTATTATCGATGTCTTTAGCATAAGAAGATTCGATTGCTAGGTTATTTAAGCTCGTAATGATGTCTAAGCAAACTGGTAAAGACTCGCTTGTTAGTAACGAGCTACTTAGAATATTAGCGTTATTGGTTGAAACTGGACTTAATAATTTAATACTCTTCGCTGAAGAGTCATCACTATAGAATTTTCCTGAAAGACGCTCTTCTAAATTTTGCGAAAAAGCTTTACTTACTGACAACTGATATGGCTGTCTGGGTGCTTGTACTTGCTGGCTTTTGGTTAAACGAATGGTAGATGATGTCTGTTCCCTTTCAGCAGCAAAGGCGTTATATATAGGTAGACGATTATCTAATACTTGACTATCATCATTAGCAGAATCAATGGTCTTTTTGCTAATAATCGTTTTAAGCTTTGTCCGAATATCATGACTTAGATGCGCCATGATATTGTTGAGCGGACTGATTTTGATGCGCTGTTTGGATGGATGTACATTGATATTGAGCCACTCGGTTGGCAAATCAAAATAAAGCGCGTAGCCAATACCTGCCAGCTGAGTACTTTGGGCAAGTTGGCGCAATTGATTGCTAACCAAGGCTTCTTTTACTAGCCTGCCATTCACATAGATTAGCTTTGGTAAAGTATCCTGCGAATGAGCGATAGGCCACAACCAACCATTAATGCTTGCTTGAGCGCCAAAGCTATTGCCAGCATACTCTGCAGGTGACTGCACCAAGCTGCTGAGATCTATCGCTATTTCTAACGCATTATCCATTAGTGATGACCCAGTCGCTTGTTCAAGACGCGATAATGGCAGACGATTTATATTACTATGATTGTTGTTATCGACAGACCTTGAAGAAAGAGACAGCCGCTTTTTATTATCATGAAACAGCGTCAATGCCACATCTGCTCGCGCCAGTGCGACTTCACGGACTATTGTCTCAATATGACCAAACTCGGTCGCGATAGACTTTAAATTACCGCGACGGGCTGGCACGTTAAAGTATAAATCTTTTACGGTAATGGTCGTACCACGATGATGCACAACGGGTATGAGCTTTGGCACATCGTCCAATACACCAGCAACTTGCAACTGACGACCGATGCCACTGTCATCATGACTACTGGTCAAGGTCAAACGAGAAACTGCTGCCGTCGCTGCCAAGGCTTCCCCGCGAAAGCCTAACGTTGTAATACCATGTAAGTTAGCGACATCCGCAACTTTACTGGTCGCATGACGGGTAATGGCCATGACCATATCATCGGGATGAATGCCCGTGCCATTGTCCATCACTTCAATCATTCCCATGCCGCCTTGGGTAATATGAATTTCAATATTACTCGCACTAGCGTCAATCGCATTTTCAAGCAGTTCTTTGACCACTGCGGCTGGACGCGTGACCACCTCACCTGCTGCTAATTGATTGATGAGCAACGGCGATAATTTTTTGATGCGGCTATTGGAGAGATTATCTGGCATTAATGGATGTCATACTTTTCTATAGTCTCAGCAGCATTAACGGGGTCTAACCTAAATTTTAAGAGAGGATAAATCTAAGCCTTGTGCTTGGCCCGCCTTCGATAGTCGCAGCTCAACTTGACGAGCCTCTTTATCTATATCAGCGCTGTTGGCTTGCGTCATATCGATAAACATAGTCGGCGGTGGTAAGTAGCTGTCCGCACGGCTGGCCCATTCGATAATGACCAGCGCATTTGGTTCATCGAGATACTCATCGAAACCGATAAAAGACAGCTCTTCTGGGTCTTGCAGACGATATAAATCAGCATGATAAACAGGCTTAATTGAGTCGTCATTTTGCTCGATGCTATAAGGTTCCACTAAGGTGTAAGTCGGGCTTTTAACGGCACCCGAATGTCCGAGCGCTTGCAACCAATAACGCGTCAGCGTGGTTTTACCTGCGCCCAAATCACCCGCTAGCCAGACACTACCGGATAGTGGTAATGCCGCCAATTGTGCCGCCAAACGCTGAGTATCGGCTTCAGAATACAGCGTCAACATTTTTACGTTTTTGTCTTCCATTGTACTATTAAGCATCAGGCTTACCTGTCTGTACTTGCGTATGTACCTGCATAGTCACGGATGGATTGATAAAGCGCTCACCGCGAATCAGCTTGGTATACAACTCGGTGTCATGCCATTCAGCACTCACTTGGTCGCTGAACTCAAATTCTTCTAAATTAAGCTCGCCCATTTGCGCGTTTGCCACATCATCAGCAAAGCACTGTGCGTAACCGGTTGCCGTCTCATGGGCAATCACCGAGTAAACGCTGACATCAGACTCACCGTTTTGCATTTGGGTTTGTTTTAGAATTTCTTGCGCCCAAAAGAATATCACGCGCGAGAACTGCTCTGCGGACGGCGAGACTGGCAAACTTATCCAGCGTGCGCTGAACTTTTTACAAGCCTCAATATACTCAGGATCGTCCTTATTCCAAAAGCAAATGGCATGATCAAAGCTGTCGATGATGTCTTTAATCGAAGACTTTAATAAGCCAAAATCATAGACCATTTGCCCGTGATCTAAGCGCTTGGCTTCTAGAATCAGCTCAATCTGATAGCTATGACCATGGATAGAATGCTTGCAACGCTCAGAGCTACAGTTACGCACGATATGAGCATTTTCAAATTTAAAAAGTTTACGGATACGCATAATAATTTTGACCAAAACAGTAAGCACTATCGTGCTAAATATTAATAACTAAAGGTTTGCCACAGCGAATCATTGGCTTGTCGCTTATTATAGCAAATTGGCATGTATCCGTAAGTAAGCACTTATTAATAGCAACATTGGCTAAATAAATCTATTGCCTACAACGTCTATTTATAAAATACGAATTTAAGGCATAGCATCGACAAAGGCAGGGTTGGATCGAATCGTAGGTGAATTGTGCAGAGGCTATCTATTACCTACCCTTCAGCCTATACTCAATCCAGTACGCAGCGTTTGCGGCCATTGTAGCAATATCGCCTACTAGTCAGCTAATTTGGCTTAGAGGATGGTATAAGCTACCTAAAAAGGAAAAAATCATGAGTAAAGGTCAAGATAGTAAGAAGAATGTAAAAAAGAAGCCACTGTTAACGGCAAAAGAGAAAAAAGCGGCTAAACAATCAAAGAAAGAAGACAGTGGTAGTATTTTAGGTAAACATTAATATTCAATGCACCACTGTGCTAATTGAAACCCTATTAATTAAAGCTATGCCAATCGAACCTCAAGGTTTGATTGGCATTTCTTATATTTGATTGGCATTTCTTATATTTGATTGGCATTTCTTATATTAGATGATGCTTTGATACTAGGGTGTATCCTCATTTTAAAAATAGTCATAAAAATGAGATAAATCGCCGTCAAACGAGAAAATAGCGCAAATAATATCGGGATATTAGTCAGCTGTTTGACGGTGTTCGGCAAAATTTAGCCATTTTTAGACCATTTAGATACAATCGAGTGAATTGAAGATACGCCCTAAGTACTGCGCGGTGCAAACATAATAATCGCCATCCCTAACAGCGCGACCGCCGAACCCACTATATCCCACGTGGTTGGTCGAATACCATTCACCGTCCACAACCATAAAATCGCCATCACCACATATACCCCACCATAAGCTGCGTAGACTCTACCCACAGCCGTTGGATGTAATGTCAGCAACCAAACAAAAGCGGCCAAACTAAGCACGCTGGGAACAAGCAGCCAAATTGACTTACCTTCCCGCAGCCATAGATAAGGCAGATAACAACCGACAATCTCAGCTAATGCTGTCAAAGCGAACAGCGCTACTGTCTTTAATTCTGTCAAAACCCGCTACTCCTCAACCGTGATAAAGCCTGTCATATACTGCACGGCATTGCCAGAAATAAGCACTCTATCGCCTGCGACGACACAGTCTAAAACCCCGCTTCGAGTTGATGCTTGATAAGCAATCAATTCATTTTTACCCAAATGCTCTGCCCACAGTGGCGCAAGTCCCGTATGAGCCGAACCTGTGACTGGGTCTTCATCGCCACCATTGGCTGGCCAAAAATAACGAGAAATAAAATCGTATTCTTTATATTCAGCAGACTTAGCCTGACAAGTAACCACCACATCTAAGGGTGCGAGCTGTTTTAGCTGTTCGTTATCGCGCGCTACTGTTAATACGTCGGCTTCAGTATTATAAATCACAAAATAAGCTTGGGTATTTTTATAAACTTCAGCTGGTGCAATAGATAATCCTGCTAGCAAGCTATCGGGAATATTATCAACTTTCTCGGGCTTAGCATTAGGAAAGTCCATTTGTATTTTGCCATCATCTGTTTGCACGACGGTTAATATACCAACCGCTTTGGCTGAAAATTTAATAAACGCTAAATTAGGGTTTTTATTAAATAACACAAAAGCAGAAGCCAAAGTCGCATGTCCGCAAAAAGCAATCTCAGTCAATGGTGAAAACCAGCGGATATGATAAATGTCTTTGTCATCAGCCACAATAAAAGCCGTTTCAGATAAATTATTTTCAAAGGCAATCGATTGCATTAACTCATCAGCAAGCCAGCTATCTGTAATGATAACCGCCGCTGAATTGCCTTTAAAAATAGTATCCGTAAAAGCATCAACGACATTAATTTCTAGTTGCATAGCATTCTCATATTTTTTATTGAAATTTTTTTTGGCCAATACTTACTTACATTAAGGCTCATTAGCTCCTTTTATATCCAGCGTCTGACTCTTGATATATAAACCTGATACTTCTTACCAAATTTTTGCTTCATCATCTGCTCTTCTGGCTGGATCTGAAAACGTGTCATATAAAGTATAAAAATGGGTAATAATACAAACGCTAGATAGTGAGACAAATATAGTGCCCAGCCTAATAAGACAAACACCAAACCTACATACATAGGGTTACGGCTATATCGATATATACCATCAGTCACTAAGCTAGAGACCTGCTCAAGGGCTTGTGGATTGGCGGTGGTCTGAGCTTTTCTAAATTGAATCACGCCCATAATGCCACTACTCAACCCTATAACACCCAAACCAATGGCTAGCGTAGTTGAGCCGCTGAAGGAGAACTTCAAAGCAGGAGCAGCTTTAGACACGCCAACCATGGCAGCTGCCGTAATGATGACTTGTGCTGGTGGTGGTACTTTTAGTGCTAAGGATTTCATAAGACCACCCACAAGTTTTTGTTGAATTCATGCTTTTATCTTTATTCATTGTGTCCGCTGACTACTAAGACACTATTGAAAATCTGTAGCATTATAATGATAGATATTTTATATCGGCAAGCCTTAACATTATTTATCTAGGCTAGTTTGGCAATAGGGAGATAGCGCTAGATGACAAATACGGGGCAGCTATCTACCTCTTTGTTAGCAATAACTGGCGCATAGTATCTAATTTATTTTAGTAATGTGTGACGGATTAAGTTTTTGCTTGATTGAATAGGCTTGAAATGGATGTTATCTGTTAACTCAAATAACTATGCAATATTAGAGCTCTTGCAAAAGCACTATTTTACTGAAAAGTGATTCAAAGGCTAGTGACGACTTATGCAAGAGGTTTATTAAAATAATACTAATTGAGTTAAAACTGTTATATTAAAATATAAGCATCTTTCAGAGAAATAAAATTATATCAAATTCAATCAAATGCTTTATGATAAATATCACCACACTTATGACACATCCACTGATTCATCCAATAATCATACTTTTCTGGAAATTCAACTTTATTATAACTCAATGCCTTCTTCATAAGATAAATGGCAAACCCTATTACAGCGATACCTAAAAGCTTTAAAAACCACCCACCAGCTAGCATAAAAACGCCTACAACAATCATAATGATAAAAACACCGATACCTTGTTTTACAGGCGGGGCAGCTTTATTTGCAAGTGTAGATCGTGATGTGCCACTTGTGGTAGTGTGAGCAGCTCCTCCACCTACACCTGCCCTAGCAACACCACCACCAACTGTGCGACTGGTGGTATTAATCTGTTGAGTTCCAGATTCGTATACCACTTCAAGTCGCTGACAATTATCAGAACCACATTTTAGACAGTTCATTATAAAATTCCCCTATACTCGTTAATAGTTAAATTGGATAGCACTTTTTATTTTTTCTAAAAACAGTATATTAGAATTCATAAAAATAGAGAATGCTTTAATGGATGAATGTTGACTAACACATTTGTTACAAGAATAAGCTAAAACATACATTTAAGCAATATTTAGTAAGCTTAATTTGATTAAAAAATTAAGCTTCGACTGTCTTTTTGATAAAATTTGATTGAACTATTGAAGCAGGCAGTTCAGTGACTTATATTTATAATATGACTGACATTTCTAGGTGAGTCATACTCTTTAATGGCAGATAATAGCGGATGACACAATGAGCTCTCCCCCTTTCTCATAAAATTAATGAAAAAATCCCGACATAAAAAAGCCTATCTATAAAAGATAGGCTTTTCTAAATCAAACTCGTTATTTAAACATCAAACTCTAATGCTCTGTCACCTTCGCTATCTTTGATACGCGTTGGCAAGCCAATTTTATTGAGCAGATTGATAAATGGCTTGGCATCTAGCTCTTCAACGTTGACCATCTTGCCAGCATCCCACTCGCCAGTCGCGACTAACATCGCAGCCGCGACAGGTGGTACGCCTGCGGTATAAGAGATACCTTGGCTGCCGACTTCATTATAAGCGTCTTTATGATCGGAGACGTTATAGATAAAGATTTCGCTATCAACGCCATTAATCTTACCTTTAACTTTGTCACCGATGCAAGTCTTGCCCGTATAGTTTGGTGCAAGCGAGCTTGGATCTGGTAGCACGGCTTTGACCACTTTTAGCGGAATAACCTCTTGCCCTTCCGCAGTCATCACTGGCTGCTCAGACAATAGACCTAAGTTCTGTAGCACGGTGAAAACATTAATATAATGCTCACCAAAGCCCATCCAAAAGCGAATGTTGGGCACATCTAAGTTAGCAGACAATGAATGAACTTCATCGTGACCGCTTAAATAGCTGTTTTGCACACCAACAACGGGTAAATCGTCAGTACGCTTTACTTCAAACATTTTATTAGATTGCCACTTGCTGTCCTGCCAAGAGTAGACCGTTCCGGTGAATTCGCGGAAATTAATCTCAGGGTCGAAGTTGGTGGCGAAGTATTTACCGTGGCTGCCCGCATTGATATCAATAATATCAATATCAGTGACCGAGCCTGCATCCATCATGTCGTAACCAAGACGCGCATAGGCATTGACCATACCGGGATCAAAGCCTGCACCCAAAATCGCCGTGACATTATTGTCTGCACAGCGCTGTTTACGTTGCCATTCATAGTTGTTATACCATGGCGGTGTCTCGCAAATCTTGCGCGGATCTTCATGAATGGCGGTATCAATATAGGCAACACCTGTCTCGATACAAGCTTCTAATACAGTCATATTGACAAATGCCGAACCGACATTGATAACAATTTGTATACCAGTATCTTGGATAAGCTGTGCCAATGCTTGGCTATCCATGGCATCAACTTGGTGCGTGTGCAAGATAGCAGCTTGTTTAAAGCTCTCTTTGTCTTTGACACTTTGCGCGATGGCATCACATTTAGTCTTGGTACGTGAGGCAATATGAATCTCGCCGAGCACATCATTATGCATCGCACATTTATGCGCGACCACTTGAGCGACACCGCCGGCGCCGATGATGAGTACGTCTTTTTTATTGGGCTTAGCTTGTTGGTTGGTATTCAATGCAACAATCCTCCTTTGTGTCCCTGTCATCGCCTAAGAGGTGGCTAGTCAAAACAGAAACGAGTGAATGATATGCGTGAATTAAAAAGGAAGACCGAGGAAAACCCACGCACCCGTCGGGCAAAATCAGCTGTTTTTGCCCGTGGCGATTATAACAATTTTTACTTACTTTTCGGCAAAAATTACAACATAACTTAGAAAATCTGAGAGCAATACTCATTTCTAGATAGTTGTTTGGCAGTGTTATTGAATAATGCCAAGCATAATAGTGTTATGACAAACTCGCCTTATAATCTTGGTAATCAAACTCGCGCTGCACATCAATGCTGCCATCCAGACGACGAATTACAATCGCTGGCATGTTGACGCCATTGAACCAGTTTTTCTTTACCATGGTATAGCCTGCCGCATTACCAAACGCAATCTTATCGCCTACCTGTAATTGGTTAGGCAAGGCATACTCACCAAAAATATCGCCTGCCAAACAAGAACGACCATAAATAATAGTGTTGTCCACCACGTCAGCTGTTTTGGCCATATCGACAGGTAAGATATTAATCGACTCTTTATTAATCGCTGCAATGGGTGCTGACTCGCGGTAAATGAGTAAGTCCAGCATATGCGCCTCTATTGAGGCATCGACGACTGCTAGGTTTTTTTCATTATGCATAGTATCTAAAACGCTTGTAACTAGTGATCCAGCGCCATGAATGCTCGCTTCACCCGGCTCAAGGTAAACTTGTACGCCGTATTTTTCACTAAAGCCTTTCAACCGCTCAGCAAGTTTTTCTAGTGGATAATCAGGGGCGATAAAGTGAATACCACCGCCCAAACTGACCCACTCAAGCTGCGCTAAAACGTCACCAAATCTAGCTTCGATATCAGCCAAGCTGTCGCTAAAAGCCTCAAAACTGTCATTTTCGCAATTGTTATGAATCATGACGCCAGTGATATCACTCAATACCGCCGCAATCTTATCTTTATCATGCTCACCTAAGCGGCTAAATGGACGCGCAGGATCAGCGATGATAAACGATGAATTGCTAGTCTTTGGATTTAAGCGTAGCCCAACTGGAATACCCTTTGCCGCCGCTTGCTCTTTAAAGGCGTTAAGTTGCGAGATTGAATTAAAGATAATCTTATCGGCATAGCTTAATACTTCATCGATTTCATCCGTACTATAAGCGACGCTATAAGCATGCGTTTCTTTTTCATTATCACTGTCTTTACCTTTACCAAAAGTCTCGTAGCCAAGTCTGACTTCATTGAGTGACGACGAAGTGGTTCCGTGCAAATAGGGCTGCATCACATCAAACACGCCCCAAGTCGCAAAGCATTTGAGCGCCAATAAGGCTTTAGCGCCTGACAGCTCACACAGTCGCGCGATAATCTGCATATTGGCAACGATTGCCGCTTCGTCGAGTAGATAATAAGGCGTTGGTGGCAAGGATGATTTTGTGGTTTTCAGCGAAGTTTTTGCATTCATAAGAGGTTACCTAATAGCTGCTGTTGGTATCATGACAGATATAAATATTTGCGCTATAGTAGACTAAATCCACCGTAATTAGAATATCTTATGTCATTATCAACCGATTATTCCAGCTCTGCTAGCCAAGCCAATTTATCGCAACTCGATTCAAAGAATATTAATGTAGAGTATCTAGATGCTGAGGCGCGCGCAGTGTTGGATTTTTGGTTCGACCAAGATAATGAGCCATATTGGTTTGCCCAAAATGACAACTTTGATAAGCAAATAAAGGCTAAGTTTGGCAAAATCTGGCAAGCAGCAAAACACGGTGAATGTGCGCCGTGGCGATGGTCTGACAATCACAACGATGTGAATAGCTCAATCACTAATTTGGCAGGACGATTGGCAGAGATTATTGTCTTAGATCAGTTTTCCCGCAATCTATGTCGCGAGCAAGCGTGCGCCTTTGCTCAAGACGGTATGGCCGTGGCATTAGCGCAAGAAGCCATTGCCCAGCCGCATTTTGAGACCCTACCGATGGAGTGGCGCAAGTTTACTATTATGCCGTTTATGCATTCTGAATCAGCTGTTATCCATAAACGCTATCTGCCGCTGTTTGAGCAACTAAATGACCCAACCACTTTAGACTTTGAACGCCGTCATAAAGACATTATTGATGAATTTGGACGCTATCCACACCGTAATGAAGCCTTGGGTCGTGAGTCGACTGCAGAAGAAGACGCATTTTTACAGCAGCCGAATTCTTCATTCTAAGCGTTATTACTTATAATAACAAAAACAAGGGCTGAATCAGATAACTGGTTCAGCCCTTGTTTTGTTTTATCCTATTTATTCTAGGGTATACCCTATAGATTAGTAGTTCACTTTACCCGTGCTAAAGCTAAACGACTGCTGCTTTAGCGTTCGATTGTCCACTAACACATCAAAGCTTACACGATATTCACTCTCGCCATGCAAACCACAGTTTTGATCTTTTTTAGTGGTGATTTTGCAGCTTTTTAGATTATCCGTAATGGGTAAAATAAAAGCTTCGTTCGCTGGTAGCTCATAAACGGTATTCTTATGGGGATCTTGCCCATAATCAAGCAGTTCAGTGGGCACATCGATGTTACGCTGAACATCATGGAACTTGATATTACTGAGCTTAATGGTCTGGGCAGCTGGCATACTGACATAGATGGGCTGCCCGATAGGATCAGCTCGTAGGTCACGACCCGTTCCTTTGACAGGATTTGGCGTTTCGTTATACAGCGCAGTCACCGTACCACTGACCCCTTGGCAAGGATAAGTGAATATGCCTACCACCGTATTGTCTTTGCTTGCCTTGGTCGCTGAGGCATGGTTGACTAAGATATAACCCTGATTGTTGGTCGTGTCTTTGCCATAAGGCTTATAAGTGACCATACCCGTACCCGTCAAACTCGAGCCTGGTAGCATCAAAGAACGCAGATGATAAGGCGCTGCCAATAATGACTTCGCCATTGCACCTGCCACTATATCAGAGCCTATAATATTGCCAGCCGAGCTATAATAGACCGACTGAGCAATATTCTCAGTCACACCATATTGGGCGTTGCCGTAGTTTGCCTGTAACAACCGATCTGTGAAGCTGACTCCGCTAAAGAATGGGTTATTATCACCCGTGACGTTGGCGATATCTGCAATCTTATTTTCATAGTGCGGACTAAAAGCAGTCGGCGTGCTATTAGCAAATACATGCTTGATGTATTTTGCATGTTGAATCGCAACATTATCCAGTGCAGTATCGGCAGACAAACCACTTAGACCACAGCTGGTGCGCGCTAGACTAAAGGTATTATTGGCAATTAATGCAGCTTTTGCCTCATTATCAGTCTGGTCATTAGGCTTATCAGTCGAGGTATCATCAGGACTAGCAACAGGCGGTGTTGGCTTGGGCGTAGTATTGTTAGTGCTGCCATCTGAGTCTCCGCCACTGCCGCCACTGCCGCCACAAGCCGTCAAAAACGCTGTTAAAAATATTACTGCCGCGAGGTTTTTTTCTCGTAATTTGAGAGTCATCTTTTATCCTGTAAGATAGTGGTGTGCCTATTATGAGCAATAAATCAGCTATGACGGATATTATCGAATAACGATTCAAATGTCATTTAATAAAACATGAAAACTTAATACGCATAATCTCAAAAAACCATTCATTTTTGACTAAGGGATGTTTTTTTAAATTGATAAATAATTTCTGCTTAGGCTATTTATATAAATAAGCAATTCTCCATTTGTCTTTAACTCTCCAACGCCTTTCGCACTGGTGCAAAGCTACGTCTATGCTCGGGTAGCACCCCATACTGTTGAATCGCCTCCATATGCGCTTTGGTTGGATAGCCTTTATGTTTGGCAATCCCATATTCAGGATGCTGAGTATCGAGTGTATACATAGTAGTATCACGGCTGACTTTTGCCAATATACTGGCTGCGGCGATACTGGTATGACGCGCATCCCCTTTTACCCATGCTTGGCAATCAATCGCAGAGTGATCTATGCCTAATTCAGCGAGCTTGGTATTGTTTACTTGAGGACAGCGATTTCCGTCGAACAAAACCTCAAATGTCAGCATAGATGTGGCAAGATGCTCAGCGATAGCCTCTAACAATCCTTCAGTGCATAAGCGCATACCGAGCATCGTTGCTTGCAAAATATTGACCTGATCGATGACCGCTGCTGGTATTTCAGCGATGATAAAACCCACAGCATTTTGCTGCACCAATGGATAAAGAATATCGCGTTTTTTCTCACTCAACTGCTTAGAATCCGTCAGTATGGATAAAGGCGTGTCTTTTAAGGGTTGTTCTTCAATCAATCCTGACCACGTGGCAGGCAGTATCGCTGCGGCCACATTAACGCTACCTAAAAGTGGTCCGCGCCCTGCTTCATCAACACCTATTTGCAGCGTTGAGCTGTGCAGCGTTGAGCGTTCTACATGCTGTTGTGTATTTAAGTGTGGCTCTGTATTTATCCCATATTCAGTGAGCAGCTTAGTCACATTCACTTGCCCATATAAATGGATAGGTTCGGCTAAATCAATGCACTGGGATTTTATATCAATCTGTTGGATTTTTTTGTCAATCGGAATAATACTATCTGTAGGGTTGTTCTGAATGCTCATGATTTTTTGTGGTCTTATTGATTTAGGTGTTAAAGATAAATAATGCGCAATTATCCCTTAGGATTTATGCTGGTTTTGCATAAACCATTGATCAATCACGCTATTAGCAGGCTCATGATTGCTTTGCTGCTGCAATAGCTGCTTGGTAGCGACAAGCGCTTTTAATTGTTCTGCATAAGCACGCGGTTGCAACAGACGCATGACGGTGCGGCAAATATTATCACCACTCGCCTGCTCCTGTATCAGCTCAGGGACGATGGCGGTGTCGGCTAAAATATTGGGCAGTGCCACATAAGGGACTTTGATCAGACGCTTGGCAATCTGATAGGTCAGCTTATTTAATTGATATACCACCACCATTGGGCGCTCAAGCAGCATCGCCTCAAGGGTTGCCGTGCCAGATGCTAGCATCACCAGATCCGAGGCAGCCATAGCCTGCTGACTAAACGCTGGCTGGCTGTCGTCATAGACCACCACGATAGCGGCACGCAATTGCTCTGATCGTCGATCAATGACGTCTTGGACGATATACTGATGGTTTTGATCGACCGTTGGAATGATAAAACACAGCTTCGGATCTAGTAATATTAACTTTTGAATACCATCCAGCATAAGAGGTAAAATAGCCGTTATCTCCCCGCGCCGAGAGCCTGGCATCACACAAATAAGCTGGCTGACATCATCGAACCGCTCGATAAAAAACTGCTGCAAACCATCGTTGTGCCAGACCAACTCACTGCGCCTCTGATTGATAGGCGTCTCTATCAAGGTCTGATCAATAGTACGTAACAAAGGATGACCCACACATATCGCTGGATGATTGTGGCGCTCATATACTGGCAGCTCAAACGGAAATAGACAGAGTACAAGGTCGGTCGCTGCTTTAATATTATGAATACGCGACTCGCGCCATGCCCAAATAGAGGGGCTAACGTACTGTACACAAAACACGCCTTTTGGCTTTAACTTTTTGGCGACTCGTAGATTAAAATCAGGCGCATCAATGCCGATAAACCAATTGATATCAGCGATTTTGAAGGCGCTCAATAACTCGCGGCGCGCTTTAAGTAAGTCAGGCAATTGCGCCATGACTTCCACCAAGCCCATCACTGCCAGACGTTCTAGTGGAAAAATACTTTGCAATCCTTGCGCTTGCATCTTAGTACCACCAACGCCTACCCAAACGATATCATCACGCAGGTTATTCATCTGCTGCATAAAATCTGCCCCCAAACTGTCACCTGACACCTCACCTGCGACAATACCAATAACCAGTGGTGCCGTCTTAAATTCAGGCATCTGCTGATTGGTATCTGTCTGATCAATAAAGTCAGTATGTTTATGGGAAGTAGCAGAATCGGTCATAACAAGCTCTCAATATGAAAAATGACAATGGGTACAATTATTATGAACAAAAATAGAATTATTATAAAATATAACCCACCGAGTGAGTAATGCCGCGCTAACAGCTGCAAATGCTTGCCTCACTACTATTGTAGCGTTATATCATTTATGTTGTCATCATACGTTACCGTGCTATAAATAGCTAAATTAGCTTATAAAAGTTCAGCACAGTTGGCTGATAACCCCCAAAGACGCTTTCATAAGCAAAAAATTGCGCAGTAAGCTGGTGTTTAAAAGTCCCAGTTCAGAACAAAGTACGGTGAAGTATAACGAAGTTTTGGTTTACACATTCCAGTTATCAGTTAATTAACTGCGCCACTACCCTTGTCAATCAGCACTTTTGTCCTCATAATGATTATTCCTATAAATCAGCTAGACGATATATAATCATGACAACACCAGCTACCCATAATGCAGATATTGATGACGTGAATATTGAAAAATTCATTCCCTTGATCACCCCCGCTGAGCTAAAAACTGAGCTACCTTTATCAGACGAAGCCTATAAAACCGTCCTAAAAGGGCGTAATACGATCCAAGATATTTTGGATGGTAAAGATAAGCGTCTGTTTGTGGTCATCGGCCCTTGCTCTATCCACGATATCAAAGCCGCTCACGAATATGCCGATCGCTTAGCTGCATTGGCAAAAGAGATCGAAGACAGCATATTCGTTGTGATGCGCGTTTATTTTGAAAAACCGCGTACCACGGTCGGCTGGAAGGGTATGATCAACGACCCTGATATGAATGACAGCTTCGATATTGAAAAAGGTCTGCGTACCGCTCGTAAGTTATTGCTTGATTTGAATGAGAAAGGCTTACCTTGCGCGACTGAAGCGTTGGATCCAAATACTCCGCAGTACATGCAGGATTTAATCAGCTGGTCAGCAATCGGCGCACGTACCACTGAGAGCCAAACGCATCGCGAAATGAGCTCTGGCTTATCATGCCCAGTTGGTTTCAAAAACGGTACGGACGGCGGTATGACGGTTGCGGTTAACGCCATGCAAGCGGTTAAAGAAGGTCATAGCTTCTTAGGGTTATCCTCAGATGGCAAAGTCTCTATCATCAAATCTAAAGGCAACCCTTACGCACACGTGGTACTACGCGGTGGTAATGGCAAGCCTAACTATGATGAAACTGCTGTTGCGCAAGTGGAAAATGAGCTAGCAAAAGGAAAAACCAACAGCAAGATTATGATTGACTCAAGCCATGCTAACTCAGGTAAAGACCCGTACTTGCAGCCGATGGTTATTAATAACGTCGCCGAGCAAATCCAAAACGGTAACAAATCCATCATCGGCATGATGGTTGAGAGTCATCTTAAAGGCGGCAGTCAAAAGCTAACTGCTGACTTGAGCCAGCTTGAGTATGGCAAGTCTATCACCGATGGTTGCTTAGATTGGGATAGCACAGTCACTGCGCTATACAATCTACGTGACATGGTAAAAGATGTATTGCCTAACCGTTAATAGCGATTGGTCATAATAAATCGTTATTAGGCCACTCAGCAAAAAGCCCGTTTGACATAATTAATGTCAAACGGGCTTTTTTTATACTTCAGCTTATAAATTTGAGGACAGGCCTTAAGCTAACCGTCCTACTCACTTGCTGCGCCTAGTACGCTCGTTAAGCTTTCGAGCACGTGTTTAGAAGACACGGCTTGCTGCAAATCTAACAGCTTATCATGCGCCATCTGACGACGTGGCTCAGCCAAGGTATTCCAGCGCGCCAGCACCTGCAACAAGCGCGATGCTAAGACAGGATTGGCATCATCCAACTTTTTAATCACAGCAATATAGATATCTAAACCCTCTGCCGTCCATAAGACGGTCGGCTGCGAGGTAAAAGCGCTAATCACTGAGCGCACACGATTGGGCGTATTCCAATCAAAATCAGTATGAGTGAGCAACGATTGGATAGCCTCAGTAGTGACCGTATCAGCTGATGCTTGCACACTAAACCATAAATCGATAACCAAGTCATTTGCTTGGAAACGTTGATAAAAGTCCGCCAAATAGGCATCCGCATCTGCCAATTGATGATTAACCATCACTTTTAATGCACCAAAACGTTCCGTCATACAGCTGGCATTGTCATACTGCTGCTGTGCCCATTCATTGGCACCATCAACGTTAGCCGTCAATGCCATGTCTAATATCACATTGCGCAAGGCACGAGTACCACGAGCGGCGGCGCTATCTTCATAAGACTGCATGGGCAGCTGCTTATAAAGTACTGCCCATTGGTCTTTTAGCATCTCTGCCACTTGCTGATATAAGCCTTCACGCTGCGCTTTGACCAACTCTGGATCATAATCTTCAGCAATAGCAGAAGCCAACTCTTGCGCTGATGGAATATCAAGCAAACGCGCCGCCAACATCGCATCGTCAGCTGCGAGCACGGGCAAGGTCTGCGCTAATGCTTGTAGGTACACTTCAGGGTTGCTCTTCTCGCCTTGGTCTTGCAGCAAGATGCGATTGACCAGCATTTGCGTCACTTGCCAGCGGTTAAAGCCGTTGGTTTCATGCTTGAGTAAGAATGCCAAATCTTCATCTTGATAGTCATAATTAAGCTGTACTGGCGCACTAAAGTCACGCAGCAATGATACTACTGGTTCGCTAGTCACATTTTCAAAGGTAAAGGTTTGCGCGGCTTGATCGAGTAGCAGCATACGCTCGGCGACGATAGCACCAGAATCTTGGTCAAATAGCGCGGTCGCTACGGGAATAGGCAAAGGTTTTGGCGCATCAAAACCACTAACATGGCGGGTTTGCTGACTTAAAGTAATGGTCAATGTTTGCGTAGCGCTGTCATAATCTTGGTGACCAGACACCACTGGCGTACCAGGTTGACGATACCAATCAATAAAATCTTCAATTTTATCATCAGTAATACTAAGCGCAGACAAGAAGTCCTCAACGGTAACTGCTTGCCCATCGTAACGACGGAAATACTCATCAGTACCTTTACGGAAGTTATCTGCCCCCAAAGTATTGGCAATCATACGAACGATTTCAGCACCCTTTTCATAAACGGTCGTCGTGTAAAAGTTATTAATCTCAACGAAACTTTCAGGGCGTACAGGATGCGCCAGTGGCCCTGCGTCCTCAGCAAACTGATGGGCACGCAAAGTCGCGACATCATCGATACGCTGTACGGCACTCGACTGTTGATCGGCTGAAAAAGATTGATCGCGGTAAACAGTAAAGCCTTCTTTTAAGCACAACTGGAACCAATCACGGCACGTGATGCGATTGCCTGTCCAGTTATGAAAGTACTCATGCGCGATGATAGCTTTCACACTAAAGCTACGCGAGTCCGTTGTGGTCTCAGGGCTAGACAACACACAAGCGGTATTAAAGATATTCAGACCCTTGTTTTCCATTGCGCCCATATTAAACTGACTAACGGCGACAATCATATAGCGGTCTAAATCATAAGCGCGGCCATAATTAACCTCATCCCATTTCATCGAATCTTTTAGGGCTTGCATACCGACATCACACTTATCGATATCGGCAGACTTGGCGTATATTTCTAGTAAAACGCCTCGACCTTCGCTAGTGGTATAAGAATCCGTCAATACATCTAAGTCAGCGACGACACAGGCAAACAGATAGCTTGGCTTATTGGTCGGATCATGCCAAATCGCATAATGACGGTCTGACGCACCAGTAACCTCACCTGCCTCTACCAAATTACCATTGGCTAGTAACGTCGGATAGCGCTTATCGGCCTCAAGACGGGTGGTGAATATCGCGAGTACATCGGGGCGATCTGGATAAAAAGTAATCTTGCGAAAGCCTTCTGGCTCGCATTGAGTCACAAACATGGTATCGTCACCGCTACCTGCCATGTAAAGCCCTTCAAGGGCGGTATTGGTCTGCGGACAAATACGTACTTGAATCTCTAAAGTGATTTCCTCAAGTTCATCAGGTATATCAGTGATGGTAAGTTTACCGGCTTGTTGCTGATAATCTGCATCTGATAACTTACGACCATTCATGGTAATAGCCAGCAGTTCCAACTCTTCACCAAATAATACAATGTTCCCAGCGGTTTGGCGCACCATCTTCAGGGTACTGTCTACCTGAGCATATTCTTCAAATAGCTTAATATCTAAATCAACCGTTTCTACATCAAAGCTTGGTTTTTTATAATCTTTTAAGTTGATCTTACTCGGTGCATGCGGCGGCACATCTGGCATTTCAGGGTTGATAATTTGAGCATCAGTTTCAGCAGTAGACATAGGGATTCCTATTATTATTTATAGTAAAAATTTGGGTAAATCACATTAGGGCGGGACGTCAATTATGCACAATTTTTATGATCATTAGAATAATAGCGACATTTAGCTACATTGACCTAAACCAGCAGATTTCAAGAGCAACCCTCAAGATTATTACGCCTATCATCCGACGCAAATATCAAAAGCGTCAATCATCCATTGGATAGTCGCCATGAAAATGATTTAATAGAGACACAGCTCACCAACAATCAATGGTTTATTAATGACAACACAATCTGCTAATCGCGCAACTATTACCCTACCACTCTTAATAGATTATATTGATGTGCTATTACCATCATTAGCAACACAAGTGAAGTCGCCAGACACGAATGAACAAACCACTGCTGATCAAATCACTTTTGATCAAATCAATGATAGCTCTGATTTGCTGTGGGTGGTGCAAGATAAAACTGAGCGTTTAGCCCTACAGCCAACACTGAAAAAATACGCTGATGAAAATGGAAAAATGCATTTATCAACGTTATCAGAACTTACGCAACAGCAATTATCAGAACGTTATGAGCTCGCCTGCTTTTGGCTACCCACTTTATCAGCAGAGCTATTACCACAATATATTCCATTGCTCATGCGCTATCGCGATCTTTATGCCGCGCATCTACTGATTGCACTTGATAGCTCCATAGACCTAAAAGCTTATGGCTTTACGCCATTTGATATTTTAGACGAACCGTCTGTGAAAGTAACTGGCAGCAGTGCTATAGATGACTCCCTACCAGACTCCTCATTACCAACATTATGGCAATTTAATTTGTACGATTATAAGCAATTACCAAACTGGCTCAATGCAGATTATTGGGCCAATCCTGAAAACTGGGGCAAACATCGTTGGTAAAAATTCGCGTGTTGTTTGAATAGTATGAAAGACCTTATGTAATTTGCAGATTATTTACAGTAATACTACTTACATAAAGTAACATTTAGTATATGATAGATAGTAATTGCCTAAGTTTTATCGTAAGCAGTTTAAAACAACAAATCTAATTAAAATTTTAGGAGCTCGTCATGTCAATCAGTTTTTCTAAGATCGCTGTCCTCGCTGTATTATCAAGCGCCGTTGCCATTACCACAGGTTGTGCAACCAAGCGTGCTACCTCTGAAGTCGTGGTTGCACCACTAGGTATCCCAGGTGGTCAAGCTGGCTACAATGGTGCTGTTATTGTAGACAATTCAAACGCCGTTATTACTGGTGCTGAAAACTTACAAGCGGTTGTTTACTTTGGCTTTGATAGCAGTGAAATCACCTCACAAGCAGCCAGTGTGTTGAACCAACACGCAGGCTTGTTAAGCTCAAACCCAGCCGCTGGTGTCGTGATCGCTGGTCATACCGATGAACGCGGTAGCCGTGAATACAATATCGCCCTTGGTGAGCGCCGTGCCCAAGCAGCACGTGACTATCTTGCTGCTCAAGGTGTTGCTGTAAATAACATTCGTGTCATCAGCTATGGCGAAGAGCGTCCTGCGGCAGCTGGCAATACTGAAGACGCCTATGCACAAAACCGCCGTGCTGAGTTGTCTTACTAAAATCAAGTAAACTGCCAATAATCCATAAAGCTTTATACGCTTTATCAAAGCCCAGTAATATCAATATTGCTGGGCTTTTTGCATTTCAGTCAGTTAAGATAGCGGATATCAAAAAGCACAAAATGAATAATAATGATGCAAAAATTGCAGTTAATAGACGTTAAATATACTCAGCTTGCTCCAATGACATGGTGCGCTACCGCAGAGGTGAGCGAATCTCTCTCTTTACACCTTAGAGAAACAAGGAGTAAATCGGCATGCTTATCCGTTTTTAATATACCAGATATGAATTTGCATCAGCTACATGATGCTAACTGGCAGCATTATACATCGCAAAGTCATTTGTCTGTGCGGGATATCGCTTACAATCAACGTCAGCAACAACGCAAAGGCGTTCGGCTACTGTTAAAAGCATTGCTCAATAAGTTAGCAATCACTGACACCTTAGATGAATCCGACTTCCCGTATCGACTGATGAACAGTAAATATTACGTATGTTTTAGCCATACGGGTGCGGGTTATAAAAACGATAGGCATACAGATAGTGATACAGACTTTCGTCACCCTAGCCATAAATCTTCTAATAATAAAATTGCAGTGGCCATCAGTCGACGTCACGCCGTAGGTATCGATATAGAGACCAATGAGGTTGCACGGAACGTGGCACAGCGCTTTTATCATCCTTATGAAATTGCCGCCTTACAAGCCTTATCAGCAAGCGATCGCAGCACCATGACTAAGCTGTTTTGGCAAATAAAAGAAAGCTTTATCAAGATTCATCAGTATAAATTGGCGCAAGGATTGGGAATGGATTACTCTTATTTACTGCCCAGCTTGGTTGACAAAATGAGTGAGAAATCATCTTTCGTTATCACTGGTGATGATAAGACTGACTATCACATTGCGGTTTTATCGTCGCAGCAAACTGTCGTTATTTTTTAGATAGCCCAGATTATTCACCTACTTGGATAATACTTTACTGATTACCGCTTTAATGCAAACAAAAAAAGACGACCCGAAGGCCGCCTTTTTTACTTACTCTAAATACAGTGCTTAGACTGCGATTAGATTAGAAACGGTAAGTTGCACCAAGTTTAACAATTGGGAACCACTCTAACCAATCTTTATCTTCAAGTTCTTGCTCAGCAAGATTTGCAACTTGGCCAGCATTTAAACCAGAAGGTACATTATTAACACCATTAGAAATGCCTACTAGTTTTTCTGGGTTTTTTGCATTAACAGTCGCATCAGTTTTACCCATGTATGCTGCACCGATTTCGCCGAATACACCCCAGTTGTTGCCGATGTTAGGACGGAAACCAATAGTAGCATAAGGAGCTAGCTTGTTACGGTGTTCCAACGTACCTTGTAGAGTACCTACATCATCTGCACTATACTTAACATCGTTAATTTGGTAATAGCTGTTTTCACCACCACCATTAGCATTAGCAGTTACATCGATATCGTTGTCAGGAACAATAACACCAGCACCCATAGTGAACCAGTTAGCTGCAGGACGGTATTGAACGCCAAGGTACGGGTTGCTGAAGTCTGAATCAACTTCATAATTAACATCATTTGCATCAAAATCACCGCCGAATAGGTCAGCTACATCACCGCCTGCCCAACCAGCTTGTAGTTCAGTTTTTTCGTTCATTGACCAAGCAATGTTCGCACCATAACCTAAAGTACCCACTTCAGCGCTAACAGCGGCTGGGTTAACAGCGGTTTGGAAGAAAGTTTTAGTACCACCAAAAACTGCGCCAGTCGTGTTACGAACTATGCCAGCGTCGGCATTGTATGCATAAGCAGGTTCAGCTTGATAAGCGACAGCAACAGGCTCAGCTTCATAGGCAACTGCAACAGGCTCAGCTTCGTATACAACAGCATCAGCTTCGTCAACAACGATAACAGGTTCAGCAGCTAAAGCCGCAGTTGACGCTAGAATAGCGGCAGAGATTGCAGATAGTTTAATAAATTTCATAATTACTCTCCTAAAGTGTGAAATAACTCGCCCATAAAAAATGATAATTCAGCTTTTTTTAAACCATCATTTTGTTGAGCAGATTAAAACAATTTTGGCTCAAAAAGTCACCCCTATAAACGCGCTTTTTATTTGCCATTATGTAAAGATTGCATAGAAATTGTAATAATTACTACACTAACCAGCAAAACTTCGGCTTCCAGTTACACAACGCTCTCAAAGTAACTTAAGAGCACAGACACGAATACTAAATGGCTTAATGTTCATGTAATGGTATTACAAAATATGTCATTATGATGGACGAGCCATGAAACTAATTCAATAGTAGTTATATGGCTTATTACTACAGTTTGTTGTGATTTGTGAGTTGACGTATCTTTTATTGCTTATCCTGCAGCTTTTGGCCTAAGACCATTTTGAGCAGGAATCATACGACAAGCCTATGTTTAAATAATAATTCAACTAATTATGGTTGATTCCATTTAAAAGAGAGTAAAGGCAACCGAGTGCAGAATTAGCAATCATACTTCAAGTTGGGTAAAGGCTGTCACTCTTTTATAGCGGATTGACTACATAGTGCGACTATTGCTTGTCTGAGACTGATATTATGCTAAATTAGAGAGTTATTCAGTCGTGTCTTAGCTTTACCAGTATTTGACTCATCGATTAAAACGTTTTGACGTTCTCTGCCTTATTATTTTTTATTATTGAGCCATTTTTATGCCTAAAGTATCGTCGATTACCCGTGTGTTAGAGATTATCGAAGCGGTGTCCTATGCCTCCAAACCTCTTTCTCCACTTGAACTGTCGCAAGAGCTAAATATCCCAAAACCCACCATCCATCGACTAATTCAGAACTTGGTTGATGAAGGGTTTGTGACCGTTGATATCGGTGGCGGTATTATACCCGGTAAGCGGGTCCGCAACCTAAGTGTCGAGCTCTGGCAACAGCGCCAGTTTTTTAATGAACGACAGCTGATCTTGCACAAGTTAGTTGATGAGATCAAAGAAACTTGTGGTATTGCTATTCCCTATCACATGGATATGCTCTATACCAACCGCGCTCAAACGTCGCTGCCATTACAGATTTATCTACCAGTGGGCGCAAAATCACCGATGTGGTGTACCGCTACAGGTAAGCTGTACCTGAGTCAATTGTCCACCACCAGTCGCAACAAAATCCTCCAAGGACTGCCGCTAGACAAATTCACCAAAAATACGATCACTGACGTTGATACTCTAAATGCCGAGCTTGATCGTATCGCTGAAACAGGTATTGGTATCGATAATGAAGAGTTTATTTCAGAGATGGTAGCGGTATCGGTGCCTGTGTTGGATAAAAAGTCACGCTATTTGGCTTCTTTATATATTCACGCCCCAACCATCCGCGTGTCATTAGATGAGCTAATGACACACGTGCCGCGTTTGCAGGCAGCGGCGAAGGATATTCAGACGCTGGTATACGAGCTACAAAATTGAAGGTAATAGATAGATGAACTTAGGGTCTGTTGAACATTCAAATATTAGGACTGCTGATTGCTAAAATCGTCCCAAACTAGGCGTAAACCGACGATAATGTCGAGACCTTAGCTAGGTTTACAACAACGTTTGGGGTGATTTTAGCATCAGCCTTTCAGGGCAGGGCTATTTTTATACTTTTCTTAGTCGCACTATCAAGAACAGTCTTTTAATACTTCATTAAACCACAGTATTCAAAACTGCTTAAGAGACTTAATCATTTAGAGCATTAAGATAGTACTGAGCTATCATGGCGCGCCATAATACTAGAAAAGTCCTTATCGCCGTTGTCTACCGTATGTGCTTCATAAAGTTCTGTCGCTTTGGCTCCCATTGGGGTTTCAACTTCCGTATCTTTAGCCGTTTGCATCGCAAGGTTAAGATCTTTTTGCATGAGCTTACTCATAAAGCCGCCTTTATAACCATTGCTAGATGGCACGTTCTCCATTACTTGCGGATAAGGGTTATAGACCTCTAATGTCCAATTGCGACCTGAACTTTGTAGCATAATATCTGATAGCACTTTAGGGTCAAGGCCGTTCTTAACCCCCAAATTAATCGCCTCTGCCGTTCCGGCCATTAGAATGCCTAACAGCATGTTATTGCAGATTTTCGCGACTTGTCCAGCACCGTGGTCGCCAGCATGAAATATATTTTTGCCCATAACAGCGAGTATCGGCTCAGCTTTGGCGAACGCATCGTCGCTACCACCAACGATGAACGTTAAACTACCAGCGATGGCGCCGCCTGTACCGCCAGAGACTGGCGCATCTAAGAAGTCTATACCAAGCTTACTTGCTGCTTCTGCTACCAATCTTGCATCAGCTGCCGCGATGGTACTGCTATCGATGACCAACGTACCCTTGGGCAATTCTGCCAGTAGGCCTTCGGCCCCATTATCTCCATCATTACCTAAATAGACAGAATGGACGTGCTTGCCCGCAGGCAACATGCTAATGACGACTTGTGCATTGTTCGCAGCATCTTTAGGGCTAGCAGCCACACTGGCACCTGCTTTCTGCAAGCGCTGGGTAGCGTCTTCAGACAAATCATAGACAGAGAGCATATAACCTGCCTTTAATAAATTCTCTGCCATCGGTGCGCCCATATTGCCAAGCCCAATAAAGGCTATATTTGGCTTGCCAGTATTATTTGAGTCTTTATTGCTTAAACCTGAATCCTTTGTTCCCATCTCATCGCTCCTTGATGATTGCTTATGCAGACAGTGCTACACATAGTTTTACGTTTTTTAATTTATACCTGATTCTTATAACGAGGTTACAAGCTCTTAGCGCACAAGCTGGCTGCCTAAAGCTTCATCACCCAACCAATCGCCCAAAGGATGCTCGCCTTTAGCATAAGGGTTCACAAAGTGCTGATGTATATATTCCTGCCCTTCGGTACTGAGACAGTCTGCTAATGAACGCGACCATTGTGGATTGCGATCTTTATCAATTAGTAGCGCACGTACGCCTTCTTTAAAGTCAGGATTGGCCGCACAATGTACCGCTACGTTGGCCTCTAAATACAGAACTTGTTCTAGCGATAAGTCCGTGACTTTATGATAAAGCGCGTAGGTCAAAGCGGCGGTAACTGGGCAACCTTGACGATATGTGTCTGCTGCCCACTGCGTCCAGCTGTCTGCTGCAAAGTCTGAGTTTAGCTTTGCTAGCGCTTCGTCACTTTGTAGAAGTGCATCAATATCTCCCAGTCCACCGCTGTTCATCAACTGTTGGATAGGATGCCAATAGGTTGCTAATTTGCTAGCAGGCAATTCGGCAACAGGCTGTGCTGCCAGCGCGCGACTAACGATACTATGAGCGCTATTGTTGTGACATTTATCGGTGCTACCTGCTGCCACTTGCCAATCGCTCTGTTTTAAGCTTTGTATGATGGCATCATAATCACTACTGGCAACGGCATACTCTGCAAGATTAGATAATAAAGCGTCATTGCCGTTACACATCGCACCTGTTAACCCTAAGAACAAACCTGTTTTAGCTGGCATGCGCTGTAAAAACCAACTGCCAGAAGCATCAGGAAACAGTCCAATAGTTACTTCTGGCATAGCAAAGCGGGTGCGCTCAGTGACCAAACGATGACTACAGCCAGCCATCAAACCCATGCCGCCACCCATAATAATGCCGTCACCCCAGAGTATTAATGGCTTTGGATAAAAATGCATCTGCCGATAAAGACGGTATTCATGACCAAAAAACTCTGTCGCATATGGGTTCGGTAGCGGCGCACTGGTAGACATACTGTCATACAGCTTACGGATATCGCCGCCAGCACAAAACGCCTTGTCGCCTGCTCCTTTTAATACCAATGCCACTATCTGATCGTCATTTTGCCACTGCTCTAGCTGCTGGGCTAATAACTGACACATCTCAACACTGAGCGCATTGAGAGATTTGGGCGTGTTTAACGTCATTATTCCAATAAGATGGCCACACTCTGTCGGCTCGGTATCGAACAGTACTGGCGCTTCTTGTGTGATTGTTTCTACGGAATTTTGATTATTAGTATCGTCCGTCGCTGTCGTAGCTGCTGTCATAAAAGTAACCTAAAAATTAAAAGGAAAAATATTAGCGCTAAGTCTGATTTAATTTGGCCTATTTATTTTGCCAAGTGGGTTTACGCTTTTCTAAGAACGCTTGCACGCCTTCGCGCTGATCTTTGGTGTCGAATAACTTAACAAAAGCTTCGCGCTCATGGATAAGGTTTTGTGCAGGCGGGGTATTTCTTGCGGCTTGGATAAGCTGTTTAGAGTAACTGACGGCAACAGGTGATTGCTTAGCAACTTTTTGCGCCAATGCTTGTGCCGCTAATAAACCGCCACCTTTTGCCGTAACTTCTTCGACTAAGCCAATGCGTAATGCGGTCTCGGCATCGACGCGCTCACCACACAATATAATACGCTTCGCCCAGCCTTCGCCAACCAACATAGTGAGGTTTTGGGTACCGCCCGCGCATGGCAATAAGCCCACGCCCGTCTCTGGTAAAGCCATCTGTGCATGCGCTTCTGCGATACGAATATCACAGGCCAGCGCGCACTCAAGTCCACCGCCCATCGCATAACCATTTATAACCGCGATACTGACACCGCGATACGCTGATAGCGCTTCAAACGCTTCACCAAACGCGATTGCCATGCTGATTGCTTGGCCTTTATCACCGTCTGAGAAATTGTTTAAATCCGCACCTGCTGAAAAGAACTTCTCGCCATCGCCATGGATAATTAAGGCGTAAACATCATCATTGGCATTGAGGTCAGTAACCAGCTGCTTTAGCGCTGGTAGACTGTCCATCGTCCACGTATGGGCTGGTGGGTTATTCAGTGTTACGGTAGCAATGTGACCGTCAATTGATAACTTGAGGTTGGTATAATCCGTCATAAATAATCCTTTATTTTATCTGAATTTGGTAAGATTTATTGGTTAAGCGCTAGGTAAAATAGCTATAGAAAACCATAGCGAACTTAAAGTATTGCTATAAAAGTATTGTCATAAAATAGTTGCGTACTTCGATTAACGCAATTGACTCAATGCATCATCCTGCATGAGCTGACGCGAGACAATCACTCGCATGATCTCATTAGTGCCTTCTAAAATCTGATGAACACGCAAGTCTCGTACATGTCGCTCTAGCGGATACTCATTTAGATAACCATAGCCACCATGTAGCTGTAAGGCTTCATTGGCAACATCGAAACAAAGATCAGTGGAAAGACGCTTTGCCATCGCACAATAGGTAGAAGCTTGCCCATCATTGTTATCGACTTTATTAGCCGCTAGATACAGCATTTGTCGCGCGGTAATGGTCTGAGTGAGCATATCCGCAAGCTTAAACTGTACGGACTGTAAGCTGGCAATCGGGCTACCAAACTGGCTACGCTCTTGGACGTAATTTGTCGCTGTCTCTAGCGCTGACTGCGCCGTACCTACCGCACAGATACCAATATTGATACGACCGCCATCTAAGCCTTTCATCGCAATGCGAAAACCTTGGCCTTCCTCGCCGATTAAATTCTCTGCTGGCACCTTGACATCTTTAAAGCTGATGGTACGCGTCGGCTGCGCTTTCCAACCCATTTTATGCTCGTTTTTACCATACTCAATACCATCGCTGTCAGCGTCTACCACAAATGCTGAAACCCCTTTTGGGCCTGCACCGCCTGTACGTGCCATGACCACTAAGACGTCAGTCGAGCCTGCGCCCGAGATAAAGGTTTTTTCGCCATTGAGTACATAATGGTCGCCTTGCTTATCAGCTTTGGTGCGTAATGAGGCAGCATCAGAACCGGCGTTTGGCTCAGTTAAGCAATAGCTTCCAAGCCATTCACCACTGACCATATTGGGTAAATACTTTTTACACAAAGCATCACTACCATACTCACCGATCATCCAGCCCGCCATGTTATGAATGCTCATATAAGCAGCGACTGCCGTATCACCCCATGCCAGCTCTTCAAACACCATCGCAGAGTCTAAGCGCGGTAGCCCTAAGCCATCATATTCTGGATTGGTATATAACCCTAAAAATCCAAGCTCACCTGATTTTTTGATGACATCGATTGGGAAATGTGAGGTACGATCCCACTCAGCCGCGTTCGGCTTTAGCTCTTTTTGGGCAAATTGCCGAGCGGTTTGGCGAAAAGCAATTTGGTCTTCCGTTAATGAGAAATCCATAGGGTCATCCTTGTGCTTGCATAGCAAATATGGTGAAGAAAGTTTAATAAGTCATCAGTTCAATATCGTTATACAGTATAGCAGCGACAAAACGACAATCATAAATCATGCTTTGTCAAAACATACTGAGTAAGATTGTCGCTATGTTGTTGAGATGCTGCCAATATAGTGGATTAACGATTACATTGAAATAGTGGTATTCACGCCGCGGCTTGCCTCATCATCAAACCAACGTGCAGTAACCGTCTTGGTCTGGGTGTAGAATTGTACCGCCTGCTTACCATAAGGACCGAGATCACCAAGTTTACTAGCACGCGAGCCTGAGAATGAGAACATCGGTAGTGGCACAGGAATTGGTAAGTTAATACCGATTTGACCGACTTGCACATCTTGTTGGAATTTATGTGCCGCAGCGCCTGACTGAGTAAAGATCGCCGTACCATTACCATGTGGGTTGGCATTCAATAGCTCAATCGCTTCATCAAGGTCAGCTGCACGCATGATACACAGAACAGGCCCAAAGATTTCTTGCTGATAAATTTGCATATCACTTGTGACATTATCAAAGATAGTCGGTCCTACAAAGTTGCCTTTCTCATAGCCTTCGACAGTAATGCCACGACCATCAAGAATCAAGCTAGCGCCTTCTTCTACACCAGTATCAATCAAATGCTCAACACGGGCTTTTGCGGCAGGAGAAATTAGTGGACCTAAGTCTTTATCATGCTTACCTGCGGATACGACTAAGCCTGTTGCTTTGGCTTTGATATCGTCAATCCATTCACCTGCTGCACCGACTAACACCACGACTGACAATGCCATACAACGTTGACCGGCGGCACCAAAGGCTGCACCCGCTAGCTGATTGAGTGTTTGCTCTTTATTGGCATCAGGTAGGATAACGCCATGGTTTTTGGCACCCATCATGCACTGGGCACGTTTGCCAGATTTACTAGCGCGCTCGTAGACATGCTTGCCGACGTTGGTAGAACCAACAAACGAAACCGCTTTGATATCTGGATGATCACAAATGGCATCAACCGTCGCCTTGCCGCCATGTACGACGTTTAACACACCTTCAGGTACGCCCGCTTCAACGGCAAGCTCAACCAAACGCATGGTCACCATCGGGTCTTGTTCAGAAGGCTTTAGAATGAATGTATTACCTGTAGCAATCGCCATTGGGAACATCCATAGTGGAATCATCGCTGGGAAGTTAAACGGCGTGATACCAGCACAGACGCCAAGTGGCTGCCAAATGCTATAAGTGTCTACGCCTGAGGCGACGTTTTCAACGAAGTCGCCGATTTGCAGATTGGCAATACCTGCGGCATGTTCGACGACTTCTAGACCACGGAATACATCACCGCGAGCGTCAGCGATAGTCTTGCCCTGCTCTGCTGTCAGGATTTCTGCCAGCTCATCCATATGATCGCGTATGAGTGCTTGATACTTTAAAAAGATACGCGCACGCGTGGTGATTGGCGTTTTGCGCCACGTCTGAAAGGCTTTCTGAGCGGCAGCGACGGCTTGATTGATTTCATCATCAGTGGTTTGAGGGACTTTAGCGATAACTTCTTGGGTGGCGGGATCGGTGATATCAATCCATTCGCTGGTATTAGAATCAACAAATTGACCATTGATGAGCTGCTGAACGTGGTGCATAAGATATCCTTATCTTTTTTGCAAGATTACCGTTTGACGGTATCTTCATATCTATAAAGAGAATTAGAAACGATAAGTTTCTACGAATAAAGCTTTATTTTAAAGTGATTTATTTTGTATCATTATTGACTATAACAATAAATCAATTTTAGGGTCAAGTGTTTTATGTGTACTGCTTGTCTCTACATTTAGGCCAAAAAAAGCCCATGATTGTGCATGGGCTTTTTCGGTATCAAAGGTGGCTGGTTTTTTTCAATTGATACGCCATTAGATTAATAATCTTTCATAGACTGTTTAATGGCGTCAATGGCCGTTGGATTGTCAAGCGTTGACATATCTCCGGTAGGCTTATTCTCTGCTAATGCGCGAATAGCACGGCGTAGGATTTTGCCAGAGCGCGTTTTGGGTAATGCTTGCGGGAAATAAATCGCCGCGGGCCTTGCGATACCACCAAGAGATTTTACCACTGCCCCAATCACTTGCTGCTCAATACGGAAGCGGTTTTCGGTCGTCGCTACTTGGTCATGATCTTTTAGCACACAAAAAGCAATGGGCAACTCGCCTTTTAACTGATCCTGAATACCCACGACCGCACACTCAGCCATCTCTGGATGCATGCTAATTGCCTCCTCAATCTCTTGGGTGCCGATACGATGACCCGCGACATTTATCACATCATCGGTACGACCGAGAATATAAAAATAACCTTCTTCATCCGTTACCGCATAGTCTGAGGTGGAATACTGTTGACCATCAAACAGACCGAAATAACTGCTGACAAAGCGCTCATCATTACGCCATACCGTAGTAAGACAACCGGGTGGTAATGGCGCTTTAATCGCTAGCAAACCCTTTTCACCAGCCGCGCAAGGCTCGCCGGTCTCTTCATTGATGACGTGGGCATCATAACCATACATGGGATAACCGGGCGAGCCTTGTTTGTGCGGTTTATGATTAAATTTGGGCGTATTGCTTAAAATCGGCCAGCCAGACTCTGTTTGCCAATAGTGATCTAAAATCGGTACCCCTAAATGCTTGGTCAACCAATTGGCCGTTGACTCATCAAGTGGCTCGCCTGCTAAAAAGAATGACTTGAGGCTAGAGACATCATAGCGTGTCATCCACGTCTCATCTTGCTTTTTCAGCATACGCACACCCGTCGGTGCGGTAAATAGGATATTAACCTTGTTGGCTTCAACAATCCGCCACCAGATACCAGGGTTTGGACGATGCGGCAAGCCTTCATACATCACACTGGTCATGCCAGCGAGCAATGGCGCATAAATGGTATAAGAGTGCCCCACTGCCCAACCGATATCGGATATTGCCCAAAAGGTCTCGCCGGCTTTGCCATCGTAGATATAATCTATCGACGTTGTTAGCGCCACTGCATGACCGCCGGTATCACGCTGCACGCCTTTTGGTGTACCCGTAGTACCAGAAGTATAGAGCAAATACGATGGCGTATTGGATTCTAACCACACTGGCTCGACAATCGCATTGGCTTCACAACTGATACGGCGTTGGGTTGCATAATCGACATCGATAGCTTTTGGCTCATAAGGCAAGATACCTCGATTGACGACCAGCACATGCTCAGGCTTCACAGTGGCTTGTTCAACACCTTGATCGACGAGGTTTTTATAGTTGATAACCTTGCCACCGCGCAATCCTGAATCTACCGTAATGACCATTTTTGCCTCAGCATCGTCCATACGAATCGCTAGGTTGTGCGCGGCAAAGCCACCGAAGACTACAGAATGAACTGCGCCAATACGAGCACATGCTAGCATCGCATAAGCGGCCTCCAAAATCATTGGCATATAGATAATGACACGATCGCCCTTCTCGATACCATGACGCTGTAGCACATCGGCGAAGTAATTCACTTCTTTATACAAATCGTTATAAGTCAGGCGGCGCTTGGTATAGTCGGTATAAAACTCGACGTTATTGCCTAAATCGCTAAAGGCATCGACGACTGCTGGGAATGTTGCTACTAACTCTTGGTTAATCTCAGAGGATAGCCAAATAAAGGCATCTTGCTCTGCACGCTCTGCCAGATGGCGATCGACACAGTTATAGCAAAGGTTGGTCTCACCGCCGACGTACCATTTGGCAAAAGGCAAATTGCTGTCATCGAGGATTTGCTCAGGCTCTTTATGCCAGTAGATACGCTTGGCTTGCTCTGCCCAAAACTGCTCACGGTCGTTAATAGAATCGTGATAAATATCAGCAAAGCTTGGAGTCTGAGTGACTTGAGTTTGGCCATTTTGAGAAGGTTGGGTTGTGGCTTGGTTTTTGATTGGGTCGCTCATAATAGCTGTCCTTAGCGTAAACAAGATATGATGCAATATAATTGTAAATATAGCGGTGATAAATAATATCGTAATAAGGTACTGGTCATCCGTGCCAGAACTGAAAAACCGATACATTATGTATCGGTTTAAAATGTAGCAGAGCTAACAATAAAGGTCAACTATTAAGCGTCTAATCTGTTTGATTATCATCAGCATTCAAATACCTTAACAGCCTATAGCTTTAAAAAAGTGGGCCAGTAACGTTATACCTCGGTCTGATCGGCATACATCTCACGCATGACTTTTTTGTCATGTTTGCCTACAGAAGTTTTGGGCAACTCATCAACGAACTTAAACTGACTGGGCACACCATATTTAGGAATGATACCGCGCTCTACCGCTTTCTCAGCGATGGCTTTGATGTCCTCCACCTTGGTATCTTGGCAATCAGGCTTGAGTACCACCAAGGCCAATGGACGCTCGCCCCACTGCTTATCGCGAACGCCAATAACTGACACATCAGCCACTGCTGGATGCAGAGATAAAATCGTCTCAATCTCAAGCGATGATATCCACTCGCCACCTGATTTGATCACATCTTTTAGACGATCGGTGATTCTAATGTAGCCATCAGGACGGACATAGGCGATATCTTGAGTATGCATGTAGCCGTTTTCCCACAGCTCTTTGCCTGCATCGTCATTTTTCAGATAGCTCTGGGTCAACCACGGTGCGCGCAGTACCAGCTCACCTGTATTTTCTTCACCCGTACCCACCGATTGATTGTTTTCGCCCCATACCTGTGCATCGACCATGACCACTGGCTTGCCCGTCATACAACGGCGAGCAATATCCTCTTCTTCCGTCATTTCTGGTTCGTTGAGGCTAAACTCTGTCAAGCTAATAAGCGGCGCCGTCTCTGACATACCATAGCCCGTATAGACTTCGATATCTTGCGCCAATGCAGACTTTGCTAAACCTTCGGTCAACCTTGAACCACCGATGATCATTTTTAGACCATTAAAACTGGCCCCACGATCTTGTGCTTCTTTGAGTACCATTTGCAAAATCGTCGGCACACAATGGGTGATACTGACTTTTTCGTTAATGATCAAATCCAGCAAGGTATCAGGCGCATAGCGTCCCGGATAGACCTGCTTGAGACCGACCATCGTCGCGGTAAAAGGAAAGCCCCATGCATGTACATGGAACATCGGCGTCATCGGCATATAAACATCGCCGTTACTCACGCCTTGTTTGTTCGGCAACATACCTAGGGTGGCGGCTTCTGCCATACTATGTAGTACTAGCTGACGATGGTTAAAAAACACACCCTTTGGATCGCCTGTGGTGCCCGAAGTATAAAAGGTCGTCGCAATGGTATTTTCATCAAAGTCTTGGAAGTCAAAAGTATCATCAGCGGCTTCTAACAAAGCTTCGTACTCACCCGTTACGCGCTTTTGATTGTCACCAAAGACCCCTTCTACTGTCATGCCATTGTCATCTAGCCAGATGATATGCTCGATACTAGAGTTCTCAAACTGATAATCCTTCACCAGTGCGGCAAACTCAGAGTTCAGCATCAGCACTTTTGGTTTCGCATGATTAATGGTGTACAGCACTTTTTCTGGTGATAAGCGGATATTGACGGTCTGCAAAATATACTGCGACATCGGCACTGCAAAGTAGGACTCTAAATAGCGATGGCTGTCCCAATCCATGACGGCGACCACATCACCAGTAGCGAGATTCAAGTCGGCTAAAACGTTCGCTAAGCGATTGATACGATTAAACAGATCTTTATAAGTAAAGCGTTTTTTATCCGCATAAACGATTTCTTGATCTTGTGAGACGGTTTTGGCACGGTTTAACAATTGCTTGATCAGAAGTGGAAACTCATAAGCAGCTGGTGCGCTGTGGTAAATATTTGACATAAATCTGACGTCCTTGTTGAGTATTTTTGATAATTTTAATAGCTATTAAAGGGTTTGAGGCAAACTAAAATTATTGTTTTAATAAAAGATATGTTCGATAAGCCTGATACTGATAGTAAGAAAAAACCGCTTATATGTAAAGGCTGCTTGCGTAAGTATTGACATAGTAGCCGTAATTTTTCTATAGCTTTTACTGGGTTATATATCGTTTAAGTGGCTCGGTATTTTGTCTTAACCATCCCAAAGCTAGCGACCAATAACGCTAAGACTTGCACGAATAATAACAACCCTACCGTAAGCGACCATTGACCGCGCGCATAGGCTATCCCGCATAGCCAAGCACCTAAAGTACCACCTGCATAATAGGCCATATAGTATAAACCAGAAGCCAATGAGCGACCTTTTTTGACATTGACTGCGATATAGCTGATGGTTGCCGCCTGCGTGACAAACACGCCCGAGGACATAATTGCAAGTCCTACCACAATACCCCAAAGTGGCGTCACAAGGGTCAATAATACCCCAAGCATTGATACAACAACGGCTACCCGAACGGTTCGTGCTGAACCAAATCGTCTTAGCAAGGTAGAGGATAATGGCGTAATGACCACCCCAATTAAATATACCGCAAAAATATTAGCCAGCGCCCCAGTACTAAGCTCATAGGGCGTGCCTGCTAGGTACAAATTGATAAAGGTAAAACAGCCAACTAAGGAAAATAGCACACAGAAACCAAGTAAACAGGCAGTGACCACATAACGATTGGTCAGGTGCTCGCTAAGTGTCTGTATCGCTGAGCGAAAGTTCGGGTTGGCTTCAAAGTGACGTGACGATGGTAGTATCTTACCCACCCAAAGCGCACCAATCAGCGTCATCGCTGCCATTACATAGTAGCCTGCGCGCCAGCCGATAAGCTCGTGTAAATGACCGAGCAAAAACCGTCCCATAAAGCCACCAAACACTGAGCCTGAGACGTAAAAAGACATCAATTCAGTGACTGCCCGCCCCTCAAACTCTTCACCGATATAAGCAATCGTCACCACAGTGATACCGGGCACGGACAACCCTTGTATAAAGCGCCACATACCCATCCAGCCAATGCTAGGGCTTTGCGCAATTAACGCCGTCGGAATCGCTAAAAACAGTAACGCGCCAACGATAAATGATTTACGCCCCACAGCATCAGAGAGCATACCCAAAAACGGTGACATGATAGCAATCGCTAACACAGTTGCTCCAACGATCATGCCCGCTTGGACTTCAGTCGCCGCAAAATCTAGCATCAGGACAGGTAGCACCGCTTGAATAGAATACACTTGTAAAAAAGCAAACATGCCAATCAAGCCAAAGGTGAGTTTTAAAACCCATGACGTAGAACCATTTGGCGAAGTGGAAGGCGGTGGGGCGGTATATTGGGTCTGATCAGTAGAATGATTCACAAGGAGGCTGACTATATTGGTTATGCCATGACAGTGATAAATACCTGTTATTGACTTGGATGAAAGATGGTTGATACAGCTATAGTCAAAATATCCTAAAAACGCGACGGTATTGCTTGCTGATATCAATTTTTTGTAGCCTCTGTCTGCACAGGCACAGCAAGCAAGGAAAATGGATATCAGTAGTGCGTGATGGTTCGATATTACTTTTCACTGACTATAGATACTAAAAGCGTTATATGATAAATCTATAGGATAAAATGGTATTTTTAAATAGTAAATACTTCTTAAATACTAAACACCTCTTAAATGATAAATATTTATCCTAAAGACAAGCGAGTTATGTTACCACATCAGACCTCATACTCAGTTTTAGATGTGTTATTGGCGCTACATTAGCCTTGTTATTTGACCAAAAAATATTGCCATTTTTCTTTATATCATAGCGCCGCCATTTATAGAAATACCTTTGCTTAAAATTAGCCGCGCTACTTAACATTAGCCACGCTTTACCTTCAAATTGGCATTGTAGCCTAGTCGCATTCGATACCGTGCAGGCGGTTTATGGCTTTGACAATTAAAAGATTAATGTCTACTATTATTTTGCCTTATCAGGTATAGCGTCAAAAATAGAATAAAAAATCAATAGCTAAGCCAATCAAAATTATACAACCCTCACATACAAGAATGTTTATCATGGTAAAAAATGCTGGGCTTGCAAAAGCTATTATTGTCACGGGCGCGTTGTTTTTTTCTATGCCGACTTTGGCTGAACTCAGCCTATCTGAGATTACAGTTCATACAGTAAATGAAGCATTACCAGAAGTACCAGCGATGCCATCAGACTGTATTGCAGATAGCGCAATCACGGCAGATGCTCTGTCAGATACTCGTGATAATGGTCCCTTCTCTGTCCGCACCAAACGCGTTTCGCGACAGTCAGCAAAGGGTTTCGGTGGTGGTACGATTCACTACCCGACCAATGCTAGCGGCTGCGGTCTGTTAGGCGCTATCGCTGTGGTTCCGGGTTATGTGTCTTACGAGGCTGCTATTAAATGGTGGGGGCCGCGTCTGGCATCTTGGGGCTTCGTCGTTATCACTATCAATACCCACTCTATCTATGACGATCCAGATAGCAGAGCGGCTCAATTGAACGCCGCGCTCGACCACATGATCACTGATGACACCGTCGGCAGCATGATAGATCCTACGCGGTTGGGTGCTATTGGCTGGTCGATGGGCGGCGGCGGTGCGCTTAGACTGGCAACGGAGCGCAGCACAGTACGAGCCATCATGCCACTAGCACCCTACCATAACAAAAGCTATGGCGCGGTAAAAACGCCAACCTTAGTCATTACCTGCGAGCATGATCGGATTGCGCCTAACAATAAATATAGCAACGCTTTCTATAAAAATGCCACCGGCCCCAAAATGATAGTTGAAGTAAACAATGGTAGCCACTTTTGTCCAAGTTACCGCTTTAACGAGATATTGCTGAGTAAGCCTGGCATCGCGTGGATGCAGCGCCATATTAATAATGACACACGCTTCGATAAGTTTTTATGTGCCAACGAAAACTATAGCAAAAACCCGCGCATTTCTGCTTACAATTATAAAGACTGTCCGTAAAGCGGTGTATAGGAATGGTGACATTTGCTTTAAGTCTCCCTTTATTTGCGTATATTAGGTCTAAGAACATTCGAATTTAGGTATCGAATTCAGCTATGATTTAAAGAGGATTATCTACAATGGAAGACCAGATACATGATTTGGGTGCAGGTTTTTGGAACATTCGCGGCTCGTTCGTGAGACAAGGCATGATCGATATAGGCAATCAATCAGCCTTAGTAAAGTTACACTCTGGAAAGTTTGTGCTGCTAGACAGCTATACGCTCACGGGTGACGTCCGCGCGCAAGTGATGGCGCTGACCAACAATGGGCAGGACATAGAAGCCGTACTCAACGTACATCCTTTTCATACGGTGCACTGTGCGCGAGTGGCAAAAGACTTTCCACATGCTCTATTTTACGGGAGTGCACGTCATCATAAAGAAGTGCCAGAAGTAACCTGGAGTGAGGATTACGTTGAAAGTGCAGCGGTCGCCGAGCGTTATCCTGAGCTTGAATTTTCACTACCGCAAGGCATTCATTATATTGCCCCTGACGATACGGTACATGCAAGCTCGCTCTTGGTATTCCATCCTGCCAGCCAAAGCTTATATGTCGACGATACCATCGAGACGCCACCGTCAAAACGCTTCAATGCGGTACAAGCGGGTATAAACTTACATGCCACGACGATAAAAGCACTAAGAGATGAACCAGATGCGGGCAAAAATTATTGCGATTGGGCCATCAATTTGGCACATGACTGGCGCGATGTGCGTCACTTTTGCGGCGCGCACTCAGGTTTAGTAGTGTTTGAAGAAGGTGAATTTGAAGCAGCATTATTGTCTACTATCCACAGCGCCCGTTCTGAGCTTGAGAAGGCTTAAATGAGTTAACTTGAATGGTCTAAACAATCACAAGAAATAGCACAAATAATAAGCGTAAATTATAAGCATTAAAACCCATCAGCAGTGAAAAAAGCCAAGCGAATGCGCGTTTATTAATGACAATTTCTCTTGAATTCACTGCGCTGATGGAATATCGCCACACATAACATCTTTTTTATAACAGACTTTAAGCGTGTCCTAAGTCATTATCCATGGCGAGACTGTTTATCATTGATCAATTAAGGAGAAATAATTATGACAGACAAAATTATAGATTTAGGCTCAGGATTCTGGAACATACGCGGAACTTTTCGTATAGGCGGCGTCCTAAATATCGGTACCCAATGCTCACTGATCAAGCTGGCATCGGGACGTTTTATATTTTTGGACAGCTATGCATTGGCCGGTGATATTCGTGCCAAGGTTATGGCATTGACCAATGACGGTCAAGATGTCGAAGCGGTGCTTAATTTGCACCCCTTTCACACGATTCACTGCGCACAGATGGCAAAGGATTTCCCGCAAGCCACTATGTATGGCAGTAGCCGCCATCATAAAAAAATACCTGAGGTCCAATGGTCAGATGACTTGGTGGAGAGCGAAGCGGTGGCACAGCGCTATCCTGAACTAGAGTTTTCTTTATCCCAAGGTGTGCATTATATCTCGCCTAACGAGATGATTCACGCAGGCTCATTATTGGTATTTCATCCTGCCAGTAAAAGCTTACACGTCGATGATACTTTTATGAATCCACCATCAAAGTTACTGCGCGCGGTGCTACCCGAGATAATGTTGCACCCAACGACCAAAAAAGCGCTAAAAAGCGAGCCTGATGCTGGTAAACAGTATTGCGACTGGGCAACGAGCTTGGCTCATGAGTGGCGTGATGTGCGTCACTTTTGCGCAGCGCACTCAGAGTTAACAACCTTTGCAGAAGGTGAATTTGAAAAGGCGTTAGTCAAGGCAGTAAGCAAAGCGCGTCCTAAGCTTGAGCAGGCGTAACGTCGTAGAACCGTTATGATTAGTACCGTTATGATAAATAAAAATGAAAAGGAATAATAACTATGTCAGACGAGATTCATGATTTGGGCTCAGGCTTTTGGAACATACGCGGCTCGTTTAAAATAGGCGGTGTCGTTAATATAGGCGCGCAATGCTCTTTGGTACGCTTACAGTCAGGAAAGTTTGTATTCTTGGACAGCTATACGTTGACCGATGAGGTTCGTGCTCAGGTCATGGCATTGACCAATGACGGTCAAGATGTCGAGGCGGTGCTCAATGTCCACCCCTTCCATACGGTACACTGTGCGCAAATGGCCAAGGACTTTCCAAAGGCTATATTTTACGGTAGTAGCCGTCATGCCGAACAAGTGCCAGAGGTAGCATGGGCAGATGATTTGGTTGAAAGCGAAGCAGTAGCTCAGCGCTATCCTGAGCTGGCTTTCTCTTTACCCAAGGGCATTTATTATATTGCGCCTGATGAAAAGATTCATGCTGGTTCGCTATTGGTTTATCATCCTGACAGCCGCAGCTTGCACGTCGATGATACCTTTGTGACGCCACCTTTAAAGCTACTAGATGCCGTGTTGCCTGACGTACTACTGCAACCTGATACCGAAAAAGCCCTGAAGAATGAAACTAATGCTGGCAAACAGTATTGCGACTGGGCAACAAGCTTGGCTCATGATTGGGATGTCCGTCATTTTTGCGCGGCACATACCCATATGATCGAGTTTGAAGCAGGCGAATTCACCGCCGCATTGTTAAAAACCATTGATAAAGCGCGTCCTAAACTAGAAAGCGCTTAAAGCTTATCAGTATCTAAATTTTTCAATGCAAAAAGGCCGCTATTATCAGCGGCTTTTTTATGAATTTATTATTATAGGGTCTATTTCCAAAACCTTGAACAGAATGATTTTGATGGTAAAGCAATTTAAGACAATAATGCTGCCAACTCCGCTTCATTATTCATCACGTCAGCCAATGTATAGCGCTCAAGCACCGCAATAAAGGCTGTAAGCGCTTCAAAAAACACCCCTTTTAATTGGCAAACTGGACTAATCACACAGCCTACCTTAGAGATAGATGCGGACTCATCTATTAGCGTAATGGGCAATCCTTTTGAATGTGGTTGGCGCTCGCCATTGGGCAACTGCGTCGCAAAACATTCTACTAGCGCAAAATCTGGTTCGATCTGCTTAATCAATACGCCCAAGTTGATGTCTTTTGGCGCGCATGCCAGCCGGATACCACCGTTTTTGCCACGCACGCTATCGATATAGCCAAGCTGACCGAGCTGATGAATAATCTTTGTTAAATGACTTTTTGAGATATTATAGCTGTTGGCGATATCACTGATGTTGGCCAGTGAATGCTGATCTGGTTTCACCGCTAAATAAATCAATGAGCGCAGCGCGTAGTCACTATAATTGGTTAGTCGCATTGATTCGCGCTCCTGTCTAGTTTGAGATTATTAAAAGTTAATGCTTTCATATTATACGTTTTCGATATTTTTGCTCTCATGCATATCATCCAAATAAGCCGTCTGGTCTTGGTCGTGCTAGCATCGGTAAATAACTGATGCAGAACAGTACAAAGCAAGCAATCCACGCGCTTTGTGCCACCATAATCCATAACAAATAATGATTCATATCAACCAGCGGTAATAACACTCGGCTGACAAATACCAGTATCATCAGAATGTATACGACATTCACGCTCTTTGGTGGCTGATGAATACTGCGGCCCGTGTGTCCAAGCGATACCCGCGTCATCATCGCCACCGTCATCATCCCAACCCCTGCAATGGCCAATCCGTGCAGCGCAATACTATGCGCGTAGCCCAGCCAAGGCTGCAAAGCGTAGAGCAGGAAACTCAGACACATTCCCAAAAAGGCAATATATAATGACCACAGCAGTGGCTTTTGCCAAATACCGCGATTATACCATCCCAACAAACGAATGATATTGACCACGGCTACGCCAAGTGCCGTGATCGTCAGCAAATACTTATTAGGATAAAACAAATCGGCCAAAAAGAAAGCGAAGAAAAAAGCCAAGCTGGCAATATCCTGAATTTTACTATTTCGTAGCGTTATAGTGCCAGTGCCAGCCCCACTTAATCCGCGCTCAATAAAGAAAGGGACTACTCGCCGCCCAATAGTTAGCACTAAGCCAATGATTAAGTAAAAGCCCAAGTAGATACCTACTCTGGTCGTACTCATGTCTGCGCTTATAATACCCCAGTAGCACAGACCGTTACCCAGTGTTAGTAGCGCCAGCTTGGCCAAAATTCCCATTTGTTTGTATTGTTTGACTTGTAGCACTGCGCGAAATATAACGAAAGCCATCGAGCCGACAAACAACAAATCAAATAATGCCGCTGCATATAATAACCATGCACTACTTCCTGCAATGGTGACGCCAAGCCCAAAAGCCAACCATCCTAAACGCGCCAGCAACCAACAAGCAAAGATTGCCAGTAGCGAATAACCATGCGGCATCATCACTCCTGTCCATGTCTTTACTGCCGTCAGTAAGAAACCCGCCACCACAGCGAGTGCATAACCATAAATCATCTCGTGACCGTGCCAGTACAGCGGGTTTAAAACCTGAGCATCGATGTCGGTATGTCCGGTAAACACAAACGACCACAACACCATCATGATAATCGCAAATACTGCCGCTGCACTAAAAAATAGGCGAAAGCTGAGGTTAAGAATAGGATGTGGAGAGTATGGTGCTTTACTCGGTAGCTTGATAGAGTGCATAGCAGTCTTCTTAGAATTGATTTAAATCGCTTACTTAAAAGTTCATATTAAATGAATGTTATAAATTATACAATATGCCTAATGTACTGGATAGCTTATAGAATGATGAATGTATGCAACAAAGGCGACTATAGTGATAGCCTTAAATTCTAATGTCTATTTAATAAAGTAATACAGATGTTAAGCAAGTAGTCCTTAGATTTGTATAGCGGCTACAAACAAAGAAAAAATCACGATTAGGGTCACGTATTTTCTAACGGTAAAATATTTATTATCAATAACATCAGCGCGACGTAAGCCATGATCGATGAGCAGCAGACAAATAAAACCAATCATAAGCAACCAGACAAAACCAGTCGTTGATAGACTTAAAAAGCCAAGCCATAGCAGCAGCGCAATAATATTGCTGAGCACAGGTAGCTTGACAGCCCACGGATGGTTATCAGCCAACCCCAGATGATTGCCCCAATGCGCGCCTGCCATAAATGAGGCAATGACTAACCCATAGACTGAAAGAATCTGCGTGGTTGCGCCCAGTACCCGTATAGCGTCAATGCCCATAGTGATAAAGATGGCGCAGGCAACGAACGGAATGACGCCGGCAAACGTTAAATAAGGACTGGGTTTTTTCATAAGTCATACTTATATGTTATTTGAGCTGATAAGAAATATTTAAGACAACCATTTATCCATAAACACGCCTGCTGGATCATGCTGCTGCATTTGTTTTTTTAGATTGAACTGACGACATCCTCTAGGGTCAGCGCTGACTCCAGCTAGATACTGCCAATTGCCCCAATTACTGCAGACGTCATAATCAATCAACTGCTGCTCAAAATAAGTCGCACCGTAGCGCCAATCGAGTCCTAACTCATGAATAAAAGCGCTGGCAACCAGTTGCCGACCTCGATTCGACATATATCCTGTGCTATTCAACTGCTTCATACAAGCATTGATAATAGGATATCTCGTTTCGCCATTTTGCCACGCCTCCAAGCGCTGTTGATTATGACGATTGGCTGGCGCTTGATGACTGATACCTTTGAATAAAAATAATTCCTTGTCATGAGTGACGCCATACCAGTAAAAATATTCACGCCATAACAGCTCAAACCATATCCAGTACGTCGAGTCATTAGCGATCACTTCCTGCTCGTACTGACGCAAACGGTTTAATAAGACTTTGACCGATAGTGAACCGTTAGCCAGCCATGGCGAGAACTTCGTTGAGTCAGTCCAAGTATCGAACGCATTACGAGTGGTCTTATAGCTACTTGGCGCATCCGACTCGAAATAATTGTTTAGATGTACAAGTGCCTGCCCTTCTCCGCCTTTGAAGTTTGGCTCTAGCTGTACAGATTTATCAAATGTTTTGGTTTCAAAAGTATAATGGCTACTATCTAGCGTTTTAGGCATAGATGGTAGCTTAGTAGGAGTTTGACAAATGGCAAGAGCGTCTTGAGCGCTCAATAGATTATGCTCATACTCTACTTTTTTACGAAACTGAGTAAAGCTTTTGGGTAGCTCTTGAGTTGGCATTGTGCCAAACAGCGTTGCGGTCGATTGATAGTGCCAAATGATTTGTGGATACTTATTTCGTAGCGCTTTATAAGCCAAATTCTGAGCGTAGTCGGCGGTGTTACTAACGCAGATATCATTAACATTTTGTGATTCAATAAGCTGACAAAGCTGGGTAAACGCATCTTCGTCTGCTTTTTTATCTTGATTTAAGTGCAACAACCTATTGCCTAAACGCTGTATCGATGACTTCAAATCTGCCAAACTTTCCATTAAGAATTGCTGGCGCGCCAATCCCCTCTCATCAAAGTGATAAGCTTGCCCCCAGTTTGGCGTTTGACTATCGGTCAACTCCGACGCATAAACCATTATTAAAGACCCACTATCAGCCAACGCTGCAGCGTGACTCAAAGTCGCATTGTCATGCACGCGCAGATCATTATGAAACAGCATTAATACTGTTTTTTCACCTGACTCATTAGCTACTAACTGATTGCTCATGCTTATCCTTTAGAATTTAAAAGCCCCTACGCTATGACTATAATATTTTAAAAAAAGCGATACAGTATAGGACGTGTTAAATACCTGCCTTTTTGCAGCTACTGTAATCGCTAGCATTGACTCTACTTGAGTGGGCTGATTAAATGGTGGACACTTAGGAGAATACTATGACTGAAGAAAATGCACCTGCTGAAAAGCGTAAAATCGTTAATAAGTTTTTGATGACGCTGACCAAAGAACAGCCGCAAATGTATTATGCAACGACATCTGAGATCTCCCGTAGCATCCATACGATGATAAAAGAACATACCAATCGCCTATCAGTAGAAGAGCAAGCGCTCGTTAGAAAGATAACTATTGAAGAGATTGAAGCTTTGCTAGGTTTTCATTCTCGATAGCCTGTTTTTAGATAAAGCGATTCACAATGACAGCTGACACTCACAAAAAAAAGACCGCTATAAAAGCGGTCTTTTTCATTATTAACAATTCTAACTCGACTAGAACATACTATTAAAACAGCTAGTTAAAAAGACTAGCTAAAACGGCTAAATTAGAATGGATATTGACGCGGTTCGTTTTGCATTGATATCCAATGCGTTCTGGTAAACTCTTCCAGTATCCACTCACCATTGAAGCGACCAATACCTGAGTTTTTTTCGCCGCCAAATGGCATGTTGCTCTCATCATTGACTGAGATATCATTAATATGGGTCATGCCCGCTCTGATACCGCGAGCAAAGCGCAGACCTTTTTGCATATCTGCTGTAAATACCGCACTAGATAAACCATACATGGAGTCATTGGCTATCGATAACGCATCCTCCTCATCTTTGGCACGAATAATACCAACCAATGGTCCGAACACCTCATTACGTGACAAATCCATCTCGCGAGTCACTTCAGTAAAGATATGCGGCGGTACGACTTGACCTTTAATCTCACCACTCAAAATCATTTTGGCACCTTCTTCCTGTGCTTTAGCGATTTTTTCTTTCAGCGATTTGACTTGTTTTTCATTAATAATTGGACCCACTGCCGTATCTTGCTTGTTCGGATCACCAACGTTTAAGGTTTTAACATGAGCTAAGAATCGCTCTACGAAGTCATCATAAATCTCGTCTTCAACGATAATACGGTTGATAGCGAGACAGATTTGACCTTGATGCAGGAACTTACCAAAGGCGGCGGCTTTTACCGCTTGCTCAATATCCGCGTCTTTTAATACCACAAATGGGCTATTACCACCGAGCTCAAGCGCGACTTGTTTGATGTAATCACCACCATTGGCCAGCTCACCGATGTGTTTGCCTACCGACGTAGAACCCGTAAAGGAGACAAAACTTGGAATATCGTGGGTAACGATGGCATCGCCTATTTCGCTACCAGCACCGACGACGACGTTGAGCAAGCCTTTTGGCAGACCCGCCTCTTCAAATATTTTTGCAAACAATAGACCACCAGTAATCGGCGTATCACTAGCAGGCTTAAGCACCACAGCATTACCCAATGCCAATGCTGGGGCAATTGAGCGTTGGGTTAGATGTAATGGAAAATTCCATGGGCTGATAACGGCAATGACGCCCATCGGCTCACGATAAATATAGTTTTCTTTACCAGGGGTGTTAGAAGCGCGAATCTCACCATGTACACGGCTAGGAAATGAAGCGGACTCCAAAGTAATCGCGCGCGCATTGCTAAACTCTGCCATGGCTTTAATACGAGTACTACCCGACTCCTTGATTAGCCAATCTACAATTTCATCTTGACGTTCATCAAAGATATTAACGACTTTATAAAGCACTGCTGCACGTTCGGCGGGCGTTTGCTTGGCCCAAGCTTGTTGTGCCTTGTTGGCGGCTTGATACGCTTCATCAAGTTGTTTTTCTGTTGCTTGCTGAATTTCGACCAATGTATCGCCATTAAAGGGATTGGTGTTGGTATTGACGCTATCGTCTTTACCCTGCTGCCATGAGCCTGCGATATATTGCAGATGAAAATCATTGTAAGCGTTGGTTTTATTGGTATCAGTTGACATAATTGTCCTTATTTATCTTATGGTTATGAGGTAGAACGGTTGAGCTAGCAATATGATAGATAACTAATAATATTATTAATAAATGATGCCCTTAATAAGTAACGTCATCCAAAAAATCTATGTGAAAACATTTTTGATAAAACTTCATTATTGAACGCACTATTCTAAAAGATAACGAGTAGAGATTAAAAATCTCGTCAACGTCTTTAAAATTTAGTATCTGATAAAATCTCAATCATAATCAGTTATCAATCATCAGTTATAAGTAAGCGGTTATAAAACGTAACTTGCTAGACGACTGGTCTAATGCTACCATAGAGCTTATGAAAATAAGAATTATTTATCATTAAATATTGTTGAATAAACGTAACATCAGATAGAAATTGCTAAAAAAAATACTCGAGTATCCTTGTTCATAACGCTCTGAATTTCACGTACTATTTTTTCACGTACTATTTTTTAAGTTACTTCATACAAATTACCCAAAAAAAATCTAGGAGGACATTGCCTTTATGTCTGCTATTGCAACCACCACTTCACCAGATACTAAAGCCCATCTGTTAGCCACAGGTTATCAACTGATTGCCAAAAAAGGCTTTACCGCCGTTGGTATCAAGCAAATATTGGATACCGCAGGTGTGCCTAAAGGCTCTTTTTACCATTACTTTGCGTCAAAAGAGGCGTTTGGTGAAGCAATCATCAGTCACTATTTTGTCAATTATAAGAACCGTTTAGAAACGATCGGCGGGCAGGATGTGAATGCGCAGCAAAAACTCTATAACTACTTTCAAAACTGGTATGACACCCAGCAGAATGGTTGCGACCATGAAAAATGCTTGGTCGTCAAGCTTAGCGCAGAGGTGGCAGATATGTCAGAGACCATGCGTGAAGCGCTAGACGCGGGTTATCAGCAGACCATTACTTGGCTAGCCACACAAATAAAAGCGGGATGGATAGATGGTTCTGTACCACACTCTGACAATATCGCTGCCGAAAGTATGGCTAAGCGCTGGTATTTTGCGTGGCTTGGTGCCAGCTTAATCGCCAAAACCAGCCAAACCAATACACCGCTTGCCGAAGTATGGCAAATGACGACTTCGCAAATGGGTCGCTAACTGTCAGCACGCACCATCATCACACACTGTCACTCACGGTGCTTTTTCAACGAAGCCGCCTGTTTTTCATGAAGCTGTACGTCTCTAATTAGGTCTATGCTTCTGATAAATTAGATTGTACATTTTTGATAAAAACGCACCGTGGTTATAGATAGTCATTCATTAGATTCATACCATTTGCTTTACGATAGTTTTGTAACCATTCACGGTCAAGCTCTAGACGACCGGTCTAATTCATGTACAATGCGTGCAGATGTTTAGAACACGCATCACGAATTTTAGTTTTAAAAAGTAAGACATACACTCTACAACCTTTAGGAAAATTATGAACAACTTCCAATATTACAACCCAGTACGTATCGTTTTTGGTGAAGGCCAAATCAAACAACTATCAGAGCTCGTCCCTACTGATGCTCGCGTCCTCATTACTTACGGTGGCGGCTCAGCTCAGCGCACTGGTACTTTAGATGAAGTTAAAGAAGCGTTAGCAGCCAGTGGCAATCGTGAAATTTTTGAGTTTGGTGGTATCGAGCCCAATCCAGAATTTGTGACTTTATTGAAAGCAGCTGACATGGTCAATGAACATAACATTGACTTCTTATTAGCAGTCGGTGGCGGTTCAGTCATTGATGGCAGTAAGTTTGTCGCGCTTGTGTCTTCATTAACTGAAGAAGATGGGTCTGTCTCACGTGAGCAAGCATGGGATGCATTGACTAGCTATTGCAGAAATATCGACTCTGCCGTTGATTTAGGTGCTGTATTGACCATTCCAGCAACGGGCTCAGAGATGAACTCAGGCGGTGTCGTCAACTATAGCGAACGTCAGGCAAAACTGCCCTTTGGTAACCCATTGGCCTTCCCTAAATTCTCAATCTTAGATCCAACGAAAACCTTAACATTGCCTGAACGTCAAGTAATGAACGGTGTTGCAGATGCCTTTGTCCATGTTATGGAGCAGTATTTGACTTACCCAGTCAATGCAAAAGTGCAAGATGCTTTCGCTGAGAGCTTACTAAAAATCTTGATTGAAGAAGGCCCTGCCGTCAAAAAAGATCCAGAAAACATGGAAACGCGTAAAAACATCATGTGGACCGCGACCATGGCATTGAACGGTCTGATTGGTACTGGTGTGCCACAAGATTGGACGACGCATATGATTGGTCACGAACTAACTTCATTGCACGCCATTGATCATGCACGTACGCTCACCATCGTCTTACCCTCAGTGCTACGTGAGCTAAAAGACAGCAAAAAAGACAAACTGCTCCAGTATGCACGCAATGTCTGGAACCTTACTGATAGCACTCAAGACGAAGACACCATCATTGAGACAGCGATTGTCAATACTGAGAACTTCTTCCGCGAGCTTGGTTTACCAGTCAGTTTAGAAGATGCTGAATTAGACCAGTCAGCAATTGACCCTATTATTAAGCAGCTCGAATCTCATAAAATGGTCAAACTGGGTGAGCACGGCACGAATGATCTTGACGTATCACGTCGCATCTTAGATCGTGCAGTGACCAGCAAAGCTTCGTAACCAATCAACACAGTAAACGAATGCTGTCTGAGATTGAATGGTATTTGGCTGAAACAACAACGCTCAAAATATTGATAGCCAAAATACCACTTTTTAGAATACCAGTATCTTTAATGACTGCAGTAACAGTAGCTATTCAAATATGAGTAGTTACTGCCCTTTTAATCCGCCATTAGCTTTCAACAAGCAAAGAGTCAATAACTATTAAAAAACGACTATGCAATATCTAACCGTTAAACCGTTAACTGTCTAAATATTAGTCATTAACTGACCATCAACATCTAACACTTAATAAATAAAAAAGGGGCTTCACTATGAGCTTTGACAATAATTTTAATGAGCAACAAAACCAAGCAACAAACCGTCAAATTAAACTGGCCAGTCGTCCTCATGGCGCGCCAAAAGCTCACAACTTCGATATGGCTACCAGCGATATCCCAACGCCAAATGACAATGAAATGCTACTGCGTACGGTTTACCTATCATTAGACCCGTACATGCGCGGACGTATGAGCGATGCCAAAAGCTACGCTGATCCCTTAGAAGTCGGTGACGTAATGATGGGTGGAACGGTTGCCCAAGTCGTTGAATCTAACATTGATAAATTTGCCGTCGGTGATTTGGTGGTATCAAATTCAGGCTGGCAGGATTACAGCGTCAGTGATGGCGAAGGCGTGTTGAAATTAGATAAAGATATGCCAAACCCTTCTTATGGCTTAGGCGTCCTCGGTATGCCGGGCTTTACCGGTTATATGGGTTTGACCGATATCGGTAAACCACAAAAAGGCGAAACGCTAGTCGTCGCTGCTGCAACCGGTCCAGTTGGTGCAACCGTTGGTCAAGTAGGTAATCAGTATGGCGTACGTACGGTTGGTATCGCCGGCGGCGTCGATAAATGCAATTTCGCTGTCAATGAGCTAGGCTTTGACATCTGTATTGATCATAAAGCGGATGACTTCGCTGAGCAATTAAAAGCTGCCTGCCCAGACGGTATCGATATCTATTATGAAAACGTCGGCGGCAAAGTGTTTGATGCAGTGATTCCATTACTAAATGCTCATGCACGTATCCCAGTATGTGGTCTGGTCTCACAATACAACGCGACTGAACTGCCTGATGGTAAAGATCGCTTGGGTATGCTAATGGGTCAAGTATTGGCCAACCGTCTAACCATCAAAGGCTTTATCATCTTTGAAGAGTATGGCGATCATTTCCCAGAATTCTTGAAAACCATGAGTAAATGGGTAGAGTCAGGCGATGTGAAAACTAAAGAATATATGGCTGAAGGCTTAGATGATGCGCCAAATGCCTTTGTCCGTATGCTCAATGGCGATAACTTTGGTAAAACTGTCGTAAAAGTAGCTGACGTCGAGTAAGTGACGTTAATTAAGTCATTAAATAACGACTTCACAACATAATTCGTTACGACAACTACTGAAAGTGACATATTAACCATGAATACTGTTAGCAGTCATTGCTAATGACAATATTAAATTAATTAAGTACGAATAATTAATTCAGTATAAATAGTTAAGCATGACTGCTAATACTCAATAATTTAAAAACAACATCAACAATAAATAAGGACACTTATGAATATTTTAATGGTACTAACCTCACATGATCAACTAGGCGATACTGGTAAGAAGACAGGCTTTTGGCTAGAAGAATTTGCCGCCCCTTACTATGCGTTTTTGGATGCTGGTGTCAATGTAACCCTAGCCTCTCCTGCTGGCGGTCAGCCACCTCTTGATCCTAGTAGCGATACTGAAGATGCGCAAACGAAAGATACGACGCGCTTTAAAGAAGACTCTGAGGCGCAGAAGCATCTTGCCAATACCAAAAAACTTGCTGATATGAAAGCGGAAGATTTTGACTCAGTATTTTATCCAGGTGGTCACGGCCCATTATGGGATTTGGCAGTGGATAAAAACTCTATTAATTTGATTGAGACGTTTGTGAAGCAAGATAAGCCGGTTGCTTTTGTTTGTCACTCTCCTGCTGCCCTCAAAAATGTCAAAATCGATGGCGAATATTTAGTGAAAGGAAAAACAGTCACTGGCTTTACCAATTCAGAAGAAGAGGCGGTTGGCCTTACCGATGTAGTGCCGTTCTTAGTAGAAGATGCGCTGATAGCCAATGGCGGTAATTATGAAAAAGCAGCTGATTGGGAATCGTTTGTGGTAGAAGACGGCTTGTTAATCACAGGTCAAAACCCAGCATCGTCAGAAGAAGCCGCTAAGCGTTTGATCGCAAAGCTTAACGGTTAATCCAATTGACAAAGTAAAGAAGAGTACTATTATGATTCGACTGCATCATCTAAACCAATCACGCTCGCTACGCATTTTGTGGCTGCTAGAAGAGCTAGGCGAGCCTTATGAGGTTATTAGCCATCAGCGCGATGCTAAAACGCATCTGGCACCTAATAGCTTAAAAGCCGTACATCCCCTTGGTAAGTCACCGGTCATCGAAATGGATGGTGAAATATACTCGGAGTCAGGTGCCATTACTGAATTGTTGATTGAGCGTTTTGCGCCAGATCGTTTGCGCCCTGCTCCTGATAGCACAGATTATGGCCATTATCTACAGTGGATTGATTTTGCTGAAAGCTCGCTAATGTTGCCATTAATGCTTGAATTGTTTACCAAAAAAGCAGGTATCAATGACAATGAGTTTTTGAACGGTTATATAGAGACAGAAAAAACCAGACTGTTCAAGTATTTAGATGCAGCGGTCGAGGGTAAGTCTTATATCGTCGGCAACCAGCTTAGCGGTGCTGACTTTATGTTGTCATTTGACTTAATTATTTTGGCCAGTCGTCAGAAATTAGACAACTATCCAAATATTAAGCAGTATGCATTACACTTGGCCAGTCTTGATAGTCATCAGCGTGCTATACGCTTAGAAGCCAAATATGACGAGACCGTTACTGATTAGACAATGTTACCAAAATGCAATGTTGCTAACAGGCAAAACGGTAAGCAACCATAAAATTTATGATAAAATAGCCCAAACTCAGCTTGGGCTATTTTTCTCATTTTATCACTCTGATGATAGCGCTGCCCATTATGGGTAGCAATACCCCAGTCTTGTTTTGTCCAGTCTTGTTCTATCCAACCACGCCGATCATCTTACGCCCATGAATACTGAATACAAATTTAAGCCGCATGAACAGCCAATGATGGTTGGTTCTCCTGCCAACCCTGATCATCCTACACGCCGTAAACTATGTTATTTAATGATCGGAATTTTTATTGGGATAACCGCCAGCTTTCAAAATGGGCTATTGGTGGCAAACCTGTCCCAAATTCAGGGCGAAATGGGCTTAACACCAGTCGAAGGTGGTTGGATATCTGTCAGCTATAATATGACCAATGCTTGTATTACGGTGCTACTGTACAAAATTCGCCAGCAATTTGGCATGTCACTCTTTAGTAAAATTACCTTGTTTTTTTTATTGGCGGCCACGAGTTTGCAGTGGTTGGTCAGTAGCCATCTATTGAACGCTACCAGTATCCAAATTGATCCTTATTACTTAGAAATCATTGCTAGAGGACTCAGTGGTATGGTTGCTAGTGGCATGACCATATTAGGCTTATTCTATTGCTTGCAAGGTATGCCAACCGTCAAACGTACTAGTGGCTTGATATTAGGCTTTGGCTTGGTACAGTTTGGAATTCCCTTATCACGGATTATCTCACCCTATCTCGCTGTCGATGGTCAGCTTGAAAGCTTGTTTTTATTTCAATTTGGTTTGGCTTTGATTTGTTTTGGACTCATTAATATATTAGAGCTACCACCGGGCAATACTGAAAAAGTATTCGAAAAACTGGATTTTTTAAGCTTTGCTTTTTTTGCCAGTGGTCTTGCAGCATTGGCGGTGTTTTTAGTACAAGGCCGTATACAGTGGTGGACAACACCTTGGCTGAGCTACCCGCTCATCATTGCAAGCGTCAATATTAGCATTGCACTATGGATTGAGACTCACCGAAAAAACCCAATGCTACAGGTGCGCTGGATGCGTAGTCGCAACATTATTGCTTTTATGACAACGGGTGCGGTCATGCGTATCTTGCTATCCGAGCAAAGTGTTGGCGCTGCCGGACTACTGGCCAATCTTGGCTATGGTAATGATCAGCTGGTCACTTTTTATGCTGTGATATTAGCAGCCAGTATCTTGGCATTGGTCATTAGTATTTTTAGTACCAATCCAATAGATTTGCGTCGACCTGTTATTTTTGCAGTGGCGCTAATCGCTCTAGGTTCTTGGCTGGATACGGGTGTATCGATTAACTCGGCGCCGACGATGTTTTATTTTAGCCAATTCCTCATTGCTTTTGCCGCAGTGTATTTTATGGGTCCTCTGGTTTTTGAAGGGTTTTTACGAGCCATTGCCAGTGGCCCTGCGTATATTATTAGTTTTTCAGTGATTTTTGGTATTTCGCAGACGGTGGGCGGGCTTGCAGGAGCGGCGGCTATTCAAGCTTTTACCACTATTCGCACGCAAGTGCACTATGCCGATATGGTCAGCTCACTCAACTTAGGGGATCCTGAGTTAGTAGCACAAGTTGCAGGCGCAGGTAGGGCTTTATCAGGTCAAATAACAGATTCTACCCAAGCCAACGTTGCTGCCATGGGACAAGTTCTGCAAGGCATCCAGCGGCAAGCTACCGTCGCAGCTTACGATGACTTGTTTTTTCTTATGGCCAGTATTGCGACTTTGTCGGCTGTTATTTTATTGATAAATTATCTCTATAACCGTTATCACAAACGTAATCCCCTTGCTAACGAGCTGGCTGTCATTGCCAAAATGCGTGAAGGAAAATAGCGGCTTTAAATGCCTTAATTTTTGCTCGCCATCTTGCATAACATCATCGAAATATCGAACATAATTGTTATATTTATTCAAACTTTAGGAGCGCGTCATGAGCAAAGAAAACCCCAGTGAGCTTAACCAAAAATCTCAGACGCCAACTGACGCGCTGCTTAATACGACCCTTAATACAGCTAAAGTAAAAGTAACTGCCTCTCCAAAAAATAATAACGAATCAGTAGAGCCTGAAATTGCCGCTACCGACTCGAATAAAAAAGCGGATATCAATACAAATAAAAATACAGATAAATCGGCTGTCGATAGCCAAAATACCAGTGATAAACCACCAATGCCGCCCAAAGAGCCGATTGTGGCAGCCACTGGCTGGTCACCTATGAAAAAATCCTACCTAAATCTAGGTTTATTGATTGCCTTAATACTCATTGGCGTGGCATTGATTTTATATGCATGGAAGCTACCGCCTTTTACCCCGACTTTGCAGCAAACGAACAATGCCTTTGTGAAAGGGCAAACAACCATTATTAGTCCGCAAGTATCTGGCTATGTCACCGAAGTAGCCGTACAGGATTTTGCCCAAGTAAAAGCGGGTGATTTACTAATAAAAATAGACGATCGCGCGTTTCAACAACAGCTTGAGCAGGCGCAGGCCAATATTGAAGTGGCGGTTACCAACCGCTCTAGCAATGCTCAGGACACACAAACCAGCCAAGCACAGATTGAAGCACGCGAAGCGGATTTATATAGCGCCAAAGTGAGTGTCGATAGTGCTCGTGAAGATGTCAATCGCTATCAGGGTTTAGATGCCATCGGCGCGGTATCAAAGGCAGAAGTGGCTCATATAAAAGCACAACTTGCACAAGCGCAGGCAGGCGTTCAACAAGCTGAAGCGAACTTACAAGCAGCTCGTGAAAACCGTAAAAAGACCAGTGGTAGCCGCGCTTCGCTCGATGCCAATATAAAAAATGCTGAAGCAGCTCTCAAGCAAGCGCAGATTAATGTAGACAACACCATTATCACCGCCCCTGAAGCCGGACAGTTGAGTCAAGTCAGTGTCAAAGAAGGGCAATATGTCAGTGCGGGTACACAGCTCATGTACATCGTACCCAAAGGCATTTGGATTATCGCAAATTTTAAAGAAACGCAAGTTGCTAATATGGCTATTGGTGAACCTGCAACCATCCATGTTGACGCGCTGGGTGGTGCCAAATTTAGTGGTCATGTCAGCAACATCTCACCAGCCACTGGCAGTGAATTTAGTGCTGCAGCTGCCAACCCTGCGACGGGCAACTATATTAAAATTGCCCAGCGTATCCCCGTGCGCATTGATTTAGACCAAAATCAGGCTGCCCTTACCCAATTACGTCCCGGTATGTCTGTTTCGGTCGATGTCGATACCAATATTAAAGCAAAAAACTAGGGTCTGTTGAACATTCAAATATTAGGACTGCTGATTGCTAAAATCGTCCCAAACCTTTTATCAAATCAGGCGTAAACCGACGATAATGTCGAGACCTTAGCTAGGTTTACAACAACGTTTGGGGTGATTTTAGTATCAGCCTTTCAGGGCAGGGCTATTTTTTGCCAATACATAGCGAAATTATCTAACCTAGAACGACTAGGCGTCAAAAATTTCACTGCGTATTGTCTAAAAAATAGCCACTGCCAGTGCCACATTTGAATGTTCAACAGACCCTAAGACTGCTGATATCCATTTTTCTTGCTTGCTGTGCCTGCACAGACAGAGGTCACAAAAAAATGATATCAGCAATATCGTCGCGTTTTTAGTATATCTTGACTATAGAGCATAGTGAATACACTCCAGCATAAAAAAACCACTTTAAATACCAATATAACTGGATTTAAAGTGGTTTTTTTAGCATTAAAACAAGCTGAAATATATCAGTCTTACACTTATTCATTTAACTTTATGGTAGTAAACGTTTAGTTGTCCAACTGGCATTATTCTGTTTGCTATCTTGGGTATACACAATGCGGTCATGCATACGATTGGCACGGCCTTGCCAAAACTCAACTTGCTCAATGGTAATCTCATAACCACCCCAAAATGCTGGCACTGGCACTTGGCTATTGTCTGGATAGTCAGCTTGTAGCTGATTAAAGGTCTGTTCCATGACGTCACGGCTGGCCACTTCACCGCTCTGTGGTTGGCTGACCCATGCGCCTACTTGGCTATCGTGTGGACGCTTTTGAAAATAAGCAGCGGATTTTGCAGTATCAATCTTAGCAATAGAACCACTGATACGAACTTGACGTTCAAGCTCATGCCAAAAAAACAGCACTTCTGCATTGGGGTTTTCAGCGATATCTTGACCTTTGGCACTTTCATAATTAGTATAAAAAATAATGCCATTATCGGTAATCTCGCGCAGTAATACGATACGTACACTGGGCTTGTTGTCTGCCCCACATGTTGCCAAACTCATGGCGTATGGTTCTTGCACTTTTTGTGCTAGTGCCTCATTCATCCACGCTTTCAATAGCTCAAATGGTGAGGTGGGTATTGACTGTTGATCAAGTGTGCCCTTCTCATAGGAGAGGCGCTGATCGGTAAAGTCCATGCTCATACTGCTTCCTTATTATTCATATTCTTATTGATGACGATTATCAGTTTTTTACTGACTGTTGTCATGTTATAAATATCGATTAACCCAATACCGTTTTGATTTGCTCAGCTAAATCATTTGCCATAACGTCACACTCTATCTCATCATCTGATTCGACCATCACTCGAATCATTGGCTCAGTACCCGATTGACGAATTAGTAAACGACCACGACCCTCTAGAGTGGCACGGGCTTTATCAAAAGCGGCGACCAGCTCTTTGTGCTCAAAAGGATCTTGCATAGTAGATAAGCGTACATTAACCAGTTTTTGTGGCAAGACTTCAAAACCTTCTGTGAGATCACTTAGGGCTTTATCCTGCGCTTGCATGACAGCCAATACTTGTAAGCTTGCAATAATAGCATCGCCCGTACGACTTTTGTCTAAGCATAATATGTGCCCAGATGGTTCGCCGCCTAGTATCCAGTCATTAGCTGCAAGCTCTTGCATAACGTAACGATCGCCTACTTTAGCACGGGTAAAGGCAATATCCGCCTCCTTCAATGCCAACTCTAGGCCCATGTTAGTCATGAGCGTACCAACCACTCCCGCTGCAGGTGTTTTGCCTTGAGTAGCAAGCACGTATAAGATGCCGTCGCCATCAACCAACTTACCGGTTTCATCGACCATCACGATACGATCACCGTCGCCATCTAAGGCAATACCGACATCTGCTTCATGCTCGAGCACGGCTTTTTGTAAACTCTCTGGGTGGGTCGAGCCACAGTCAGCATTAATATTGATACCATCCGGTGTATTATTGATAGCAATCACGTTGGCGCCCAGCTCGCGCATGACTCTTGGGGCGACGCTGTAACCTGCACCATTGGCACAATCGACCACGATGGTCAGATGATCTAAGTCGTACTGATAAGGGAAACTGCCTTTACAGAACTCAATATAGCGACCCTTGGCATCATCAATACGGTTGTTTTTACCTAATTTTGCTGGATCAAGAATAGGCATGAGCGCATCATTACTATCAGAAGAAGCCATCATGGCTTTTAATTTATCATTGATGGCATTTTGCATCGCATCGGTCAATTTTTTGCCATCCCCTGAGAATAATTTGATGCCATTGTCATAGTATGGGTTGTGCGATGCGGAAATAACGACACCAGCATCCGCGTTAAAGCTACGGGTGAGATGCGCAATAGCTGGTGTTGGTAATGGTCCTACCATATACACGTCAACGCCTGCCACATTAAAGCCTGCTTGTAGCGCACCTTCGATGACATAGCCTGATAGACGAGTATCTTTGCCAATGACCACGCTCGGCTTACGAGTAGGATTGTCATTGTTTTCTATGAGCACCAGTCCAGTCACATAGCCTAATTTTAAAATAAAATCAGGGGTAATCGGTAATTCACCAAATTTTCCGCGAATACCATCAGTGCCAAAGTAGCTCATTATAAATGTTCCTCAAGTCTAAAAATGAAACGCCAGACGGGCGCGTAGGCAAGGCAATAACCAGTATATTCTATTTGTGTATTTTACAAAAAAAACAGCCAACAATGACGGGGCATTGTTGGCTGTTTGTATCTTGATGTCACTATCCTACTGTCTGTCAGCAATTATCAACGTCAGTAGGACTACAGAATATGAATTAATCTACTCGATAGTTCGGGGCTTCTTTGGTAATTTGCACATCGTGAACATGCGACTCTTTCATCCCCGCAGACGTCACCTTAATGAACTGTGGTTTGGTACGCATATCTTCGATAGTCGCACAGCCAGTATAGCCCATTGATGAGCGTAAACCACCAACCAACTGATTGACGATGCCTGCCACTGGTCCTTTATAAGGAACGCGACCTTCGATACCTTCTGGAACCAGCTTTTCTACCCCATCTTTGGCATCTTGGAAATAGCGATCTGATGAGCCGTTTTGACCTGACATCGCACCTAAGCTACCCATACCGCGATACGCTTTATAATAACGACCTTGGAATAGCTCAACTTCGCCTGGCGCTTCTTCGGTACCAGCCATTAGTGAGCCGACCATGATACATGAAGCACCGGCCGCGATAGCTTTTGCCATATCACCTGAGAAGCGAATACCACCATCAGCAATCAATGGAATACTGTCTTTCAGGGCGCTGGCTACATTATCAATGGCCGAGATTTGTGGCACACCAATACCCGCGATAATACGGGTGGTACAGATAGAACCAGGGCCAATACCGACTTTTACTGCATCAGCGCCCGCATCACGTAATGCTAGAGCGGCATCACCGGTTGCGATGTTGCCACCGATGACTTGTACGTGAGGGAAGTTTTTCTTGATCCAAGAGACTTTTTCAATCACGCCTTTTGAATGTCCATGGGCGGTATCGACCACGATAACATCGACGTCAGCAGCGATTAAGGCTTCAACGCGCGCTTGCGTATCTGCGCCAGTGCCGACAGCAGCGCCAACCCGTAGGCGACCTTGCTCATCTTTACACGCATTTGGATTATTCTCAGCTTTGGCAAAGTCATTGACCGTAATCAAACCGCGCAGACGAAAGTCTTCATCAATCACGATCACTTTTTCGATACGGTGCTCATGCAGCAATTTTTTGATATTTTCATTGCTTTCACCTTCTTGCACGGTGACTAGCTGCTCTTTTGGCGTCATGATATGGCTAACTGGTAACGACAAATTGGTCTCAAAACGCCAGTCACGATGGGTCACGATACCAACGACTTTATCAGTACCCTTCTCTACCACTGGTACACCTGAAATATTATTGTCTTGAGTCAATCTTAATAATTCACCAATCGTCATTTCAGGGTGAACGGTAATAGGATCAACCACGGTTCCTGCTTCGAATTTTTTGACGCGGCGTACTTGCGTGGCCTGCTTATCGATATCCATGCTTTTATGCAAGATACCCAAACCACCTAGCTGTGCCATGGTAATGGCCATTTCAGATTCGGTGACCGTGTCCATAGCAGCCGAGATTAATGGCAAATTCAGTGTGATACTTTTGGTCAGACGCGTGGACAGATCAGCAGATTTTGGCAGAATTTCAGAGTAGGCTGGTAACAATAAAACGTCATCAAAGGTAAAGGCTTCATCGACAATTCGTAACATACAGACCCCTAGTGGTGGTTATTTTGATGGGTGGGATTTTCGCATTAAGACAATCAATCAAGATCACCATTATGACTTTACGACGTTCAACCCTTATTTATGAAAGGCTTTGAATCATAGAGCTTTAGATAATAAGCAATGTACCAGTTGTTATTTGTCATTAGATATTTTTTATCAGTAAACAAAAGCACTGGAAAACAGCTATTGATTTATCAGTGGTAAGAAGACACAAATACTGCAACCTCTTATCTTTAATCGCTCAGTTATCCCTTAAAAATAACGCCATATTATAACAAATAAACAAGCAAATCGCATGCTTATTTGTTAGCTTATTTTAACATCAATAGTTTGTCTGTTTTTGCCACTTTGCTTGCTGTCCACTATACCTATTGACCGTTCCAACTTATACGCTAGTGTCTTTAAATATCAAGCGCTCAGCGGGGAGATAAGCTTGCTGTTCAGCATATAAATAACTTAACATCTGCTCGCGTACCTGACACTCCAACCGCCAAGCGTTGATAGGACTATCAGACGCTTGGCTACAGCGTAATTTTATGGTGTTTTCGGACACGGATACTGTATACATTTCAGGCTCAGTTTCACCGTCCCATAAGTCGTTCGCTTTGACCAGCTTGATATATTGTTGCCTGATTGCTTCGATATCAGCGCCATAGTCGACGTAGAGATAAATAACACAGGTTTGATGCGAGTCTGTATGCGACCAATTCTCTACGATTTCGGTGACGAAGTGGCGCATTGGAATAATCAACCGACGCTCATCCCAAGTCTGCAGAACCGCATAGGTATAGCCCAAATCCTCTATCGTCGTCCACTCACCTTCCATCATTACCGTATCACCAATACGCACTGGCTGAGTGATGGCAACCTGCATACCAGCAATGACATTACCCAATATCGGCTGAGCGGCGATACCGATAACGGCACCAGCAATACCTGCGGAAGTCAGCAAGGTCTTACCCAATCCTTGAATATTGGTGAACTCACTGAGGCCAATCCAAATACTACCAAGGATCATGACGAAGATAAAAATGCGGCGAAATATAGAAACGTAAGTACGGCGACGACGACCTTTATCAAACTGCTCGTCGCCTAGATTTTCAATCTGCAAATCTTTGTAGCGATTGGCAAAAAAATTAATCGCTCGAATACCCAGCCACAACGCGCTAAAGACCAATCCCACCCAAATGATCGGACGTGTCGATGAAGCGACCGCATCCAAGTAAGGAAAACCGCCCGATACCAAGGTAAATACCGAGGAAAAACTGATGGTAAAGGTCAAGGGTACCGTCAACTTATTGACCAAATCTTCCACGCTATTATGGTGAACCGTACCCAGCCGATTGCCTTCTTTATCTCTAACATACCAATTAAGGAGCTTGCCTGCGCCTTTACTCAATAACCAGCCAACCCCCATGGTAAATGAGAAGAAGATAAGTAATGCTAAAAACTCCCAGATGGCGATACTAAATAACTGTAATTTTGTCCACGCCGGTAAATAACGCTCAAACTTTGCAGGATGATATTGCTCATAGAGGTTATCGATATTACCAACCGTTTGGGCAGAAAATATCCAAAAAGGCGCACTATCATCAATGCGCACACGCTCCAAATGTATCGGTACGCGACGTTCACGATAATCGATATAACCAAGCTGAATGGAGCGTCTAGGAATCCCTTGAATACTGTTGGTGCTGCCAAGCGGTGGCTCAATCAAACCATCAGGACGGTCTGGCAATTTATCAAAAACATAGAGTTTTTTTTCAACCAACAAAAAATCAAGCTGTTTGGCCAGCTCAATCGCCCGATTACGCTGCAACTTGTCATCAATGAGGTTCATATTGAGTGCATAAGCGGCCAAGTCATACTGCTGCTTCATGACGGCTGACTGAAAAAACTCTAATGTGGCAAGCGGCGTAGATAAATTCGGTGGTTCAGCTAACGGCGGCAATCCTGCATTTAGCTTGTTTAAGGAATAATAGCTTTCGTTATAATCACCAGTGAGACCAGTATCTCCTTGCAGTATGCCTGCCTGCTGCACGGCATCCTTGTCTAAAGGATTGAAGGTTTCTTCTGCAATATCTGAGACACTAATGCCGTCTTGTTTGAATTGATCAATTTTCTGCGCTGTATAATCTATCAGGTTTTCTGGCTTTGCCATCTCAGTATTTTTTGTAGTGTCTTGCCTATCAACTGTTGTATCGCTACTGGTTGCCGCATAGGCAGGAAGATAAAACACACTGCATACCATGACGAGCATGCTGAGTAAAAGTGTCAGTCTACTATGATGACGCATAGCATTGTCATCGATACCAAAATCTTCAATGGCATCAGATTTATGATTGACGTTTTTAACTGGTGTATTATTTAGAGAATGAAAGGAATTTTGCATACGAAAAGTCTTGGCCTCGGTGTGTTTCTAACCTAATGCAGTCTACAAAAAAAAGCCAGCGCAATGCTGACTTAATTTATTAGTTGACGTACTTTATTGTTGATAGCTTCTATATTCAGCAAAGCACTATTAAACACAGCACTATTAAGCACGGCGCCAAGTCGTGCCAGCTCGGCTATCTTCAAGCTCGATGCCCGCCTCTTTTAATTGCTCACGCACCTCATCGGCACGCGCAAAGTTTTTATTGGCTTTAGCCTCTGCACGCTCAATGATTAATCCATCAATAGTCGCATCAGTTAAATTATCATCGGTTTTATCGCCAATGACTGCTTGTAGGAACTGTGACACTGGTTGCTGCAAGATATTTAGTACCTGTGCCAAGGCTCTGAGCTGCTGCGCCCATTGCCAAGCACTCTCTAAATCTTCAGCTTTGATGGCTTTATTAATATCACGTGCCAGCCCGAACAAGACACTAATCGCCGTTGAACTATTAAAATCATCATTCATGGCTTTGATAAAATCTTGTCCAGCAGGGCTGCTGTAAGCGTCATTTATTAAAGAATCATTAATCGTCAATTCCTCACCTTTTTGCTGTTCAGCAACTTTGAGCGCTTGGTATAGTCTGCTTAGGCTATTATGAGCCTCATCTAACGCACTATCCGAGAAGTTTACTTGGCTACGGTAATGGCTGGATAATAAAAAGAAGCGCAGCGTTTCAGGATGAAAATGTGCAATAACATCACGAATTGTGGAAAAATTACCTAATGACTTAGACATTTTTTCGCCATCGACGTTGATAAAGCCGACGTGCATCCAGTTACGTGAATACTCGCAGCCAGTCGCTGCTTCAGATTGAGCAATCTCGTTTTCATGGTGTGGAAATTGTAAATCATGACCACCGCCATGGATATCAAAGGTATTGCCTAGGCACTTGGTCGACATCGCCGAGCATTCAATATGCCAACCTGGACGTCCTTGACCCCACGGTGATGCCCATTGCGGCTCATGAGGTTTAGCCGCTTTCCATAGGACAAAATCAAACGGGTTGCGTTTGTCGTTTTCGACATCAACGCGCGAGCCTGCCTGCATATCATCGAGATTACGTTTTGATAACTTACCATAATCTGCAAAGCTATCTACAGCATAATAGACATCGCCGTTATCGCCAGCATACGCATAATCGCCGGTAACTAACGTCTCAATCATTTGTTGCATCTCATCGATATGGTCAGTCGCACGCGGCTCGGTATTAGGCGTCAAGCAGCCAAGGGCTGAGAAGTCCTCATGCATTGCTTTAATAAAGCGCTCAGTCAATGCACTGATAGCCTCGCCGTTTTCATTCGCGCGCGCGATGATTTTGTCATCAATATCAGTGATATTGCGCACATAATTAACGTCATAACCTATTTGTGTTAGCCAACGTACTGCCATATCAAAGCCAATCATCATCCGCGCATGACCAATATGACAATAATCATAAACGGTCATGCCGCACACATACATACCTACTTGCCCGGCTTTAAGTGGTACAAACTGACGTTTACCGCCCGTCAGTGAATCATAAATGGCAAGCTGAGACATCGCATCGGCAAGAGGTGTGGTCATGGTATAAAAGCCTTTTAATTAGAACAAGATAGATAAATTGAGATGACGATAAAATATGAGTATCGTACTATTAGCCACTAACCGCGACTAATAAGATTATAAACTTGAAAGTTACCGCTTTATAAACGCTTTATAAAACTTAACCCATTATCTTAGCGAAATCGGCTGGAAAATACTACAATGAGCGCGCAACTAACCCTATTCAATGATAAAAACCGTTAAGGATGTAGAAATGGCCAATCGCTTAAGCAAAATATATACGCGCACCGGAGATGATGGTAGCACCGGTATGGCAGATGGCAGTCGCGTAAGTAAAGCCGACAATTTATTTAGCGTAATGGGCGATATCGATGAGCTCAACTCACACATCGGCTTGGTACGGGCACACTTAACACAAGCTACTGATAATGAAAACGCAAACCAACAACATCTGCCTGAACGCTTACAACAGCAAAAAGAGTTAGACTTTGCTCAAGCCTTGGTCATAATTCAGCATTTATTATTTAATATCGGCGGTGAGCTCGCCATGCCAGAATATGAAGGCGTTAATGCCAGCCATATTGAATGGCTAGAACAACAAATTGATGCGATGAACACAACTCTGCCACCGCTCAAGGACTTTATCTTGCCGACAGGCTCACTATTGGTCAGTCAACTACACGTCGCGCGTACGGTTTGCCGCCGCGCTGAGCGCCAAGCGGTACTATTGCAGCAAGAGCGTCCAGCAGCGATTCGCAGTACTGCCGTTAGCTTTATCAATCGCTTGTCTGATTGGTTGTTCGTTGCCGCGCGTTTTTGTACCGACCCTGCCCAAGTCTCTGAGGTGCTGTGGGACAATCAAGTCTTGCAAGATTTTGCTAATGATAAATAGTCACCCATAGCATAAAGGCAAATGATGTAGTTTTACTATAGCAATCCCACCTTATCCAAAAAGGTTAGTTCTATAAAAAAGCCCGCTACGTTAATGTAGCGGGCTTTTTTATAGTTGTATCACGTAGCAACTGCTGCGTTTTTATGACTTAATAAGTAGCACTGTCATCTTCAATGATGACCATATCAATGCTCTCATCATTAGGTACTAATTTTGGCGAGGTTTGGGTTGCCGGTTTTTTGGTGTCAGTGCTTGGCGCTGCTTGATTATTTTCTGTAGCACTGCTCTGACTGTTATTTTGGCTACTACTTGGATTGTTAATAGTCGGTGGCGTAGCAGGCTCAGCTGGACGAGCAGGGGCCGTCGGCGTCACAGTTCTTGGCTGACGGGTTGGCGCTGATTGATTGTTGTTATTATTGTTCTGTGCAGTGTCACGGCGACGCTCAGCCTGTTGAGCGGCACGCTGGGAACGTTGCTCATCAACTGCTGACTTAAATGCAGATCCTGCCATCACATCTGCCACCACAGTCAATAATGCCGGTTGTCCAGCAATACGGGTACGAACTTGACCACCTTGAGTACCAACGACATAAGTAAAGGCGTCGTCAACGAGCATATTATTATTGATACGAATATTGTTTTGCGCTAAGCGAGACTGCAAGCTTGGCTGGTTACCGGCTGCTTGTACTTGACTGGCCTGGTACAAATCTTCGCTTGGCAGAGTCATGCTAACGCTTGCCTGACAAGTGGTCATGCCGTTGTTATTGGCTTCTTGTAAGATCGCTGCATTTTGTACGTCAATGACAATACCATTGATTTTGTCAGTGACAACACCACTATTTAGACTGATTTCTGCCTCATTGACATAATTGGCAGCCAACGTTTGAGCCTGCTGATTGAGCGTGTTTTTTAGCGCGGATTTCAAGCGGTCTTGTACCATCGGATCATCACAACTGACGGCAGGCGTGATGACATTATCGTCAACTGCTGGCTGTTCTACTGTTGCCTCTGTCGTCTCAGCGCTATCGTCTTTATCTGAGCGATCACAACCTGTCACGGCCAAACCACATATCAGACTAATACCGGCGACGTGCTGCCATTTGATCCACTTGCTTTTTGTTGCGCTCATACTCAATTTGCTCCCAATTTACTAATTCTTACCGTCAGCGATGGACAGTATTTGACATTCAGATCGCAACACTTGCCGCGATAGATTTGAAAATCACATTATTATACGGTGTTTAAATGAGATGGTCATTAGTGTGACCCCTTGCTGTACAAATAATGTCTTACATTGTGCCCAAAACCTATGTTTGGTTGCAAAAACATAACAAATACATACTTATATCATCGCTAAGAATATTTAAACAAGGGCTTAATTCTAGCGGAAACTTGCAACAAACTATTCCTGAAACAACTTTCAAATATTAGCTTACTTTTCAATATCACAACCCTCTAAGACGGTATTTAATCCAAAACTATTTTGCAAATTTCGTTAGATTCTGTCGGTTGGACGCTATATCATTACTCGTAAAAATAGCCGACAGTTCCTCATTATGATAAATCTTAACAATACACTTTTACTCGGTCATCGCGGTGCGCGTGGTGAAGCAGTCGAGAATACCTTAGCAGGTTTTGAACACGCTCAACGTCTCAATCCTCAAGGTTTAGCAGGGGTTGAGTTTGATGTACAGTTGAGTGCGGATGAGCAATTAATCGTATTCCATGACGACAATCTACAACGCATGTGTGGTCAGCAATCGCGCATCGATCAATTAACGCTCGCTGAGATTCAGCGCTATCGTCAGGATAAACACCCACTTATTACTTTAGACCGCGCATATCAAGCATTGACCAATTTTAGCTATATAGAGCTTGAGATAAAGACTCATGAGCGCACGGATTACGGCAAATTAATTAGAGCATTAATGCACGATTTAATCGATAGTCCTCTTGCCAGCTTGCCTATAGCGCTGACCAGCTTCGATGTCGAACTACACGCGCGGTTGCAACGCAATAAAACCTTACAACACATTCCGCGTGGCTTACTGATTCGCACCCCTAAAACTTTGCTAAGCGCACCACAAACTGCCCTGCAACTTGGCTGCGTCCAGCTAGGTATTCACTATCCATTGCTGACTCAAGCTGTCATTAAGCACTGTCATCGTTATCACCTGCCAGTCAGCGCGTGGACCGTCAATGATAGCGAAACGATTAAACAGCTTATTACGTGGCAAGTCGACGTCATCATCACCGATTATCCAACCTATTTTCTCACGCGCTAAGTAAGGGAGCTTCTTACCTATCTTTTTGTCATATTTCAAAAAACTTGCTTGAAAATGGCTTAAGAAAGCCAGCTAATTAATTGGCTCGATAGTCATTTATACATTTTTATCGCACACATATTTATCTTTTTACTTACACTTTCACTTAATTGCTGATAAGTAAGGGATTATTTGGGTTAATCGCTACCATAACTCCTACAAGTTATTGTTATTTAGAAATATTTTTCTAGTGTATAACTGTTCACTTTACTGGTCTTTTAGGTTAATATGGAGGCTGAAATTAATATCATTAGGAATATTACATGATTGCTAAAAAAGTAATAGGCTTACCACTTAAGGGCTTGCGTTTCGCCATGAAGTCGGGTGATTCGCTTATACAGCATGCTGGTACTCAGGCGCTGCGCGTGAAGACGTGGCTTGATACTGGCAAAAGCAAAACTGATGAGGCTGCCGATACGCAGTTTGCGACGACGAGCGGTTATAAAGATGCCAATGCAGTCGCTAACTATGAGGGTATCGATCCGCTTGAGCTTGAATTTCAAAAGTCGCCAATCAACTTGGTTCCAGCGATTTTTCTAATTGCGACGCCTATTGCTGCTGCCGTCATTACGCCATGGTACCTGTTGACCCATCAAGTTAGTGCGCCAGTTTGGGGTGTGTTTGGTGCCTTTATGGTGTGGACCGGTATTAGTATCACTGCAGGCTATCACCGCCTACTGTCGCATCGCGCTTACAAAGCCCATCCCTTGGTAAAAAACTTCCTATTACTTGGCTCAACCCTTGCGGTTCAAGGCTCTGCTTTTGATTGGGTATCGGGCCACCGTACGCATCATCGTCATGTTGATGACCGCATGGAAGATCCTTATTCAGCAAGACGTGGTTTTTGGTTCAGTCATATCGGTTGGATGTTACGCAATTATCCTAGTGGTCGCTTTGATTATAAAAACATTCCTGATTTGACCAAAGATAAAGTGCTACAGATTCAGCATAAATACTATGGTTTATGGGTACTGGCTACCAACGTGGCGATGGTTGCGGCAGTTGGTTGGTTAATCGGTGACGTTTGGGGCACGCTCGTATTGGCAGGTCTACTGCGTTTGGTGCTGACCCACCACTTTACCTTCTTTATCAACTCGCTATGCCACATATTTGGTACGCGTCCTTATACAGATACCAATAGTGCACGCGATAACTTTTTCCTTGCTATCTTTACGTGGGGTGAAGGCTATCATAACTATCATCACTTCTTCCAATACGACTATCGTAATGGCGTGAAATGGTGGCAATATGATCCAACTAAATGGCTTATCTTGGGCTTATCTAAACTTGGGCTAACCAGTGAATTACGCACGGTTGACGACACCACCATTAAGCATGCTGAAGTGCAAATGCAGTTCAAAAAGGCTCAACAGCAGATTGATAATGCTACTGCAAACGGACTTGATATTCCGCATGCGATGAAGAGTTTCCAAGATCGCATCAAGTTTGAATATGATGCCTTTACGCAAACGGTCGAAGAATGGCAAGCGCTAAAAGCCAAAACTATTGAGCTGAAAAAGACCGAGTTTGCTGATCGCTTGCATGAAGTTGAAGAGATGCTAAAGCACGACTATGCCAAAGTTGAGCAAAAAATACTGGCGCATAACAGCAATCTAAAAACGGCGTTTCGCTCTATCGGTCAAAGTCCAAAAGCGGCGTAAGCGTTTATAGATTTATTATCTTAGCTTTTATTGTACGTTTCTCCTGCCCTCTATCTGTAAAGATAGGGGGATTTTTTTGTTTAGCGTTTATTCACAGCACTTATTTATCTGCAAGGCGCATGAAATCGGACAGGATTAATTAGGCAAAATTTGAAGGTATAGATTACAAGAGATGGACAGAGCGAAACGCTGCAATGGTAAGGCTATGCTATAGTAAGTTACTCACTTTATAATTCGATTTTATCAGCCGATGGGAAAGCCTTGTATGCGCTATCAAAACACCTACGTCAATCTAGACACACGTCTCTATCACAAACAACCTCCTACACCGCTAGAAAATCCACGGATTGGTCACTTCAACCTGCAGGTGGCACAGCAATTGGGCTGGGCAGATGATGAGGATTTAATGGCGCGCTGGGTTGAGATACTCGGTGGTCAATACTTGCCAGCAGATTTTGAACCCTTAGCCATGGCTTACGCGGGTCATCAGTTCGGGCAATGGGCAGGCCAATTGGGTGATGGGCGCGGCTTACTGATGGCACAAGTGCTCGATAATAATGATACGTTGCAAGACTTACATCTTAAAGGTATCGGCCTAACGCCTTATTCGCGGATGGGTGATGGGCGCGCCGTGTTACGCAGTACTATTCGCGAGTATTTATGTGGTCATGCCCTCACTCAGCTAGGTATCCCGTCTTCCAATGCCTTGGGTTTTGTGGTTTCAGATACTCGGGTACGTCGCGAGCGTGTGGAAGCAGGTGCGGCATTGATGCGGGTGGCTGACAGTCATATTCGCTTAGGTCATGTCGAGTGGATTGCCAGCTTCGCCCCTGATTTACTCAATGAATTTACCGATTATATGATTGATACGTACTATCCAAAGTGCCGCCAAAGCGAGACACCCGTGTTGGCATTTTTGACCGCCGTGGTTGAGCGTACCGCACGAATGATTGCGGACTGGCAGCTAATCGGCTTTGCTCATGGCGTGATGAATACCGATAACTTATCCATTACAGGAAGCACTTTAGACTTTGGGCCGTTTGGCTTTATGGAGCGCTTCGATCCGGCGTGGATTAACAACCATTCTGACCATACTGGGCGTTACGCTTATCAAAATCAGCCTGCTATCGGACATTGGAATCTCAATACTTGGCTACCGCATTTTATGCGCCTAGAAGGAGTCACCCGTGAGACATTGGCTGACTGTTTGGCGCCTTACGAGGCGACCTTTATGCAGCACTACCAACAGGGACTGTGCCGTAAGCTCGGTCTGCCGCACGAAAAAGAGAGCTTAACCTTGGCCTTTGAATGGCTCACCTTGCTCGAAGATAACTTACTCGATTATACCAATAGCTTTAGAGCATTATTGGCTCTCGTAGCACCAGATGATTATCCTCATGAGCAGCAGCTACTGTCTACCCTGACAGCAGAACTCACCGATGAGGCAAGTAAAGTTTGGCAAGATTGGTCGACGCGCTATCTGGCCCAATTACGGTCAGTGTCTGTCAAACAAGCGCTCGATAGCATGCGAGAGAATAATCCCGTTTATGTGCTGCGTAATAGCATGGCTCAGCGTGCCATTACTGCCGCTGAACAAGGTCAATTTGAAGAAGTTAATCGGGTGTTCGAGCTACTCGCCGACCCTTATAATGTTCAAGATATCGCTATCGAACTGGATAGTAAGCCGCCTACGCCTCATGCACCGCAAATGCCCATTAGTTGTTCGTCTTAATAAGCCTGCTATACTGTAATATTTTGAAACATAATAGGAATGGGGTTGATATTTGACTCCAATCTTTGGCATTATCAACGGGCTAAATGATGAATATCATTTAATTATATTATTCGCATAATTCACAGCTGTTGACTAGGCAGTGAAATGCCAATAATGCTAGAATGACTATTTTGCAGGATTGCTTTTTTTCGCTGCTATCTAAGCGCCGATACTTATCTTTTGCCGATACTTATTTTTTTAGTGTGACTTTACCCTCTTCTCATCATATCTCATGGTTTTTTGAGGGTTAGGCGTTAGTTTTTTTTATCACCATTTAATCTATTCCAATTTATTCCAACCATGGCAATTATTATGAATGACGATATCACTTTGAATACGGATAACCCTACTACGGAAAAAGAGCAGTTTGAACGAGCTGCCCTCCATTATCATGAGTTCCCAAGGCCGGGTAAAATCTCAGTTACGCCTATCAAGCAATTGGCCAATCAACGTGATTTGGCACTCGCCTATTCACCAGGTGTTGCCATACCCTGTCTTGAAATTCAAAGAGACCCAGCCTTGGCTGCCAAGTATACAGCGCGTAGCAACTTGGTCGGCGTCATCACCAACGGTACTGCCGTACTGGGTCTAGGTAATATCGGGCCATTGGCGTCAAAACCAGTGATGGAAGGTAAAGGCGTTCTATTCAAAAAGTTTGCAGGTATCGATGTTTTTGATATTGAAATTGCCCAAAACGATCCAGATAAGTTCATCGAAGCCGTCGCTTCTCTTGAGCCAACATTTGGTGGTATTAACTTAGAAGACATCAAAGCACCAGAATGTTTCAAAATCGAACGTGAATTGCGTAAGCGCATGAACATTCCCGTATTTCATGACGATCAACATGGTACTTCAATCATTGTTGCCGCTGCCATGCTCAATGCGTTGATTATCACTGACAAAAAAATTGAAGATATCAAAGTCGTCTGTTCAGGTGCTGGCGCAGCAGCAATCTCTTGCTTAGACATTATTTGTGCACTTGGTGTCAATAAAAACAATATCATTGTGTCAGATTCACGCGGTATCATTAGCACCAGCCGTGAAAACCTTGACGAAACAAAGCAACGCTACGCTCGTGACACGACCGCGACTACTATCGATGAAGTGATGGATGATGTCGATATGTTCCTTGGGCTATCTATGCCAGGAACTTTATCAGAAGATATGGTTCGTCGTATGGCAAAAGACCCTATTGTATTTGCCCTTGCCAACCCCACACCAGAAATTATGCCAGAGTTGGCACATGCTGTGCGTCCAGACGTCATTATGGCAACTGGTCGCTCGGATTATCCAAACCAAGTCAACAATGCCTTATGTTTCCCTTACATCTTCCGCGGTGCATTAGACGTCGGTGCCACAACTGTCAATGAAGAGATGAAAGTTGCCTGTGTACGTGCGATTGCTGCCATGGCGCACGTTGAAGCGACACCGACCACAAACGTAAGAAACATCGAATCGATGAAAAGTTTTGGTCGTGACTACTTAATCCCCGGTCCACTAGAGCCAAACTTAATCATTGAAATCGCTTCTGCGGTTGCCAAAGCGGCGATGGATTCCGGTGTTGCCACGCTCCCTATCACAGATCTTGCGGCGTATCGTCAACGTCTGTCTGAGTTTGTCTATAACTCAGCCTTCGTCATGAAGCCTATTTTTGCTCGTGCCAAAGCCGCACCAAAACGCATTGTTTATTGTGAAGGCGAAGACAATAACATCTTACTTGCGGTTCAGGTCGTCGTCGACGAAGAGCTGGCGCAACCTATCTTGGTTGGTCGTCCTTCAGTTATCGAAGCCAATATCGAAAAACTGGGCTTGCGTCTAAAAGATGGCGTGAACATCACTATCGTCAATCAAGATGACGACCCACGCTATAAAGAGTACTGGCAGGGTTATTATGAGAAGAACAAGCGTAAAGGCGTTAGTATTGAACTTGCCCGCCGTGATGTTCGTCGCAAGACCACATTAATCGGCTCACTATTGGTCGAAAATGGCGATGCCGATGGTATGATATGTGGTACGTTTAGCCATTATCAATTGCATTTAGACTACGTACAAAGCGTCATTGGCAAAAAAGAAGGCGTCAAAGATTTTTATGCGATGAATGCCGTACTTATGCAAGATCGCAATATTTTTATCGCTGACACTTATATCCATGAAGATCCAACAGCTGAACAACTGGCTGAAATGACCGTTCTGGGCGTTAATCAATTACGCCGCTTTGGGATCACGCCACGTGTTGCGCTCGTATCACATTCTAACTTTGGTACCTCAAACCGTGCCAGCGCGGTCAAAATGCGTAAAGTGTATCAATTACTAACCGATATGAATGTTGATTTTGATTTTGAAGGCGAGATGCAAGGTGATGCTGCTCTGAACGAAGCGATTCGTCTAGAAGATATGCCATCAAGCCCATTAAAAGGTGCCGCAAACTTGCTTATCTTGCCAACGCTTGATTCAGCAAACATCGCCTTTAACCTGCTCAAAACAGCAACTGGTAGCGCCTCTATTGGTCCTATTTTGCTCGGTGCGAATAAACCAGTCCATATCCTAACGCCATCAGTTACCGCTCGTCGTGTGGTCAACATGACTGCGCTTGCCGTGACGGAAGCTCAAGATCTAGAGAATGAAGCTCAGGATTTAAAGGACGAAGCTCAATGATAGTATGAGTACACTATTGAGACCGTCGCTATAATTTATTTATCGCGACGGTCTGCTATACTAAAACCAGTCAACGCTTTTAATAAAGCATTGACTGGTTTTTTTTGCTCAGTACCACTTCTATTCATGCTATGAATGCCAATTGGGTCAATACCTAGGGAATATTATGCAAGTTTATCTCGTCGGCGGCGCAGTACGTGATCGACTGTTAGGTCGTCCTATCAAAGACAAAGACTTCGTCGTCGTTGGGGCGACAGTAGCTGAGATGATAGCTGCTGGGTTTCAACAAGTCGGCGCAGATTTTCCTGTGTTTTTGCACCCTACCAGTCATGAAGAGTATGCGCTAGCTCGTACCGAACGTAAGCAAGGTCAAGGCTATCAAGGCTTTAGTGTTCATGCCAGTCCTGATATCAGCTTAAAAGACGATCTACAACGTCGCGACTTGACCGTCAATGCCATGGCAATCGAAGTTACTAGCCTCACTGACGCCACCCCTATCAGTGGCGAAGTGGTCGATTACTATGGTGGACTGGATGATATAAAAAGCAAAACCCTACGTCATGTCTCTAGTGCTTTTAGCGAAGACCCATTACGTGTTCTGCGAGTCGCGCGCTTTTATGGACGGTATTATGACTTGGGCTTTATCATCGCTGGCGAAACACTGGAATTGATGCGTCAGTTGGTCAGCTCGGGCGAACTAACACATTTAAGTAGCGAGCGCATTTGGCAAGAATCGAGCCGTGCAATGATGCAGGTCTCTCCTCAGGTATACTGGCAGCAACTGTTCGAAATCGATGCTTTAACAGAATACTTTGCGCCCTTACATCAGACGTGGAGCATTAACGGTCACATAAGAGAGACGGTACAGACCGCACTGTATTTCGCGGGTCAAATGCAATTGAACTTATCACAACGCTGGGCGTTATTACTGTCGAGCCTTAATCCGGCGTTATTCGGTTTAGTACCCAGTGAAACGATGTCTGCCACAAAAGCCATTACTGAAATAGGCAACACCGCCAAAATACCAAAAGCCCAAACTCAGTTTGCGACTTTATTCGTGCAACAAGGCGAAAAATTAAAGCGTATAAACGAGTTGAGCCCGAGCGAAAAAATAGACCTTATTCAAGCCTATAGTGCTCATAAAGAGCCTGATAAGCTCTCGCAACTGCTAGTAACCAGTCACGTGTTACAGCTCGCTTCTCAGCACCGTGAGATGATGTTAGCTCTAGGCAGCTTCCATGCTATTGGCGTCAAAGATATCGAATCAGACCTCAAAGGTCCAGCGATTGGTGCTGCATTGCGACAAGCCAGAATTGAACACTTACAAGCGCACGATATGTCATCAATACCTTCTGAAAAGATGGCTTAGAAATCACTCTTCAATGTCTATTAAAACCTAACTATGAATCAAAAACTTAAGATATCTTTAACAGAAAATACTGTTGCACCAGTGATGCTGGTGACTGGCAGCGCCAAGCGTATTGGTGCCGCTATTATTCGTGCCGCACACTATCAGGGCTATCGGGTGATTATCCATTGTCATCATAGTAAGAATGCAGCAAATACCCTAGCCAATGAGCTAAATGAAAATCGAGCCGATAGTGCCGTGGTAATCGTCGCTGATTTGGCAATCGTTAATGACAGCTCGGCTCTTAGCCAGTTCATCCAAAATATCATAGGAAGTTTTGGTCAGCTCGATGTGCTGGTACATAATGCGTCACGGTTTTATCCGAGTCCGCTTGGTAGTATCGAAAACGCGCAATGGGACGAATTGTTTTTGACTAATGCAAAAGCGCCCTTACTATTAAGCCAAGCGTTATATCCCTATCTTAAAGCACGGCAAGGTTGCATCATTAGCCTACTCGATATCCATGCACACAATAAGCCATTCAGCACTTATACCATCTATAACATGGCGAAAGCCGCTCACCGAATGATGGTACAATCTCTCGCACTCGATATGGCACCTGATGTACGTGTCAATGGCGTTGCCCCTGGAGTCAATATTTTGCCTGAGACTGATAGCGATCAAGCGCTTGATGATGAGCAACAACAAAGCATCGTTAGCTCCATTCCTATGCAAAGAATAGGAATGCCTGATGAAATTGCGCATAGTGTGCTATATTTGGCTAAAGCAAGTTATGTAACCGGCGAGATAGTCGCGGTAGATGGTGGACGTAGTTTGACGCTGGCCGGTGGCAGTTATTAACAAGCCGTCAAATACTCTACGCGATTTGCTAACTTTTACTTGAAAAATAAAAAAAATCAGGTATCATTGTGCGTCTACCGTTAGGGCCCATAGCTCAGTTGGTTAGAGCAGAGGACTCATAATCCTTTGGTCGTAGGTTCAAGTCCTACTGGGCCCACCATATTCAAACCCTTGCAGTCATTGACTCGTAAGGGTTTTTTATTGTCTAAAATTTATGGGAACGCATTTATGTAATTAATTTTTTGATACTATCTTGATACTTTGACCCTTATAGTAATTAAAGTATGATAACTACTAACACTATGGTTATGTACTGCTGCATGGGTGATATATGAAGGTTAGACTTACCAAAAAATTTATTGATTCAATAGACTATACCGCTAAAGGTACTGATATCTATATGGATGATGTATTAACTGGATTTGCGCTACGTGTAGGTAAGCAGTCTAAACGCTATACATTACATAAGCGTATAAATGGAAAGCTATATCGAGATGAAGTAGAAGAAACACACTTGATTACGCTAACCGAAGCACGTGAAAAAGCCAGCATAATGATGGCAAATATAAAAAAAGGTATGCATGTTTATGATGGTCTTCACGAGAACTTGGAAGAGCCGAAAAATAAGACTAATAGCGTACCAACTCTCAAGGAGGCATATGACTACTTCAAATCAACAAAGACGGGCTTAGCCGAAGGCACTATAACCACTTATGATCGTCAAATACTAAATAAGCTGAAAGACTGGCTAAATATCTCTCTAAATGATATTACTAAGTCAATGATAAGTGATAAACATAAAGAGATAAGTAAGCATAGCGAAGCTCAGGCTAATGCAACTATGAGAGCTCTGAGATCAGTTTGGAATTACTGCCGTGATAGCTTTTTAGATGATGACGAAGACTTTTTAATCAAAGAGCAACCTATACGCATACTTAATGCAAAGAAAGATTGGAATAGAGTTAAGCCACGTACCAAACATATAGAAGAAGAATATTTAGGTACGTACCTAAAAACGCTTTTAAACTATGTTGATAGAAGCTCACACATGCAAGCGCCTCATAGCAATAATGCACGAGATATCATGCTACTTTTTATGTTCACTGGTGTGCGTTTAAACGAAGCACAGTCTTTAAAGTGGTCTGACATCGACCTTAAGGCGGGCAGGATAATATTCAAAGATACCAAAAATGGTTCTGATTATCATATGCCTACTAGTAATATTTTACAGGCCCTGCTCGAAGAAAGGTGGAGAATTAGTTCTGGTAAGCAATGGGTATTCCCAAGTGACTTGCAAGCCAGCGACAACCATATAAAAGATTTAAGTGGTAGTTATAGAGCAATAGGTAATCAAGCAAACCTATATATTACGCCTCATGACTTGCGTCGTACTTTTGGCACAGTAGCCAATAGCTTAAATATCAGCTATCCAGTCCTTAAACGCTTGCTCAATCATCGTGAAGCTAAATCGAGCGATGATGTCACTCTACAGTATATTCAAGTATCACAGCGCCAATTAAGAGACGCTTTAAACTCAATAGAGTCTTTCTATTGTCAGCATGCTTGCTTGACACAAGCTGAAATAATCAGTAAATATTACTAACCTACTAAAATCCCAAAAAGAGTTCTTTAAAATGTCGTCAACTGATTTAGTCAGAACAAGCCGTGATGGTGACCAGTTTCACTATTTATGGGCATCAAGAAGAGCTTTATTACTGCTACAGTCCGATTCCAAATTAAAGCTAATAACGATAGAAGGAGTCTCTTCTGTTGAGCTAGGTGACCAGCATGTTTCTGATGGAGAATATGTGGTTGACGTCGCTGAATATTATGGCGGAGAAAGTTTTGAGACAGCTGATAGCATAAAATATTATCAGCTAAAGCATACGACGAAAAGTAAAGAAACTCCTTTTGACCCAAGTAAACTAAGAAATACGATAAAAGGTTTCAGCGACCGCTACAAAGCTCTTATTGAGGTTATTGGTAAAGAATCAGCCCAAGCTAAGCTCAAGTTTATATTCGTATCGAACAGATCTATTAATGAAGGCTTTCATGAGAGTATCAAACAAGTAGCTTTAGGGCACTCTACTAATCTGACTAATCAAAGAAAACTTGAGCTATATACAGGCTTAAACGGTCACCATCTCTCTGACTTTTGTAAATTAATAACTTTTGATATCACTGCTGACGATTACTGGGAACAACGTAATATTCTTGCCTCAGAAACCGCGACTTATCTCGCTGGTTCTGACGCACACTCCCCTATTAGCTTAAAAGAGCTAATCACGAGAAAGGCGTTAAGCGAAAGTCAAAATAGCAACTCTATTAATAAAATCGACGTTTTAAGAACGCTTAATACGAATGAAGATGCTCTGTTTCCAGTGAAAAATCTAATTAAGACAGTTGAGAACCCTATTCAACGTGATCAAGAGCAAGAACTTACTAGCCAGATTATTGATGATAATTTCAATGTTTTTATAATTCAAGCAGAAGGTGGTGTTGGCAAAACTATCTTTGCTTCTCACATTCATGAATACCTACCTGAAGATTCAATCTCTATTGTTTACGATTGTTTTGGAGATGGGGATTATAGAAACACCTCAACTTTAAGGCATACTCACAGGACAGCTTTGGTTCAAATAGCTAATGAACTAGCAGCAAAAGGGTTATCCCATCCTTTAATTCCAAGCTCCTCAGCTACAGATTTCGATTATATTAAAGCATTTTTATCAAGAATTGAGCAAGCCGCAGAGAAGCTTAGCTACATTAACCCTAACGCAATCCTTTCGATTGTGATTGATGCCGCTGATAACGCTCAAATGGCAGCTGAAGAATTTGGAGAAGTCAGATCTTTTATTAAAGACTTAATCAAAGAATCTTTTCCTGACAATGTCAAATTAATTAGTTTCTGTAGACCCTACAGATTGACGTTACTTGATGCACCTTCAGCAGTTAAGTTACTGAATTTAAACCCCTTTACTCTTGAAGAGACTAAGCATAATTTAGAAAAACACTATGATCAAATATCGCCTGCAGATGTGTCGGAATTTCACAGACTAACATCTCAAAATCCACGTATCCAATATATGGCACTGGCAAAAGAGCAAAGCTTACCAGAAACCCTACGCTTCTTCGGTACAAACCCTAAAAGCATTGAAGACACTATAAGTGATTTATTAGAAGCAGCCGTCGATAAGATTAAAGAAGATAACTTTATTGAGAGCGCCAAAATAGACAAGCTGTGTGAGTCTATTGCGATTCTTAGACCTCTACTACCTATCGAGGTACTCGCGAAAATATCACAGGTTCCTGAAGAGCAAATCAGAAGCTTTATCGCAGATATTGGTGGACATCCCATTCGGTTACTAGATGATTATATCCAATTTATTGATGAACCAACAGAAACTTGGTTTAGAGACAAGTATCGTCCCAAAGACAGTCAACAACTTGGAGCTTATATCACTACGCTCAAACCTCTGGTTAGCGACTCACATTATGTTGCCTCAGTTTTACCACAGCTAATGCTAGAGGCTGAGGAATATGAAGATCTTTTCGATGCAGTCTTAAGCTCTAAACTTCTACATGAAACCTCCTCACTAGAAAGAAGACACATTGAAGTACAACGGCTTCAATTTGCAATCAAAGCAGGCATTAAGCTTAATAGGTTAGTTGATGTTGCTAAGCTAGCATTAATGGCTGGGGGTGAAAGTGCCGCTCAAACCCGACAAAATGCTTTAATAGCAGAAAATTTAGACTTAGCTTCAGTTTTTTTTGATGATAACAAGTTACAAGAGTTAATCGCTAACGATATTTTCACTTTAGAAAATAAATGGCTAGGTGCAAAATTCGCCTATGAAGCGCAACTGCTTTCATATAAAGAAAACTTAATGAGTGAAGCAAGAAGTAAACTTCGAGTAGCTGAAGACTGGCTTCATAGCTTGTTCAAGCAACCTGAAGATGAAAGATATCATACAGGAGTTGATGATAAAGATATTGTGCGGCTATTTATTGCTCATTTCAACATACATGGCGCTGAACAAAGCTTAATTTGGCTGAATAAATGGAAACCAAAATCAGTAATCTATGTGGTAGCAACTCAAGTAGCACAGGAATTTCTACTTTACAACAAGTTGGCAGATTTAAAGTCCATGCTACAACATGCCAGCAATAACATTTATTTCACATTGGGTATAGTAAACGAAACCGTTAAACATAACTATGATATTCCCGCTCAATATTTATCAAGATCTTTCAAAATTATAAGTCGTAAAGGCGTTTTGATTAAATTGGAAGATGGTATTAAAACTATAAGTTTGAATACCATAACGAACTATCTACTTGCCTGTTATAGGTCTGGAGTCTGTAATAACATAACTGCCTCAGATGTATTATCTCGTTATATGCCAACTAGACTCCCTTATGAACTTGAAGATACTCGTGGTCACTATGAAAAATCAATATATATGCTTGCTTATGCATTATTAGCTAAGTGGCAAGCTAGCGAATTAACAATAGAAGACATTATTGACGAAGACACTAAAGAAAAAATCGAAGAATCTAACAGTTCATCTGAACTGAATGAAATTACCAATAATATTGAAAAATTAATTCCTTGGTATAAATTGTTAGCTGATAGCCTGTTATCTACGTCAACCATTTCAGGTATTGAAGAGTCGATTATTATGGTTTTAAATGACTCCTATCTCCCTAAGACAGATGAATATCGCTTTAATCGTAGTATGGCAGAAGACATTGTATGGGCATGGTTTAAAATTATCATTACTAATAGTCAAAACATAAAACAGTTAGTACAGGAGTTATTTGATTATTTAAGTATTAGGAAAATTACATTACTTCCTAGAACCCTAAATGAGTTTACAAAAATATGCTGTCAGCATTCTGAACTTAAAGAACTCGCTTACGATTTGAGCCAAAAAAACTTCGAGAGAGCAATTAAAGCTCAAGTAAATGCAAATGAGATACTGGACGATATTGTAGAAGTTGCGAGAGCAATACTACCGTTAGATACCAAGCAGGCTGAGTCATATTTTAATAAAGCTATAGAAGTCAGTAGTAAGATTGGCGATGAAAACTTTTCTCGATGGGAAGCTTTAATTTATCATGCTTCTAATACCAATGGGTTAATGTATAGTGAACAACCTGAACTAGCCTACAGATTCGCTAGATGTTCTGAGCTCACATATAAATATATATACGAAGACCATTTTAACTGGGATGCAACCGTTAAAGCACTCGTTGATATCCATCCAAATTCAGCTTTAGCTATTGCAAGTAGATGGCGTGATAGACGTTTTGGAGAAGATGAATTAGTAATCAATACAATAGGAGAAAAGCTTTTAGAACATAAGCTTATCTCACCATTAGCACTTCTTTCCTTGCTTTGCTTAGAAGCAGGTTCTTATTTAAAAGAAATATTAGATAGTATTCAATTTAATAGTTTAGATAATGAAATCCAAAAGGCTGTGATTCTTATAGTCTATCAATATCAAGTTATACCTAATCCATCTGAAAACAATATAACTATACTTAAAAAGCTATACGATAATTACTCACTACAAATAGATGAAATACAACGGTTTTTAGATACCTATGAGCCTGATGAATTGAAATCAAAAGACTCCAGCTATGATTGTAGCTCTACAGTCGAGAGTATAGATTGGGGCAGCGTTTTTATCGACGATCAACTAGATAGCCAATACGATTATCAATCAGCTCAAGATAGATACCTAAGTATTAAAGAATATAGTTCATTAGATGATAGATACTATAGCGAGCTTCATAATAGGCTGTCCAATGCCTACGTTTACGATTATATAGAGTCGACCTTAAATGATCCAAAAATAGGAATATATAGATTAAACTTTATTTTGAAAACAATACCTGATAAATGGAAAAGACGTGAAGCCGTAAGAGAATGTTTTAGCGAACAATTCAAAGTATATTGTCGCAGGCATGCATTAGAACTATTTATCAGTCTTCGCTATGGTGACTTAAAGTTAATTACTGTAATGAGTTTAATATCTAATCTCCCAGAGAGTGAGTTACTTGGACAGGTATTATTAGGGCGTTCAGAAAGTGCGGAACTTCTAGATAGTGACCAACTATTTAACATGGTAAGCATGATTAGTAAAATCATCGATCCTGGAGACTCAAAAGACGTATTAGAATATGGTTTAACCTTGTTGGAACAAGATTTATCTGATGATATATCTGACGGTGAGTGGCTTGCTCACTTGATACCTCCAGATACTATTGAGGAAGCCTATGCAGGTTATCTTGTTTCAGGGCTAGCCTCACCATTTCTTTATACACGTTGGCTTAATGCTCATGCTGTCAAAGTACTGGGAGAGCTCCAACAAAAACCCGTATTAGATGCTTTAGTAAACCAAATAGACACTCAAGCTAATAAAGCTTTTATAGACAACCGTTTCAGTTGTTACAGTTATACTGCCCTTCAATGGTTGCTCATAGCTTTTTTAAAGGTTTCTAATGGACACACCAGCGCAATAGCACCTTATATTGACTTCTTCAAGTCTAATATAAATCCAGATAAACCTCACATTTTAATCCGTTTGTATTCTGCTAAAATTCTTCTGAACCTACATGAGCAAGATATTATTAGTTTAACACTGACTGAAGTAAAAGCTTACGAGTCAATTGGAACTTCAAATTTTGAGGTTATAGAAAAAGAAGCTGTTAATTTAGATGAATATCAGAATATCGATAAGTCTGAAGTAGATTCATTTGGTATTGATTTTGGACCTTATTGGATTGAGCCTCTTGGCGAACATTTTGGTTTACATGCCAAATATGCCTACTATGAAGTATCTCTTGTCAAAGATAGCTTGTTTAATAATCCGAATAAATTAACAGATCATAGACACTCATCTTCAATATATGAGTGGCAAGCAACAAATCATAGTCATGGCTCAGCACCAGAAGTAGAAGATTTAGAATTTTATAAAAACTATCATTCACTGATGATTGCGGCAGATATATTGCTAAATAAAAGGCCCTTAGTTCAACAAGACTGGGACACCTTTTCTTATTGGCTATCGAAGTATGATTTTACATTGCTGAATGGCGTTTGGCTATCGAACTATAGAGACCCTACACCTAAACGAACGACCGAGTGGCATATTGGTATAGAGCAGAATAGTCCAAGTTGGGAGTACAGTATGTCATCAAGCGACTTTGATGAACATTTAAATTTTGATAACGATTGGTTACCCATATGGGGTAGTTGGATAGAAGTACTTGATAGAAAAGAAAAAAGTTTTAACATGCGTTCAAGCTTAGTAAATCCTAAGACATCTTTTGCTTTATTACGTTCGTTGCAGTCTTACACAGACCCTAGCGATTATTGTTTACCAAAACAAGGCGATGACTTTAACATTGGCAACGGTATCTTTAATTTAACATCATTTATAACAGAATCTGAATGGTTCGATAATACCATTTTCGAGAAAGACCCTTGGTCAGCATCTATTGAGTATAGAAGTCTAAAGCCTACTGACAGTATTATTGAACTTATGAACATAAGCTGTGACTCACTTGGTAAGACTTGGTTTGATAAAAATGGTAGTGAAGTTATTAGAACGTCTTATTGGGGGCGTTTGCGCTCTCGTAATCAAGAGTACTCCCGTGGTACTAAAATGCTCGTTTCTAAGCATTTTCTCATCAGTATGCTTAAAGCTTTAAATATGAACTTAATAGTATCATTTTCAGGTGAACATCGACTTCATTCAAGACATGGAAAGGAGGAGGATTATTACAAGGAGTTTGGGTATATTCCTAATAGTAAAAAAGCATATTTAATCACTAAGGAAAGCGAACTATATGGATATTAACTCACTGAAGCAGTTAGGCAAGACCCTTATAAAAGAATATGGGCTTGAAAGCTCTACCAATACTTTAGAAAGATGGATGCTTCACTATTTAGCTGAACTTTTTGATAAAGAAAAAGAATGTAATAATCCCGACGAGACAAAAACCATTCAACTTGAAATTAAAGAAATAATTTTAGAGTTTTGGCGCTTAAGATATTGCTTAGCAGATGAAGATAGTTTATTTAAGAAAAACCAAGCCCTTATTGATACGTTAGAGAAGATAAGCCCTCAGTCCTTTATACCCATTAGCTCGTTTTTTAATCCCTATGATAGTAAAGACACACTTGAAGTTAGCGAAGCAGGATGGCAAGAAAGACTGTTAGCTATTGACAAATCGTCAAAAGTAGTCATGTCACATTGTGTCTTAAAACACCTTAACGATATTGCTGATAAAAACAGTGATATTGTGAAACTCATTGAGTCTATTGAAGCTTTTAACTCTCCAGAATCCTTTTTAAGTAGGTTTTATGGTGATGAGACAGTAGAGACAGATAAAATTGAAAATATAGAAGAACGCATTCAAAACTTAACTGTCTTTATCGATACAGCGGAGTCTGTAATTGAAGAATATAGGTCTGAGCTAGATAGCTTAGATGTTGATTCACATAATAAACCTAAATAATTTTGCTTATCTAGGACAGCCCCTAATTTAATTACTCGAACTTAATTGTTTCATAGCTGCTACTTGCAACGACAATGATTGTTAACTAGCTATCATCATGTTTAATTAACACAATCAAAAGATACCCTAGATATTTAAGCACCCCCGATGATGCATAATAGTGATCAGTGGTAGCCAAGTTTTTGTCAGAGTGTTTACGTTTTTTCTGTACTACCCTTACCTCATAGCCGTGGAAGTTTTCACGAGCACCGACACGTATTGAGCTGTTCAGACTGAAGTCTTTTTTAATATCACTTACAGCTTGCTCGCTATATGCCCTAACCTGCCAATGACTGGCATCAATAAGCTGACAACCTAACAGCATAAAACTCTGTAGCATCTTCAGCTGGGTTTCCTTAATACCGAAATGAATCGATGAGTTATTTAAGTTATGCTTATCCGTAAATATCTCAATAAACATTCTCAATTTCTCAGGATCCTTTATAGACATCTGATATGCCCTATCTAATGCTCTAATGATTACTTCCTGGTTTTTACTACCTTTAGGCCTACCTAATAATAGCCTATCATCGTCGAACAGCTCACTAGCGCGCAGATATAAGCATTTAGATTCATTTAGACTTATACCATGTCTAATAGCAACTTCAGGTAACAGTTTATCTCGAGAATTTATGTTTAGCCTCTGTAGCTCCTCTAGAAAACCTATAACGTCCGCATATTTAGGATGAATGAAAATTGAACTCGTATTCGACTCTTCAAGTTCATCCAAATTACCTTTCAACAGTTGGTGACTAGTATTGTTATCAGGTTCATCTACGTTCTTAAATAATGGTGTTTTATTAATAGCTATTTTTTTAAGTAAATATGATCTTATCTTATTTAGCTGCACCGTCTTTGTCGTTGCATCATAAGCAGTTTTGTCTTGTCTATATATAACAGAATAATCTAGTCCTGTTATTAAGTCTAAAACGGTTATAGGTAGCTCTAAGTAAGCGTTACTGAGCTGTTCCCCTGCCAGCAGATGAGCAGTATGAATATAATGCTCGAAGGTTGTGTCGCACGTTAAATGCCCTGCAAAGCTAGCCAGCCCAAACCAGGAGCCTTGATCCTTGTGATAGCCAAGGACGCCTTTTATTACTTTTTCGCACTGCTCATTATCATAATCAGTCATCACCTGTGCCAATGGCGACTTACTTAGTACTAACGCCAGCTGACTAATCGCAGTATGCCTAAAGCTATGAAATGTGAAGTCGTGCTTTCCTAGCAATCTGTCCCAAATTAACTTCATGAGATTACTAAAAACCACACTGGGTAATGGCTGATCGCCTGAACCTTGAGAAAACAAGTAACGACGCTTCAATCTTTTCTGCTGACGATATAACTGAATAAGTTGTTTTAGCTCGTCTTTCTTAAGTAGGCAGTTAATGGGTATAAGGCGGCTTGCGCTGCTACTTTTCAATCTCCGATAGCGATTTGGTCTTAACCATATTTGTGGCTGCTCTATTCGTTGTCCATGCTCATCAATATAGATGTCAGCTATATCACGAACTTTAACACCGATAAGTTCTTTGATTCGCAACCCTGTCCGATACGCAAGACTTAAGACTACTAAGCACAGGTTTTTCTGTTCATCGCCTAAATCCGAGTTGACCAGATACTCTTTCATCGCAAGATATATCCGAGGTGATATCATGTTCGCATTTACCACTTGGCGTTTATTACCCCACGGGAAATACACAAATGGCGCATTATAGTGCGCTCGCTGATAATCATGGAAAGCTCGTAGTCTGCCATAAGTAAATTTTTGAGTATCTTTGAGCTTATCCAGATATGAAACTTTATTTTTCTTTAAATACACATTATTCAAGACATTGAGACTACCTTGACTTAACACATCGTCTGCACAGCCAACTAAATCATCATCCGTATCTAGATTGTCTTCGCCAAAGTCTGATTCTTTGTTTAAAATAGACTGCTTTCTTCCATCCTTAATCTTACTTTGAATGATCTCCTCATATACAGCTTCAAAGTCCTCACCAGACCATTCATCAAGATTCTCATCCATTGTTAGCATCAGCCAATCCCGACCAATACATCCCAGATATTTACTAATGGTATCTAACCTGTTGTTACTATCACTCAACAAGCTTCTGACCCATCCTAAGAGACGCATGGCATTAGGCTGGGTAAACCCCTGTTGTAACAACTCTACTTGCATAATAGCTGATGCTTTACTGCCTTTAAGGGCATCTTGAACCTCTTTAATGAGATTCTTACTAAAATTTGGATACTCCCTACTATTGGTACCCTTTTCGTCAGATTCTGAAAAGCTTGCTACAAATAACTCTTCCCAAGTGAGCGGCTGTAGATTTGAGTTAATCACCTCTTGATTATAATTAATAAGCTTATTTGTGGTTAAGCCCGTCGTTTTAATCTTGCCCTGTCTAACAATAGCCAGTGCAGTGTCTATATCGCCTCCTTTCATTTGCCGCCAATGATAGTCAGCGTATTTTATTAACTGTGATAAATGCGGTTTACTTTTATCTTTATTTTGTAGTTTTAGCTTCTTACAAATATCACTGATAATGGTTTCAAACGACTTCACATCTTCTTTTTTTAACTTTTTATCTTTTAGCGCGTATAAAAAGCAAAGTGTCATATCATCAGGTATGTACTCTACATAGCGCTGTAAGCTTGTAGCAGATACATCCTCTGAGGTATGACTTTGCGTATAAGAACAACCGTAATTGTCATCATCAATACTGAGCAAGATTAGCGCCAAACTCTCGCTGCTGACACCTGAATCTGGTAATTCATCAGTTGCTGGTACCTTCAATTGATGTATGTCACGTTCGCCTAGGAGCCATTGATACAGTGCTTTTAACACATCTATGTCATTCAATCCCCCATACATCACGCTACAGTAGAGCACTGACTCAATCAAATCATTGTTTGAGAACCTTCTTTTCCGTTGCCATATCTCAATTATTTGCTGGCTAGCAAGGCTTACTTGAGCACCACTTACCATCCAATCATAGGATATTGTTAAATGATCACGCTCTGCTATGACTGGCACAACTGGTTCATCCATACTCAGTTCATGAGATTTGTTATAACTCCGTATGTATTCTAAAAATCCTTGTCTGGCTAAGTGATAGCTATGCGCAGTATCAAAATGCACCTCAAGTATGCTACCAATGGTTTGATAGTATTCAGTTAGGTCTGTTCCTGTGAGTATGTGATTGTCATCAATATACGCAGCTATCAAAAATTTTGCCTCATTTTTGATACTCTCATGACTCTTGCTTTTATTTTCTTCTCTTAACTGATGAGCAACGGCATTATCCATATATATTCACCTCAACTTGTCGTAGATTAAGCGCAACTGCAACTTTCTCTAAGTCAGCGGATAACGCTTTTAGCTCATTAATGGATAATGACGACATGGGATGCATAGCCTCCTGATCTGGATGTTCATGACCATATAGGGCGCAGATCAAATGCTCAGGAGACCTATTCGTTAGTAGTGAACGTAATTGGTGTCTTAGCCAATTATCTTGATGACTAAAAAAATGCTTTATCTGATAGCGAACCTTACTAGGCGTGATACCGTTAAAGCCTTTGGGATTTTGGCTAAATAGCTGAATGAGTGGCTGACTAGAGTTCAAAATTTTATTTATAGGAAATTGGTCATTGGGATATATAGAATTATGCATGACCGCAAATTGCTTGATATATTCAATATAATTTTGAATCGCTGTGATTAAGAAATCACTAAGAGGAATAAGCCTTCCCTGCCCTTGTCCCTGACGCTCTTCTTTATCCGACACCCATAACAGCCTTTGCCTAAAATCAAATTGATTTAAAAGCCCAGGCGCATGCTTTACGGGTCTAATACCAGTCTGAATAAAGATGATGTGCCATAACCAGACACCATAAGCATTAAACTGCTCAATATAACGGTCCTGCCTTATGCTTACGTTCCGCTTTAATCGACCGTTATAACTCTCAGTTGCTTCAGCAAGCTCATCAAAAAATCTTTGGCAGATATCAATATTTAAAGTCATGTCACTACCAATATATTTTTTATAACGATTGCTTTTCGTGCTAGACATACTAAGCTGTCGCAGCTCACCTTGGCTGTCCGCAGTACAGTATTCGGTCAATAGTTGTATGGCGCTGTAGTAAGTCTTCTCTAAGCTTATTGTCTCAATACTGGTGTAGTACAAGGGCGAGCTGTGTTTCACATCAACTCCAGTAATCATGTCGGCATGTAATGGCTCTTGCAGCTCATTCTTTATAACTGTATATAAACAAGCGTCAATATGCTGATTTGATAACACCGGTAGCTCTAGTTTCACTTTCAAGCTTGCCAGCACTTCAGACACTTCATTGCCATCCACCGAAAACTTATTTTCAATAACTGCTTGTAGCCTCGCTGGCAGAGGTAATTTAAATTCATTATCATGGCTTTGACGATGTGGCAATAAGTGGCTTCTACGATTTGAAGTTACGTTAATAGTATTACTCATAGCATAACTATCAGCAGCCGAACCGCTCTCATGACTCAACCACTTGCGCTGACTTTTATCCAGTTCTAACTCATAAATCACGTCTTGAATCTTCCGACCACTTAGTAGTGATAGTAATATGACCGCATAAACCTGACGCTGTTTATAGCTAACAACGCCAAAAAGCTGCCACACCCGAGCAAATAACATCTGATAGCTCAGTAGACTTAGTTGACGTAGATTAGTAGGAAAATGAAACTGGTTACGGCGGGCATGTCGATAATTGTTTTTTAGCTTCCATTGCTGTAATTCTGAGGATTTAGCGGTTGTCCTGGAAGGCTTAAAATCATTATCTAAGAGCGCAGGCGGGTCATCATCAGCAGTATTTTCAGCGTCCGCCACGTTATCATTTTTATGGGGTTTGCCAAATACTGTTGCTCTTAATGGTTCATCAGTACAATCAAGGTATCGCTTATTAGAGTGTTCTTTACTAAGCTCATTGTTTTGTGAGTTGGTATAGGTTTTACCCACAAACGCTTTATTCTCTGCAACAACTTCATAGGCAAGTCTTATTTGACCAATTTTACCAGCCAACTTTTGATTAACCACTTTACCTGACTCTTCATCACTTCTTATCTTAGCCTCATATACGCGTAATGCTGCTAGTGCCTTCGTCAGTGAAACATGTTGAGCATGGATATTAATCAGTTTTTTAACAATCTCAGATTGTGGGTTATTGTCCTTTAACCCCATCCTTAGACGCACACTTAGCTGACTGACTTTGGCAGAGTGCTCATCCTTACGTATAGCAATCATAATAATTATTTGCAGATATGCACTCATAAACTGCCACGCTTCATCATCCCTACGTGCTTGGCCATACCTCTGGTAAAACAAGACCAGCATATAAGTGACTGCCCAAGCCTCGATCTTTTTCTCTTTGACGACTTCCCTGACAATAGCTTCACATTCAGACGATGCAAATACTGGCATATCTATGTTGGCATGTTCACTGATATGTAGGCAAAAGCCTGGATTAATATAAAGAGTATTAATAATCAGACTTTGTACCTTTATACAGTACGGTGAATCCAGTGGCACTAGATGATCTAAAACCCTCTGTAATTCGCTGTTATCAAACTGCTTTATATTCATTAGGGTGCACCACTCAACCAGCTCATACTTTGAGGAATACCTAGAACTCGCTCTTCTAGTGCAAACTTACATTGGCGATATTCATAACTACTCTGGCTAATACCTGCAAAATGGCAATACTCTCTTACAGTCAGTTGCTTAACCCCCATAAGCTGACATATAACACTTTGAGGCGCCGTACTTTTAAGCGCTTTAAACAAATCAGGATGGTGAATACCTTTCAAGAAAATTAAGTCTATAACATCCCTCCATGCGAGCTGCTGAACATCTTTAATGCTTTCAGGAATTATTAAACATGGGTAATCACTACTACTCTCGAACCTTAAGACCTGATCGACTCTTTGGAAATCATTAAAGAAATAAAAAGTACCGTCCTCTCCATCAATCAAACGAAGTGGTGGACGGTAGAAGTTGTCCAAAGACTTCATATTGATATAAGTCGTTTTAGGTCTCAATCTCTGCCAGACACATAAAGGCGCTTTAGCATACGGATGTACATATAAATCATCCTTACTAGGATTGGCAAGTTTTTGCCCAACCTTAAGTTTATTATTTTTCATCATATAAATAATAACAGTGAATATAATTCATGTTATCCAATAATCATCTAGGTGTCAAACGCTTTAGTGTTGTGGGGCTTAACATCGTAAAATAATTAGTATTATTAAGCAGTTAGTATTATTTTAGGCATAAAAAAACCTCTTGAAACTATAAAGAATATAGCTTTAAGAGGTTATTGATTTTTATACTTTTATTAGGTAAGAAGGTTAAGCTTGGGGTTTGGTCGATTGTGACGGGGCAAAGCTATGCTATTAACTTATAACCCCAAATAACACGTTACCGAACGATTTTGTACATTAAACTCACCGCCTTGAAGGTTATCCAAATCATCTGTGGTGGTCTTAAAGATTGGCTTTAGCTCTATAAAGTTATTATTTTTAAAGTAGAGTACATCATAGATATAGTCAGTCTCAGGCTGATAAAACAGCTCTAAGCGTGATAAGTCGTAGCCACGATAAGTCGCATTGATAAAATCAACGTAATAATGTACGCCTTGATTATCTTGTACTACAGAGATGTTTTTAATAACATTATTAATGGCAGCTGGCAGGTTCTTACGATAATCAGATTTGACATAAGCGACCGAACCTACCCCAGATTGATACTGTTCTCCCATAAATGTTTCTTTAAAAAAATTATATCTTTCATCAAACCCACAGCTATTTTCAAACCAGCCGACTAGTCCAACTAAATCTAGCTTTTCGGTAGGCTTTGGTGATACCTTTCTAACTTGAGGTGTACTTTGACTGGGCATAGCCGAAGTGGTCGCATTTTGCAAATCGGTCATGACTGTATTCATCTCACTACAGCCTGACAAAGCTAAGCCTGCGCTCACTATTGCTGCCAGCGTTATGGTTCGCAAAGGACTTTTTATTATCGTTCTCATACTGGTAGTTCTCCATCTCTTTATTAGTTATTTAAATACTATATTGTCATCAGACAATTTTTTTGCTCAGCTATTTAAGGCCAATAGCATAGTTCCATGGTTGCTGCTGAAGATCATAGGTTTGAATCGCTTTAAGCTTGAAGTCTTTACGGTTATAGCTGCTAGGACTACTCCCAAGCTTGGTCTCGAGTTTATCCATAGTTGGATAGTAGTCATCTTCGCTAAAACTGCCGAGTAGCTTTTTACCCATAAACTTAAGATACTCACTGTTATAACCACCTATCTCAAACTCGGTGTAGTAGTTATCTTGATCTTTATTAACGACTAGACTGTCAGGTAACTCAATACGAGAAGGACAGTTAAAACATCCTGGTATAAACTTAATATCGCTAAGCTTAGCTTGGTTAAGAATATCTACTGCTTTAGTCGTTTTCGAATTGAAATTAACGCCACTTGAGGTTGCTTTATAATCACATTTTTCAGTGTTTGGAGAGATTTTAATATGCGTTATTAGGTTACGACTATTGACACTCACGTTGACGTTGCAATCGTAAGCATCGCTATTATTATAACTACTACCATTCTGTTTTTTTAGACCAAGCTTATACTGACTGCTCAAAGTTTTAACATCCTTACCCAAAGAGCTTGGTGTTAAGAAGCTATTATAATCGGCAGCTATAGCGGGAGCACTTAGTAACAAACCAAGCATGATACCTAGACTAAACGTTTTTTTGTTCATAATGCATATTCCTATATCAGTTGTTTAATAATCGATTTTAGTTTATTTCTGTATTATATGCACTACTAGTTTAATAATGCACCTAATCTTGCTACCCATTGATCAGCATCTGTACTATCTGTAGTAAAAAAATCATACCTAGGCTGCTCAGGATTTCTAATATAAACGCTAACATAATACTTACTCATCGAGCTTAGAGTGGCGCCATATTGATTTTGAGTTTCCACTCCTTGAGAATATGCTTGCCAACGCTGTACATCATTGAAGTTACATACAAGCACCTGCGGACGCGTTTTAGGGTCAAGGGTAAAGGCAATGCGTCTAGCTTGTGCATCAATCAAAATACCTACCGACTCATAATCTACATTGAAGTTGTGATCTTGTACCAAGTGACGTTTGAAGTAGTCATGGGTATTTTGAAAGTAAGGCGGAATTTTGTCGTACTTACTTTCTGTAATAAGTGCTTTAATAAATGTGCTCAATATAGAATATATAAAGCCAAGTATCCCAAATATTACATATATAATGATTAGCCAGCCCACGCTACCAACAATAAGCATGAACAGAGCAGATAAAATCGCGACGACTATCCAAAAGTTCTTATTAGTAAGCAGCTGTGTTAGCTGGCTTGGTTTATCTAAGTCAAACTTAGGAGCGTTATTGTCAGGCGCAAATACAGTTTGAATGGTCATAATGATGATTCTCTAATCAGTTAGAGGGAGATTACTACGCTGCTTTATACACATGACAAAAATCAGCTTTTTACATATTAGTAGCAATACTACGTTATTCGTAAGGCCAACATCTTTGGCTTGTACAGTAGCTTTAGCTAATACAGTCATTGGCAGTGCTAGATAAAAAAATTTTAGAAAAACTAATAGACAATCCTTGTGATGATTTTTAGTCTATAAATACTGAGTATAAGTTTAAAAACCTACTTTATTTATTCAACTAATATTTGATTTACAGCGTATAAATTCACTAGGATTTTTGACTTCAGGCTTACTTATCATTTTCAATACGAATATCAAAGTTTACTACTTTGAATATAGCTAAGTACTTCTAAAAACCGTATCGAAATTAGCTTATATAGTTTTTTGATATTTGTATTTTTTAGCTAACTGATGTTAACTTGAGGTTTGTTACTGTCTTATCCTCGAAGCAATACTACTAATAGAGACTGACGTAGCATTTTTGCAGTTTTGAGCTAAAGTACCCTTCAACTCATAACCCTTCTCTCTCTCCAACTCACATTTTTCTTTCATCTTTCTCACTTCATCTGGATTTTCATTGTAGTAGCTTACACTCCTTACTTTCTCTTCGCATGCGGTTAACGTAAAAACTAAAGTACTGAGTACAGCTAGCATTTTAAATACTTTCATTTGCTTTCCTTTGTAATTTGAAGTGGCAAACTCTGTTAGCCAGAAATTGTGTATAAATTATAAGTGGCTAAACGTATTATTTTTAACAATCCGACGAACGGTAGTTAAATAACGAAAATATTTAGCTACCGTTCGTCGGATAGCTTTCCAGAAGTGATATTTTTGTGTTATGTGGCAAATGTAAATTAAAACATTCGTTTAATTCAAATTTTTAAGTACTCACTTGTATGATTTAATGCAAAACGCTTTAGAAAAAAAACTTAACTTGTCTAACCTCTAGAATAAAAGCAAACAAAATATTGCTATTATTAATTATTTTTGAGAAATTAGGGGATAACTAGCATGTTGCGAACGAAACTATTAACGCTGTCAATAATCACAGCTTTTGCTCTCAGTGGTTGCAGTAACAATGATGCTACATCTGATGAAACTAATATCGTAACTACTGATAACGTAGTCGAATAAACCGAAGTACCAGTAGGACCAGTAACCATATTAGAAGATGAGACAAAGCCTGAAGTTACTACTGATCTAGTTCACTAAGCTATAGTCAATGGCGAGTACTCAGAACAATGCAGCTTTAAGGAGGAAGCAGGCAACGTAGCCGTAAAAGCAGAATATGACTTTTGCGGCAGTTTTAATGAAGAGATGGCATACCTTAAGAACAACTCAAATAAAAATTCTGAAGGCGCTTATATGATTGGGTATATCAATAGCTTAGGTGAGCTTGTCATACCAGTAGATATCGCAGCAGATTATGGCTGGTTCTTAGATGCTAGAGACTTCTCTGAAGGATTGGTGGCAGTGTTAAAAAAAGATAAGTGGGGCTATATGGATAAAGAAGGTAATACAGTGATTCTTTTTACATACGAGACAGCTTTGGACTTCTCTAGCGGTTTAGCTACAGTGTTAAAAGATTATAAATACCTCAGGCAATGTCGTCATCGAACCCAAATATGATCATGTCTATATCGATCCTATGGGCGACTCACCTGATGTGATTGGTGGTTACTTTGAAAACGGTACTATCGATGTCTATCAAAATGCTGATAATGAAAAAGTGACAACTATTATTATTGAGAAAAAGGGTAAAGAGTCTTGAACTTAAGAATTACGATTACTTATCAGACGTACTTGAAGAGAGCTACAACTAACTAAGCAATAGAAAATAGTGTCTTTTTCTAAAGCTAAAATCAAAACTTATCAAAAAAAGTTTCATATTTTTATCTTATTCACCTGAAGACCTCTGTTTTAGAGACTTAGCTAGAATTACCGTTCGTCGGATCACTAATTTCAGGAGTAAATCAGCCATTATAATTTCAAAGGTAAGTCGAGTCTCACTACTTATTATTCATCACTTATAATATTAGGTAAGTTTTCAATGCAAGCCAATCGAATTTTATCTTTATTTGCCTTGAGTAGCCTAGTTGCTCTGACAGGTTGCTCTGAAAAAACACCAGTAGAGGAAACCACAGAAGTCGCTACTTCTGAGGCAGTAGCTTCCACAGAAACAGTTACGGCTGAATCAACAGCTATTACTGAGCCTGTAGCAGAAGTGGAAGTCGTCGAAGTGGTAGATGAAAACCCGCCTAAATTTACTCAGATTACTGATTATATTGCCGTAGAACTTAATAAAAATTGGAACTGGAGTACTCTTTCTGGTTTACCCGGAGTCGAAAGCTGGCTTAATGAAACTCCAGTTCAAGATAGATATTCACCCGAAGGTTTTAATTATTATATGAATGGTAGTTTGAAAAACTATGGAGGTATCTTTGTTCAAGGTACAGAAACAGAGCCCAATGCTATAACTTTTGGTTCTGACGAAGGTAAGGTTAATGCAGATTATGAGCTTGATGATTTTTTTAGAATAAGCGAGTTGACTCGTGTGACTTCGGACTGTGATGTCAATGATGAAGATTCGTTTTCAAGACAATTTTATAAATGGGAGCAAGAAGGACAAGAACCACTCTACATTTATGTAATCAGAGATTCATCAGCTGCTGTTTTAAGTACTGATTATGGAATCGCAAAAAATTTAAATGATTTCTATAAACCTGAGTATGTCAATCCCCTTGCCTATCTGAGAAGCCGAAATAACGAAATCGACAATACCGTCTGTTCTTTCGACGTTTAATTCTCACTAAATATAATAAAAAATCATTAGGATAAATTATGAAAGTAAATAAAACACTATCGATCTTGGCTATTGGAAGTCTTATGACTTTATCTGGCTGCGCTGAAAGTCAAACAATGGGCAGACAGTACCTTAGGAAAAGGAGCGCTGAGTCTAGTTGATAGCTTTGCTACAGGCGTACAAAAAGGGATTGATAAAAACTTTCCAAGCAGCGTAGATAAAACAATCACTTCATCAAACAATGCTAAAACTGCTACTGTTACGTTCACTAAATCATCAAATGCTATCACAAGTAACGATATGGTTTACTTGCTTGGTTGGATGGAAGATGCCTGCACCGGAGAGAATCCCGCTCATAATGGAGTTAGAAAAGACTACAACGCTTTTATTGATAGCTTTTATGCTAGTAACGAATATAACTACTTCGTTAAACCAAGAGCACAGTGGTTACCTGAGTATCGCGACGTGATTAAAGAAATTAAATACAGCGATGGTAGTAACATTGAAATAGGTGGTCATGCGGGCGAGTATAAAGTTATATTCAAAGAAGGGGTCAAATGAAGATATGAGTGCATCTTATACGCCTCAAGACAGAACTATTCAATGCTACTTAACATGATTTAAAAGTTATTGGTTTTATGTAAATTAATACCTATCTGTGCTTTGCGGCCTGAGCTAAATTCAGGCCGCAAAGCGTTATGCTTAGCTCAAAGAATTAGGAAGTTTCTTAACGATATCATTCGTCAGATTTTATGAGAAATAAACCAAAATAACCAAGGAAACCATTCGGCTGCTAATGGCATACCTTCTAAGGCTAGGATATAGTCCGAAAACTGTTCATCTAGTTTAGTCGTCAATGAAGGCTCTTCATAAGTACGCGCTTTAATTAAGGCTATACCCACTTCAAGTTGCACTGCATTGTAATCGTGCCAGCCATTCTCCTGCTTATGATAATTAAAATCGCTTTGCCAACGGCTGAGGGTATTACTAAAACCAAAGTGACATTGAAACATGATATAAATATCTAGCGTCTTGGCACATGGTATCTTTGGTAGCAGACGATATAATTCTAATAACCGATTATAATCTACTCTATGTTGAGTTTGCGTCAATATTGCACGCAGTCCTGTGTTCAGTAGATTAGGATACTCTCGCAGACAAGTGCGAGCGGTTAAAGAAGCAGCCAGTGACAGAGTAGCAGACGCTATTGCGTTTATTAATTTGCTTACTTCTTTAAACTCATTTTGATAGTATACAACCGATTGCGTTTCAAGCGATAAAGCGATCCATTCTGAAAAAATAGCGACCTCTTTTGAAGTATATATCAGGTCAGCATTCCCAGTATCATTGTCGCTATATTCTGTTTGCGTCAATAGTGATAGCTGCTCAATACACTCATCGGCCGTATAATCCCAATCAAAAAACACACCGTCCTTGTTCTTGGGAGTTAAAACTATATTAGACATAACTCACTTCAACCTTATCCATACTTAGTTTCATTCAGCTTACCCCTGCCTTATTGATTTAAGTAGTGGTCTATTCATCTAAGTGCTGACCAGAAACCACTCTCTTCGTGCGGATGGCAGATGGCACACAAAATTTGCGCTTGTGGTATTTGCCTGTAAAAATATCACCTTGCTATCCAAAGCCTCAACTGCCACAAAGTACCCTTGTTTGATCAGGGTAACTTCGGACAAATTATTATTCTCTGATTTTGGCAGCATATAAGCACCCTTGCTACCCCCTGCCAAATATACTGCGCCCTTGAAGGTGTCACAGCCAAACCAAGGAATATCTGGCATATTCATAGCGATTACAAATATGTTGTTAGATTGTTGGCGTAATATCAAACCTAAATTTGACACCGCCAGCAGTTGACCATTAGCATAGGTGACATCATTGATAGGTGTGTCTGATGTAATTGAGAGGTCAAACGTCATAGCATGCCATTGTTTATTTTCATACTGCATTAGCTGGCAGCCATACCCCATTAAGAAATAATCACCATTTACTTCTTTAAATCTGATGGGGCGCTTTATACCGGCATAACTGGTAAAACTTTGTCCATCATAATGAATCAACGTACCCTCAAAGGTTGCTATCCATAAGTCACTATCTTCACCAATGATACAAGCGGGCGTTTGCTCTGTTATCCTCTGATAAGACCATTTTAATGCGTACGCTTGAGTTTCCAGCTTTTCATACAAGTTACTACCATTTAACTTAGATTTAGAACTATATAAATGCCCCATCATATCCACCGCCCAAATCGTGCCCAGTGAGGATACGGTTATGTCTGCTAAGGTGACGTTTGTAGTAAGCAAAGTAGTTTTATAAGAATACTCATTATTTAAAGTAACTTTTTTGATAGCGGCGGGCGGCATAACGTGCATATCGTCATTTTCGTAGGACTGCAAGCAGATAATGCCGCCACCTTGAATGAGCACCTTGTTTACTGTGATATAGTCAAAATCATTACTCATTATAAGAACTCAATATACTCATTTTCCGAGCTTTCTAAGTTAGGTAGCTTTGTTACGATATCAGGCATCGCTGTAGGAAACGCTGCTAATATCGGCACAGACTTATTTGAAGACAGTGGATGTTGTAATAGCTCTTGTTTTATACAAGCAGCAAGCACCTCTGCTTCTTTTTTAAGATACAGTCGGGGTGAGCTATTTATTGCTCGTTTTACACGAACGGTAGTAAAAAAATCAATCAATGCGATCTCTATTTCTTCCGACCACGCTAAAAGGGTTGGCTCACGTCGTTGTGTTATAAATCTTCGAGCTATGATGATAAGCTGAATGGTTAAAAATCGACATTCAGTACCTCTAGTCTGACTATCTTCTACCCAAAAGCTTAATGCGCTTTCTCTGATAAGCCCTGTCAAATAAAAGGCAAAAGATATATTTTTTCCGCGGTGAATTTTTTGTTGTGGTAAATTATTGGCGTGGGCAGATTGGTTATAATTGTTAAATGGTTTAATAAGCTTCAACACTTCATATCTTACGCTATGATAATCCATTAAACTCTTGGGTATGGCTTCTAAATCATAACCCCTATCCATATTACCTTCAATTATATAATCAGCTAATAAATTAAGCGTTACTAGCATACCTTGTTTATGCGCGACCTTGAGAGTTTGCAAGGCATCAGTGTCATATAATCTAGCGGCAGTCCTGATTTGCTTTTGTTGGTCGGTATCGTATTTTTCACGGCTCATACCAGCGGTCAATATCACATGTATACCGTTATCAAATATAAGTAAATCCTGAGGATAGTGAACTGGGTTTACCTTCCGCCCTAATGACACTGCCCAATGACCACTGGCTGTGAGGTATTCATGTAAAGGCAGCTCTGCTTCATCAAAGGCAGTTTTATTAGAGATGCTGAACGTAACATCAACTAGCGCCTTTGTCATTATACTGACGGTACTACGATGCGCCTTAGCGTCCTCAACTTTACGTGCGTTGATTCTCCTAAATAAATCGTAATAAAGAAGCTGTAATAGTTTATTGCGAAGTGCGGGCGGTAAATTAGCCCAGCCAATCCTTGCGACCAGTGTTAACAGCAAACTTAAATCATTGGGATTAAAGCTAAGTAATAATTGTTCAATCAACGTCAATATAGCTTGTGCACGCTTGATGTCTTTTTTTGAGCCGCTTGTACGGGGATAAGTAATATAGCCCACGACTATGACTGCTTATTATTGCGTTCAATGGCTATTTTTCCGATAGCCGCATTATCGATGCCCGCTTGGTCTTCATGAGCGTCTATATCGGATGCTTGATACAAATCGTCAGGATTGGTCCAGCTTAGATACTGCAAAGACTCGCTCTCCTCTTTACCATATAGCCTCTCAAATACTGCAAAGATAGGCATATCTGGTGGTATTTCACCGGATTCAACTTTGCTTAGTTGCGATATAAAGTGACTGTTCCAATCTAAGGTGGCCACATCGCCCAAGTGTTTTTGCAACACTGCATAGGTCTCACGCCCCTGCTCGGTCATCTCTACTTTATCGCCTTCTTTTACTATATTTATCAGCTCACTGTCATGCATTAGAGTTTCAATCACAGATGCCGCTGTAGATGGACGACCCACCTCAAAGATATCCATATTTTGTAATAGATGGGTGAGTGATAAGGCTTCGGAATCATCCTGTAAAGATAGCTTCATAATAAAGTCGCCATTTTCAATAGCTTTAATATCTTCTTCTGACAAACAGCTCGATTGCTCATTGTTACCACTATTGAAAAGTGCGCCCAAAGGCGTACCTAGCCAGCCTTTTTCTAAAGCCATATTAGTTTGCAGGTCGATAAAAAGATTATCTTTCCCTTCTGCCATCTCAAGTTCAAGCTGTATCTTTTGGCGCATAAATTGAGCAGCACCGAAGTCCTCGCTGTCTTGCATCTCTTTAATGAGTGTAAATAGTTTGCGCTCATCATCCTTGTGAATATGAGCTAATGCATCTTCATCTATAATAGAGATATCATCGTGGGCGCTATTTGTCATGAATTCCCCTCATAAAGCTGCTGTAATATGCGCATGGTTGTTGCGGGCGTCATGCGGTACTTTTGCCAAGCTAATGACATAATCTCAAGCGTTGAGCGGCTAAAAGGCTCATACTCAACTATATCTCTTTGAATATCAACCAGTGTGTATTTTTCACTATTTGCTGTGATAGGTTTACCCGTTTCTTCAATGCGCTCTGCTACCATCTTTAGATAGTAATCGGGCACGTTTGCCACCTGTCCCATCACTTCACGCCCATTCACTATTAATTTAACTTTTAAAGTAGTGGATTTATGCTGTTTTACGCTTGCTTCATGCTGAGCTATCAAATCCAATATCACCGCCTTTACTCGCCCCATACCTTGACGACCAGCATGTCCATAGGGTAAATGCTCTTTTAGCAACGTCCACATATACTGTGCCAACCAACGGTCGATAACCTGCCGGGCAACCTCAGCGGACACCATATTTTGATCGATCTGTCTTGAATTATTAAGCGCCTCACGTACCCCATCTTCAGTTATTGATCGTAATGCCACCCGTTCAAATTTCTCTATAAGCTGTGGCGCACGCTGTTTGATAGCATGATACAGATGCCAAGCTATTGCCTCACCAACATTATCGTCATCAGTTGCTACATAAATCTTTTTGATTTGTGGACCTTGCTCTAAAATCACCTTCAGCGTGTCTTCCCCATTGGGCAGTAGCTCATATTGGGGTCGTAGCTGCTTGCTTGCCACCTCTACCGAGGCATCTTCAAGATCTATATTGGTAATAGCACCACCTGTGGCATATACAATATAGTCACTTTTTAATATTTTTTGAAGTGATTTTAGCTTACCCGGCGCTTCGACGACAAATAGATAATTTGGGAAAAGACGTATACCAAAGTTAGCCATGTACCAGCCTAGATAATGTATAGAGTTGGTTGTTTGAAAATCTTTGTTTCCAATAACTTCAGGACTGTCCAATTTATATAATGTCGGTGATAAAAAGGCAATAAATGACTGTTTGGCACGAGAGACTGCCACGTTTAAAAGGTAAGGTTGATCTTCAAAAAATAAGGTTTCGCCATCATCATGAGACTGTACGCCAGAGTAGATAATAATATCTTTTTCGGCACCTTGTAGCGTATGAATGGTATCGATAATGGTCTCTACAATCTCTTGTTCTGGAATGACTATACCTTGAGCTTTATTTTCAGCAATTAAAGCTTGTCGTATAGCAAGTGGTTGCTTATTAAATGGCGTAATAATAGCCACCATATCCTGCAAGCGTGGGACTCTACCTTTCTTTTCCAATAGCTCTTGCCACCGTTTATAACTTTCCAACACTAACTGCGCAATCATTTCAGCTTCATCTTTATTTTGCTTAGACGAACCACCGTCCCCTTTGCTAGAAGACCCTGTTGACTCTACATAGGCCATTGCAGGCAACCCTTCATCTTTACGGTCTTTATCTAAAGGTGGAATATAAAACAGCTTTTCTTCATATACTAAGCGATTGCAGTAGTCGATAATATTTTTATAACAGCGATAATGCCCTCGCAACATAAAGCCTTTGCTTTGGTAGTTTAAACTAGAGCTCTCCTGTACCACATGCAAAAAGCTACCATGCGACACTGAGAATTGCTCTTTAAACAGTGTGGCGATCTGCTTTGATGAATATCCATGTTTTAGCCAAATTAGATATTCATCAAACGGTGAGACATCTGACTTTGTATTAATCACAGGTGCTAATTGCGATACATCACCAACAGAAATTAAACGCTTGGTCAAAGATGCTAATGGCAGTGCACTCATAATAGTTGCTTGTCCCGATTCATCAGTGATGAGTAAGTCGATGCCTCCATACACATAATCTGTTTGAGTCGCTCCCTGCGGATAGCTTTTAATCTTTAGTAAAGCTGGCAGACGATTGGTGGTTGAGATAATGACAGGCGTTATCATACATACACGCCGCAAACCTGCGATTATATTGTCTTCGGTACGTGAAAAGTGCAAATTAGAGGCTTGATCAATAATAAATTGACCTTCCCAATAACGAGCAGCCAAATGAAACAGCTGGGTGCGGTACTCTAAATCAATACATTGCTCGATCAACAAGTTTAGCGCTGCTCGACGCAATACAAGTGGATAATATTCAGACTCAATAGCTTCATCACGTATCATTTCACGGCATACTTTTTCATAAACCTTTACGTCATCATGTTTATAAAGTTTAATTAAGTCTTCACGAGTATTTTTAAAAGCTGGCAGATGATGTTCTTCTTGATGTAACGGAAATACTTTATCCAAATCAGCATTGTCCGAGAAAAGTTGCTCTTTGGCGCTGTGCAATGCATCTGCCATTTCAAGATAAGTATAAGACAGTAAATGATGCAAATCATCGACGACTTGCTGTACATCAGTTGGTGCTGGTAGAGCTTGTTGACTAAAAAATACTCTAGCCTTTTTTAGATAATAAATGGCTAACTTATCATTGGCATGCAAGTCGTTAAGCTGCGCCCCTACATTTTTCCACTCAAAATTATACGGCTTGTCTTGTCCCACGATACTTAGAATTGGAATTTGCTCTTTTTCTTTGTGACTTAACTTTTTTTCAGCGTCTTGTGAGGCGAAAAAACTGCCGTAGGTTGGGCAATCTGGAATCCAGCGCTGATATTCAAGCAAACACTCATCATTATCATCTTGCACTACATCAGGAAAGGCTGAGGTGACATTTTTTACTGATTGATTAGTTGCACCGCTTGCCACGATGATAGGACATGGCTCTTTGAGCAGTGCCGCTTTTACCACATAATGTGCAACCACTGCTTTGAGCATTGAGGTCTTACCACTGCCTGGTGGACCATTGACCGCCAACACTCGACCATAGCTATTATTATTGTCATAATTGAGGTCTAAACAAGCAGCAGCTATTGACGCATGACGCTGAGTATTGTCTAAAGGGAAAAGTTCACGACTATTGGCTAGCGTAATTCTTTGCTGTCTGCTTGATAAGTCTGACTGCTCTGTTTGACTATTTTTTGGTTGATCATTACTTTTTTGGATGTCCATATGACCTAACAAGTACGGCATATTCGGATTATAGCTATCCTTAGCTGTAGTCAACAATGAGTCATACAAATGCTGCTCCGTAAAGTCTAATGCTTGAGGATTCACCGAATCAAAATCATAAACCGATAGTAGTTTAGGCAAAGCAGTATGATTATAAGCTTGAGCGCCATCAGATAATAAACCCTCATATAACTGTATCAATTGCTTCTTAGGGCCATCATCGGGCTTTTCGACCAAAGACAACTGAAGATAAATCTCTTGATCTTTTAATTGCTTTTGTAATTTTTCTTGTATCTCCTTTAGCGAAGAGACATTGCAACTTTTGTAAAAAAACTGACAGGCTTCTTCAAACCAAGTTTGTGCTGTGCCAACACAAACAAAGCATGTGAGTGATTCTGTTGATAAAGGTGTATCGTTTAGCTGTATTTTAGGTGTGTCATGATTATGCTCTCCTAAATAGTATTCTGCATTTAATGAGATACCCTCTGCAATATTGGGTAATAAATGCAGGCACTGCGGGTTTTTTTGAGGTATATCGAGAGTGACTGGTATTGCCAATAACACATAGCCTTTTTTGGCTCCTCGTTTGACAAACTCTACTAACACATAATAGCGTTGATCTCGCTTAAAAGAAGAGTCATTGCTTAATACTATTTCTTGACTGAGCATGGTTGACCAAGACTCTAGATCTTTAGGAAGTGGTAACCTATTACGTCTGGCCTCGTTAAGCTTAGTCAATGAGTCAAAACTCATTTGCTTATAAAACACTTGTAGCGTTTGGCTCATCTTATGCTCGCTGAAATAAGTTCTTTGACATTAATGTATTGTTTATTTTGTTTAATACGTATTTTATATCGATATTTATCTAGATCAGGAATACCGCTTAATTGACTACTCCAATCTGTAAAATCAACGGTATCTTCACTCCCAACGATAGAAAATCGATACTTTTCTTTAGAGCCATTAGAGCCTAACTTCTCATAAAATTCCGCGAGGACATATCTACTCTCATCAGCACCATGCGTTAACTCAACACTACTATACAGACGATCAGCACATAAAAAAGTTGCCGCTTTGGTTCCAAACATTGGGAACTTAATTGATTTAAAAGCGATATTTAGCTTAACCTCAGAGCTGAGCGCCTTAAAACCCGATCGAACTAATAAAGATTTAGGAATAATTACTAATAGATCAGCATATTGATTACTTATTTTAGCGGCGCAGTGGTTATGAAAGGCATAGATATCCTCCTTGTATTTATTTTTATCATATCTATCAAGATCAACCACATACTCAGGCCGATTGTCATAGCGGCTCCAAGATTCAATAATCGTACATTCGCTCTTATAACTAACCCCATTCTCAAGGCCAACAAAGAAGTTTGAATTTATGCATTCAATGTGCCAAAGCTTTTCTTTCCAAGGCTTATCCAAGGCCTCTCGTGTGATATGTAAACCAAAAATAACCTCTGAATGAATCTTATAAATCCCGTGTTTTATCAGTTCACTTGTGGGCAACAGCACTCTATCATGTGGCGGTTTTATGGTTTCTAGTAATGCCATACCTTCATTATCTACAGAGGTCATTGTTATACAGCGAAATTGCTCGTTGTAGTCATTTTTTGATGCTACGGGTACTTTAAAGTTACACCACTTATCTTTTATCTGGTAGGTTAAACATACAGAAACGGACTGCCCTGCTTGAAAGGAGCCAATACCTTTATTCATAAATTTGAGTTCGTACGAAAAAACAGTGACTAAGAGACTGATGCCATCGATTAATGTTGTTTCAAACTGGTAAAGTTCACTTTTTCCTGTGTCTTTAATACCGATAAACGTCAGCTTTGCTTTGGGTTGGTTGTACTTATTCATCAGTGCTTGATGGTCTAAGGTTAGTGAGATATTTGCTTTTTTTTGCTGATCATCTACTGTTAGCGTCGCGCTAATACGAGCCTCTTCATTAACGTTACAAATACCTTCCTTCTCTAATAAACTAGACCATATCTCAACAGGCAAATAAGTATCTTCAACTTTGTATCTAGCAATATAAGGTGCTTTTGGATGCGGACTTTTTTTAATTATGGATGTCAGATCACCTTTATCAATATTATTAGGATACTTAGTTTGCCAATCTTTAATAAAAAAACCGTTATTATTGTGCCCAAACGTCACTATGACTTGGCTATTATGAAATATACGATATTCAAAATTGGAGATCATACTTTTAGGTAATGTTATATCGCGATTACCTTCGTTTTCGCTCACTTTATGGCTCAACTTAACGCAACCGTTTTCTAGCAGTTTGCAATGGCAATAGTATTGCATCTCTGAACTTTGATGCTGGTGTTTAGATAAAGGCAATAGATGATTCACGTAACCTTTACCGTCTACTAGATTAACGCTCGCCCAATAACTAATCCCTGTAATTAGTGGCGTATAAAAATGGTCACTTGTTACTTTGCTTTTAGCAAAATGCACCTGACATGGCTCACCATTATGTTCGAACTCAGCAAAATAATTACCATTATTACTTTGATTGAGTACTAGCTTCTTCAGTATCTCATTCTTTGACAACTTTGGCCTCCCTTGGCTACTTTAAGAGTGTCATAAAAGATATGGCTCGTAAAATTATAATTGTAAAAACTTAAGATAAATATTTATTCTAATTCAGGATATAAAATTTTGGTCAATCTATATAGCTCATCTTCTGCATCTGAACCCTTGGGATCAGGGTTTGGATAGAGAGCCGCGATAAGAACTAATCTTGGAAACTGCAAATATTGTTCAAACACTCTCACCAGCTCTTTTCTTAGAAAATCAGACCAAAGATCAATAATTTCTGCTAACGTATGAGAGTTTTGCGTCGCATAGGTAAACAGATCCGCGTTAAGACAGTAATCCATACGAAAAGCAGCTGCAATAGAATCATGCAGCCACTGCAAAGTTCTATGATCAAAACTTGTAAGCTCATCACGTAAGTCGCTCAGTTCTGTGCGAACATCGACGACTTGCTCAGCTTTAAGATGCTTATTGGTGGCAAAATCAATGATTATACGTAACGCTTCCCCATAGCTGTCATGTTGAATCTTTGCAATACGAGTAGAATCACCCTGAAACTTAGTACCAACTATCATCATTGACCCCTTTTAATAAGCTTGTAGCGTATTGACTACATAAGCAATAAAATACTATATCCACTCTATTCAGAACATCTAAGACTTCAAATACGATAAGATAGCGCTATAATTGCACATTAGCCTGCTTATTTACACCCGTAATTCATCTACAGAGACAACCATGGCATTTAACCAAACCCAGTTTTTTGAAGATTTAGAAAAATTAACCACTAAAGTCATTGATAAGAATAAAAAAGAAGACTTTATATACGATTTTCTAACGCTGCTAGATGTCTCAAAATCTACTATTACCTCTCTTAAAAAGAATGACGGTCGTTTTAACGTCGCAGCCAATCCCGAGGCTGGCGAGGTTGCCAATAAGCATCGTATCTACTTTAAGCCTGTAGATGAAGATCAAGACCTTGCTAAAGCACTAAGTGAGGTGATAAGCAGCCCAATCATCAATCAGCACAAAATCCGCATGGTAATGGTAACGGACTTCAACACCGTACTGATTAACGATACTAAATATGATGAGACACTCGACTGCGACTTTACCGATCTTTATAAGAACTACCACTTCCTATTGCCACTTGCCGGCCTAGAGCGTGCGCGTGAGTACTCAGAGCACCCTGCTGATGTCCAAGCGTCTGAAAAGATGGGACGCTTGTTTGACCATATCCGTAAGCTCAATGAATTTAATACTGCTGATGACTTGCATGCGCTCAATATATTTTTAACGCGACTACTATTCTGTTTTTATGCCGAAGATACCGGTATCTTTAAAGCAGATCAGTTCTATGACGTGATTGATAGAACCACCAATATAGATGGCAGTGACGTCGATAGCGTCTTGTATGAGCTGTTTGAAGTTCTCGATTTACCTGAGTCTAGCCCAGGGCGTCATGCCAAGCCCACTCATCTAAGTGCATTCCCCTATGTAAACGGTAGCTTATTCGAATATCAGTTTGCCATTCCGGAGTTTGATGCGCGGACACGCCGTATCTTGCTAGAGTGCGCACGTTTGAGCTGGGCCGAGATTAACCCTGATATTTTCGGCTCCATGTTTCAAGCAGTGATCGACCCTGAGCAGCGTGGCAGCTTAGGACAGCATTACACCAGTGTTAGCAATATCATGAAGGTCATACAGCCGCTATTCTTAGATGAGCTACGTACAGAGCTAGACACGGTGATAGCGCTGAGTCATGACAATCGCCATAAGAATAATAAAGCTGAGCGTTTAGATGCCCTGCTTACCCGTATTAGCCAAATCAAAGTATTTGACCCAGCTTGCGGTAAACGTTACATAGGTACTTTTAATAACACATCATACATGATAACCTAGTGACATAATGATGACTTAATACATAGATATCATTATTTGATTATTAGTACATTACTTCTAATGATGATCTGGTATTAAGGAAATAAAAGTGGCTAGCCTAGAATTTATCAATTACCAACCTCGCTCAATTCAAGTCAAGAATAATTCTATATCCTGGAATAAACTCAAAATTAAAAGCATCAACAGACTGCCTCAAATAGTTTGGGAAGATAACTCAACTTGGGCAGAAGCAAACTTATGGGCTTTAGAACAGGCGACTTCTTCTAAGCGTAGTATAAAGACTGTAAGATCTAATATGTCTCACCTACTGGCTTATGCAAAATGGTTAGAGGCTGAATCAATTGATTGGTGGCATTTTCCTGAGAGAGAGAATGAACGATGCCTAATTCGATTTAGAGGCGCACTAATACAAGCTAGAAACTTAGGTGAGTTAGCCCCTAGTACGACATCTCAAAGAATGTCGTCAGTCATCCGATATTATAAATGGGTAAAAGAGAAAGGTTTAATTTCTCCAGATTGGCCTATGTGGCAAGATAAATTCGTAGGAATTAAGATCACGAACGGATTTGGATTAGAGCACACTTTACGTGTATCTAGTACAGATCTAGCTATTCCGAATCGCAAAGTAGCAGGGTCTATTGACCTTGAAGATGGGCTATTACCCGTATCAGCTTTAGGTATGAAAGAAATTTTAACCTTGGCTGATGAACGGGCTTCTGAGGAATTTGCTTTGATGTTAAGAATAGGTTTTTTCACAGGTTTGCGACTTGGCTCAATTACTGACTTAAAAGTATCTACCCTTCAAAATGCCACTCTTATCCCAAATGTTGGGTTGAACACCCTATCTGTAGGACCTGGCGCTAGACCGCCAGTAGCCACAAAGTTTGATGTAACAGGTTCAGTTCCAATACCAAAAGAGTTGGTTGATACTCTGTTAGATTACGCTATGAGTACGAGGCGTTTAAAGCGTCAAGCCCTAGCGTCTCATGAAGATCAGGATATTCTGTTCTTAACTAGATATGGCAACACATATAGCGGTGATAATAGTCGTGCAGTAAATGTTGAGATGTCTCGTTTTCGCAGTATAGGAAAGGATTGTGGTGTAAAGGTATTAAGAGGCTTTCATTTTCATAGAACTCGTGCCACGTATGCTACCGAGCTAATGAAATTAGCTCTAAAATTCATGCCCGTTAGTGAGTCTATTCAGTTCGTCAGAGAAGCATGTCTCCATAAGGATGAAATCACAACTATGAAGTACATTAAGTTCATTGAAAACAACAAAGCAATGAAAGAAGTATCTGATGCATTTACCCAAGCTTTTATGGGATTAATAGAGAGCCATAAAAATGTCTGAATTAGATCTTACCTTTAAAGGTTTAGCATTAGGTACTCATGAAACACCTTGGGATTTGCAAGTCTTGTTATATAGAGGGGCTACAAGTGTTAGACGTGATGTAGTAATCCAAGCTATCAGTGATGGTAAATTTGGAGATATAGTTCAAGACAGGCTGCCTTTCATTATAAGGTTGCATGAAGTTTTAAATTCTTATGTTAGTAAAGGAAGTTCTCAACAAACTCTGCGTACATATTTAGAACGTATATGGTCATTCTATAGTTGGATAGATATTACTGATATGCCTTCTACAGAGAAGGCTATCATACCTACCTTTAAAGCTTGGACTGAGCATTTACTAAATAGAGTTAAGGTTAATAAAGATATCGCTCAAATGACGGCATATAAAAGAGCCTCAATGATAGCAAATTTAATCGCCAAAGCTTTAGACCTACCAGGTGCTAAGCCTGGGCACAGTCTTATGCTTACAACGAGGCTCAAAAGACCAAAAAAATCCACTAAGGTTTTGAACACAAAAGCTGATAAGCAGAATTTAGTAGACACCTTTGAGTTTGGACATACATTAACTACCATTTGTAATCATTTAGACATTAAAACTGTGCGCGGCAGTTTACCTATAGAAATCTTACTCAATGAAAATAAGTCCTTAACGGTCGCTGGCAATTTAGCTGATCCTTACTTAGATGTTGAAACAATAAAAAATAGTAGTACAAAGAAAGCGGCTATCATTGCGCGACAACCATTAGCAGAGAGCATCAGTCTTTTAGATACTCATAAAAGGTCATCAATTCTAAATCTCCGAATTGAATCAGAGTTACTAATATTCATAGCACAAACTGGGATGAACCTATCTCAAGCAGTAGCTTTAAGCAAAAGCACTTACAGATGGCAGTCTGATGGAGAGGACTATGAAGTTTTTCGAGTCTATAAGGGTCGCAGAGAGGGTGAAGCCATTTTTCGCTGTTATAAAGCGTATCGTGACCACCTACAGAGATACTTAGATTGGCTGGATGAGACAGAGTTAAGTCAAAACGATGAAAGGCTATTCCCAATGATAAGCCGAGGCATGATTCGTACCAAAACATCTAAGGTAAGCATCAGCACTCTCAAGAACTTGCTCAAAAAGCATAACCTTCTATTTATTAACCCTACTCAATTGCGCAATACACGTATCAACTGGTTATTAAGGCAAACAAATGACTTAAATCTCACAGCAGAGCAAATGGGTCATACAACAGAAGTGTTGCTGAAAGACTATATGCGCCCTCATCATCAAAGAGCATCAAGTGAAATTATAGAGTTTCATAACTTGGTAGACCCCGCTCAATTAGCGCCTGGTCCAGGACTGTGCGTAGACTCACATCAACCTAAGCAAGTAGTTAATTTCCCAGAAAATGCACCTGAGCCTGACTGTATAAGTCCAGAAGGCTGCCTGTTTTGTGAGAAACATAGGGATGTAATGAGTTCAGAATATTGTTGGAAACTGGCATCACACTTACAACTCAAAAGACTTGAAACTAATCTCTATAAACCATCTGAACATAACCATATCCACCCAGGTAACCTTGTAATGGATAGAATCACATCAAAGCTCAAAGCCATTTCTGATGGTAGTGAGATCCGAAATACATGGGTGGAAGATGCTCAAAACTCTATTCGCTCAGGTAAGTACCATCCTGCTTGGGATGGCTATATAAGACTATTGGAGGTTATGGTATGAATATATCAAACCTTCCAGGATTACAAATTGCTGCTTCATTTATTGAGGCAGATTCACCTAACTTCCGTCCTAATTGCTGGCCTCCTTCGTCTGACTTTCCTGTTGTTGTTGACACAGATGGTAGTGTCATTTCACGGTACGGTGATGCTCGATGGGATTTTTCAATTTGGCAGGGTAGTAATTTAAAGATTTACTTTGGCGATGGGCACGGGCAAGGTTATAAACTTAGTCAAGATAACGCCAATTTATTACGACAAATTGTCGCTTGGTGGCTTTGGGGTTATGCAGCAGTAACTAACCCAAGATCTCTAGTTTCTAAGTTTGCAACAATAAAGCCCGTATTTGTAATTTGCTCACAACATAACATTAGTGCCTCTCAGCTGTCTGACTTTCCAGACATAATTAAAGAAATAGCCTCTAATCCTACGATTAAAGAAAAACATCTAATTACTTACCTCAACGATCTTATGTTTGTATCAAAAGAACTTGGGTTTACTATTCTTGATGAAAAGGGTATGGAAGTCTTTATCAGCGCAATAGTTAAACGCGATAAGGTTCAAACAGCTTACATCCCTACTAGATTATGGCACTATCAGGTAACGCGATTGAAAGAATGCTTAGATGACTTTATAGCACATAGAGAAAAGATAGAAGAATGTTATAAGTTTTGCTTGGAGGCTTATGCTAATAATGCTGATGGCAAGCTTTCAAGCACATTTGACGGGTTGGCAGAGAAGTCGCCTTTCAATCGTAATAGGCATATAGGCAAGAGAAAGTCAGGCCAGATATTCTATGGTGGTTTTGATAATATAGCTAAGAGATTTGAAATAGATACTTTGCTAAAAAAATGGAGCAATGCTAACGAGGTGTATGGTGTCAGAGCGCTTTCAAGCTATATGAGCTTAATTAGCTTTGTAGGGTTGGCTTATACACTTAACTTCTCTCTAATGCGTGTCGAAGAAGGCAATAGGCTAAGAGCTGACTGTTTTGAAGTTGAAGTAGACCCATTAGGCACTGATATTTATTTAATAAGAGGAGCTACCACTAAGACTCTTGAAGATAGCAATGCTCGTTGGATAGTATCTCCAAGTGTGAAGACAGCTATTGACGCTATGGTTAGTATTGCATCTTTAAGAATGCTAGCTGCTCAAGAAAACCCTTATGTAAACTTACCTAAAGAGTTTATAGATAATCCTGTTTTACAATGCACTTCACATGAACCTTGGGTGCCTAAAAGAGTATCTCAAAATAAAAACCTGTTCAGAAATTCACGTAAGTATAACGAAGCCTTAAAGATATGGCCTAAGTTATTCGATGAAAATGAACTTCGGATAACTGAAACAGATCTAGAAATGGCTAATAGACTTACAAGTGGCTTAGATCCAGAAAAATATTCGGTTGGTAAAGTCTGGCCTTTAGCATGGCATCAATTAAGACGTACAGGAGCCGTCAATATGCTTGCAAGTGGGCTTGTTTCAGAGTTCTCAGTACAGTACCAGCTAAAGCATGCTAGTCGAGCTATGAGCCAGTATTACGGTCAGAATTATTATAAGTTAAAAGAACCCTTAAATGATGAAGCTCGTAGTTTTTATTTACGTGAAATGTACGAGTCTATAGTCAGAGACCTTAAAGAACTACAAGCTGACCATTACATCTCTCCACACACTGAAAAACGAAAAGAACAGCTATTGTCTGAGATATCAGAAAAAGATCATAAGCAGCTTTTAGCGGCTGCTAAATCTGGCAAGGTAAGCTACCGTGAGACGTTTCTTGGTGGTTGTGCCAATTTAGGACCACCCTGTCCTCTAGGTGGAATAAGCAATATTAGCTCTTGTATGGGCTTTGGTGATGAAAAGCCATGTAAGTCTGCATTGATAGATAAAGAAAAGTTACCAATGATCAATCAGCTAAAAGATGTGCTAAATAGCCAAATAAGTGTTGTTGAAATTGGAACACCACTACATGAGTCTCTACAAGCCCAACTAGAATCAGCGGAGCGAGCCATTCATGTCATTCATAGAAGCTAAACCAAAGGTCAAAGAAAGAGTATTGAGCAAGGCGGAAATAAGGTTCTTGGAAGCATTTGAACGCTTAAAATCTAATAAGCCAGAAATCTTACCTAAAGGAACTATTGTAAGTCAGAATAACGTTGCTAAAGAAGCAGGTGTGAATCCATCGGCCTTACGGAGTTCTCGATATCCTGAGCTATCCCAACAAATTCAAAAATGGATAGAAGACCACAAGGAAGATCCCGTCCAGAAGTCTTCAAGACAAATGATGCTTGCTCAGAGATCAAAAAATAGAGCATTAAGGGAGCAAGTCACTTCGTTACAAGAACAAAGAGATAAAGCCCTATCAATGTTAGTAGAGACTCAGCGTGAAATTGTTGATTTAACGTTGGAAAATGAACGATTGAAAGCCCGCTTACCAGCAATTGATGTATCGAGAATGTCATAAGTAAATATTTTTCACTCACTGGGCGCAAGAGAAAGGAGTGATGTGAGAGAGCTTTATTCAATGCAGTAAGCCTGACCTAAGATTATACATTCTGTTTAAATAAGCTAGATAAAATCTATAACAACACATCAACCGATAATCAATAATTAGAGATCACAATGGCATTTAATCAAACTCAGTTTTTTGAAGACTTAGAGAAACTAACCACTAAAACGGTAAATAAAGATAAAAAAGATGACTTTATTTATGAGTTCCTAGCACTTTTGGACGTTTCGAAAGCTACTATCACCTCGCTTAAGAAAAGTGACAGTCGTTATAACGTAGCAGCCAGTCCTGAAACTGGCGAGGTAGCCAATAAGCAGCGCATCTACTTTAAGCCCGTGAGTGTGGGTCAAGACCTGAATAAAACCCTAAATGAATTAAAAAACAGCCCGACTATTAGCCAGCACAAAATCCGTATGATCATGGTGACAGACTTTGATACCGTACTGGTTAATGACACAAGATTCGATGAAACTCTTGATTGTGACTTTACTGATCTCTATAAGAACTATAATTTTCTGCTACCGCTTGCTGGGCTAGAACGCGCCCGTGAATATTCTGAACACCCTGCGGATGTACAAGCATCTGAGAAAATGGGGCGCTTATTTGATCATATTCGCAAATATAATGAGTTTGATACCGCTGACGATATACATGCACTAAATATATTTTTGACTCGTCTTTTATTCTGCTTATATGCCGAAGATACAGGCATATTTGCGCCAAATCAGTTCCACGACCTTATTGACTCAACCACAAATATAGATGGTAATGATGTTGATAGTGTGCTGTTTGATCTATTTGAGGTTCTTGACCTGCATGAGTCTAGTATAGAGCGTAAAACTAAACCTACGCACCTCACGGCATTTCCTTATGTAAACGGCAGTTTGTTTGAGTACCCATTTGCCATCCCTATATTTAATGCTCGTACTCGCCGTATTTTGCTAGAGTGCTCACGATTGAATTGGGCTGAGATTAACCCAGATATTTTCGGGTCAATGTTTCAAGCAGTGATTGATCCTGAGCAGCGTGGCAGTTTAGGACAGCATTACACCAGTGTCAGTAATATTATGAAAGTAATTCAACCTTTGTTCTTAGATGAGCTACGAGGGGAGCTGGATTCTGTAATAGAGCTTAGTAATGATAATCGTCATAAAAACAATAAGGCTGAGCGTTTAAGTGCCTTGCTTGAGCGTATTAGTAAAATTAAAAATCTCGACAGTTGTGCAGGTTCAGGCAATTTTTTGATCATTGCCTATAAAGAATTGCGTAAACTTGAGATTGATATATTAAAAGCGCAGCGCGACTTAATGAAAGGGGCTAAAGATAATTTATTAGGGCTATCTTTTGATAGCGTAGTCAGTTTGAATAACTTCTATGGTATTGAATATGACGATTTTGCATGTCAAATTGCTCGATTGTCATTATGGTTAGCTGAGCATCAAATGAATGTCCTGTTTGAGCAAGAGCTGGGGTTCTCTCAACCAATGTTACCCTTAAAAGATAGCGGTCATATCATTCATGGTAATAGTCTACGCCTTGATTGGAATGATGTATGTCCTAATAACGGCAGTGATGAGATTTATATCATTGGTAATCCGCCTTTTGGAGGCTGGGGGAATCGGTTGGATGAACAAACAGAAGATATGACCAAGGTGTTTAACGGGTTTGATAAATTCAAATTTCTCGACTATGTAGCCTCTTGGTTTTGGAAAGGTTCACAGTATATCGCCAACTCTAATGCTGAACTAGCATTAGTATCAACCAACTCGATTGCTCAGGGTGAGCAAGTAGCAATGCTTTTTCCGCATATATTTGAGCTAGGTATAGATATTAGTTTTGCTTATCAAAGCTTTCCTTGGAGTAATAATGCTAAGCATAATGCTGGTGTACACGTTGTAATTATAGGTCTAACTCCAAAAAAATATGACCGAAAATTAATTCATAAACTTATAGACGGCACATGGCATGTCGAAGAAACAAAGTTAATTAGTGCATACCTTGTTGCTGGAAGCAAAACTATAGTCTCGAGTCGCAGGAATCCTTTCAGTAAAATACCAAGCATTACAGTCGGTAGCGCCCCTAAAGATGGAGGTCATTTGATATTATCAACTGATGAAAAAAAAGAACTAATAGAGGGCTATCCTGAATTAACAAAATATATCAAAAAGTTTGTTGGCTCAGATGAATTTCTACACTCAAAAGAAAGATGGTGCCTATGGTTAAAAGATGAGCGACTAGAGTTTTTACAAGACATTCATCCAATCAATGAGCGACTAAAGTTAGTTTCTCAAATGAGGTCAGATAGTAAAAAAAAGGCAACTCAAAAACTTGCGCTTACGCCTCATCTTTTTGGTGAAGACAGGCATCCCTCTACAGGTACGTTCATTATCGCACCAATGGTATCTTCGGAGAGAAGGAAGTTTATTCCTTTTGATATAGCTTCAAGTGAAGATACTATAGCTTCTAATCTAGTTTCTATAATTCCAAACGCTGATCTTTATACCCTTGGTGTTATAAGTTCAACTGCGCATCTTGATTGGATGCGCTTAGTGGGAAGTAGATTGGAAAGCCGTTATAGATATTCAGGAACCCTTGTTTATAATACTTTTCCTTTCCCCGAAGTAACTGATAAGCAGAAACAGCAAATAGAACAATTAGCGGAAGAAATTCTGTTAGCTCGTGCTAGTAATGTTGGCATGACACTAGCTGAGCTTTATGATCCAGATAAGATGCCAGTCGATCTAAAAGAGGCACACGCCAATCTTGATGATGCTGTAGACAAGCTATACCGCACACAAGGATTTTCTAATACGGAGGATCGATTAGCACACCTATTAGCTCGCTATGAAAATCTTGTTACAGCAGAAAAACAGGTTAAAACTAAAAAGAAAAAAACCTAAACCAATATTTCTTATTTTATCTTTTCTGGAGTGAATATCGGTATGTCCCAGCCTGTTAATATATTAAATCAAAGTTATGCTCAAACTGGTCAGAGCAAACAAAATAATCCTTTAGGTATGCGCGAGATGCAGGAACGTGCATTTGAAAAGCGTAATAGCCAGTATTTGCTTATCAAGTCACCTCCAGCATCAGGCAAGTCACGAGCAATGATGTTCTTAGCCCTAGATAAGCTCATCAACCAGGGCATTAAAAAAATCATTATTACTGTACCAGAGATGAGTATTGGTAAGTCTTTTAAATCAACACCACTCAGCAACTTCGGTTTTTTTGCAGACTGGGAAGTAGCAGAACGCTATAACCTATGTGTGAATACCGCCCAAAGCGATACCAGAAAGACGGCTATTTTTTCTGAATTTCTCACTCAGGATGCGGATGAAAGCTCTCTACCACAGGTGTTGGTCTGCACCCATCACAGTTTTAGGTATGGTTTTGATAAAGTGATAGAAAATGGCGGTAGCATTGAGTTATTTAACGATGTGCTTATTGGTGTTGATGAGTTCCATCATGTATCAGCAAGTGATTCGAACCGTCTTGGCGCTATATTAGACAGTATCATAACGCAGACCAGCGCTCACATTGTAGCAATGACGGGATCTTACTTCCGTGGTGACTCAGTACCTATTCTATCTGACAGTGATGAAGAAAAATTTGAAAAAGTGACCTACACCTACTATGAGCAGCTTAATGGATACGAGCACTTAAAATCATTAGGGTTAGGCTATTATTTTTATAAGAAGTCATTTTTCGATGCTTTAGATAAGTGCCTGGATACCTCTAAAAAAACCATCATTCATATTCCTAACGTTAATAGCCTTACCGCTGAAACCGATAAATACGAAACGGTTGGCCGCATTATTGACATTATAGGTGTAATGGAAGACCGTGATGACGATACAGGGGTAATCACAGTACGCGCACACGATGGTAGGCGATTACTACTTGCTGACTTGGTGACTGATGATGCCTTAAGAGCGAATACCCAAGCCTACTTAGCCGAGATAACATCCAGAGATCAGATGGACATCATTGTGGCTCTTGGCATGGCTAAAGAAGGCTTTGACTGGCCTTGGTGTGAACACGTATTAACCATTGGCTATCGTGGTTCTCTTACTGAGGTAGTGCAAATTATTGGCCGTGCTACGCGAGATAGCGAAGGCAAGAGCCATGCCCAATTCACCAACCTAATTGGTGAGCCTGATGATGATAAATCCACAGTTAAAGATACTGTAAACGACCTCTTAAAAGCCATTACCCTATCCTTACTCATGGAGCAAGTCCTTAAACCTAGTATTAGCTTTAAAAGACGTAGCGAAATAGATCTATTAGGCAAACTAGATTTACCACTTGGCACCGTAATTATTGATGACTCTACGAACCCACCATCTGATAGGGTGATGAATATACTTAATAAAGATAGGGATGAGCTACTGGCCCAGTTATGCCAAAGCCCAGACAGTATCAAAAAATATCTAGCAGCAGAAACTAATGGCATAGAAGCCGAAGCGGTTTCAGATACCGTTCTTCCAAGCCTCATTCGAAGTAAATACCCAGCCTTAGATGAAAATGAAATACGCCAGACGCAAGAAGGTCTTATGCAGTATATGGCGATTAACCGTGAAGGCGGTGTGATTGAGGGTGAGAACATTCCAGATGATGCCGTGATTGAAAATGAAAGGTTTTTTATTAAGCAAGGTAGTGAGTATATAGACATCTCTACACTAAGCTTAGAGCGCCAAAACAAGCTAAACGAGAGTGATATTATCAAAGGACGCCACTTACCTACAGATGCTAAAATCTATAATCCTCAAAGCAATTCTAGCAGTACAAATGAGCGTAATTCTAGCAATAGCTTCGTAAAGATAGGCAGTAAGTTTGTCAACGTAAGCAATTTTCCGATTGAGTTAGTGAAGTCAGTCAATCCTTTTCACGACTCCTACGAAATTCTCTCTAGGACAGTTGATAAAAAAGTATTACAGACCATTAGTGATGCCGTCCATGCTAGCCGATCAACCGTAACTGAGGCAGAGGCAGTTATAGCTTGGCCTAATATAGTTGCTTTCATTAAGAAAAACGGTCGCAACCCTAATAAGAATGCAGATAGTGATATAGAGCGGCGTATGGCAGAAATCATGTCCTATGCTAGAAATCAAAGAGCGAAACAAGAAGTGAATAGCCATGATTAAGCTTGATGAGATATATCAAAGTCGTGAGTATAAATCTTTAGAAGATATATTTGCCAATGACACTATGGGTATATTCGATGACGTTAAACCCATCTCTCAAAAACCAACCAACAATAGCCTCTTAGAACAGCAGTTTGCTGAGATAAACTCGTTTATTGATACACATGAGCGTTTACCCAATGCGGATACTGGCGGTATCAATGAAAAGATACTCTCGCGGCAGCTTGCCTCTATGAAGGCCAATAGCTCGTTTGCTAAAGAATTAATCGCCTTTGATAAGCATGGACTATTGGTTGGTGAAAACTCCAACTCTGACGTTCCAAATGAGCATACGTTATTGGATAAGGAGATAAGCGATAGAGATGACGCTGCTTATCAAGATATTAGCAACGAAGAACAACAGGCCGAAATAGAACCTCCTAGTGAATCAGTTTCATTTACCAGTTTGCAAGATATTTTTAACAGTGATGAGCTGGGTATTTTTGACGATGTTCAATCAGATATCTTAATCAGTGACAGTCAAAACAGTCTACGCGCCACCTATGATCAGTATGATGATGAGGATGTAGCGAGACGCTTTGAGTGCAAGGATTTTTATAAGTTTGAGGCAACATTTGAGCGCATATACCATGCAATACAGTCTGGCTCTTTTACTAAAACAAACTTCGCCTCCTCAAAAAGCATTACCATTGGAAGTGTTTTTGTTTTGAATGGATTGCTTTGCTATGTGGCTGACATTTATAAAGCAGAAGCCAGAAAGAATACTCGTAGCCAAGAGCGTCTGCGCCTAATATTTGCTAATGGCACAGAGTCGAATATGCTCACTCATTCACTAGCTACTGCTCAATATAAGTACGAGAATAGCTACCAACTTTTAATCAACGATTCAGAATGGATAGACACAGAACTAGCTAAAAATTTCGGTGATAAACGTCAACTAACTGGTGTTATCTATATTGCAAAACTAATTGATACTCCAGACAATTTAGCGCACTACAAAAACCTTCATAAAATTGGTTTTTCCACCCTGACAGGTGAGGCCAGAACTAAGCATTCGATTAGGGATACAGCTTTTTTACAACAAGCAGTAGATATTATTGCTGAGTGGGAAGTTTATGATGCAAACGCCCGAAGTGTTGAAGGTGTCTTGCATGCTTTTTTCTATGATCAGAGGGTAAAAGTATCGTTGAAAGGGTCTGATGACAAGGTTTACAAGGCAACCGAATGGTTTGATGCTCCGCTTACTGAGATTGAAAAAGCAATTAATTTAGTTATTTCTGGAGATATTAAAGACTATAGAATGGATAGTGCGAGTGGTAAAATCGTGGGAGCATAGAATGCTATCGTTATAATAATAGCATTCTACAATCACAGTGGATTAAAAGGTTTTATCAAAAACCGCTTAACCTTTAGTTTCTGTCTTTATATTTAGAGTCAGGATGAGAGTCGCCTACAGAGCGGGGAAACATTCCAGTTGGAGGAGTTATCTGTGCCTTATCACTACCCTGTGTTGGTTCATGATTTTGCTGCTCACCTGCTGTTGTGGAGTTGTCATTTACTGTTTTATCGTTCATAGAATATAGCCTTAAATAACAATCATAATTAGAGTTAGAATTACAAGCATTACAAACAAGCCAATAAGTAGTTTGTTGATTCTAGGTAGCGACTCTTTTATCGACTCACCTATTTTCTTATTGTGCTTGTCATAATCCTTGATGCTGGAGTTTAGTTGCTTACATGCCCCAGAGTATAAAGAGTTAATTTCAGAAGTAATCATGCTATCAATCTCACTTGATTTAAAGCCAATTTCGTCTTTGTCGCTTATACCAAATGAATCGCCAGCCATCTTAATCATAAGACATAGTAAACGTGAGAGGATAAAAGCAATTACGCAAAAAATAACTATAAAGAAACTCAGCCAATAACTACTAACTGCAACTAAAGAGCGAATAACATCTGAGTTATAGTTCATCAAGAAAACTATTACAGTTGTAAATGTTGTAAGTAAAAAAATCCATAATCGAAATAATGACATAACTTTAGTTTCAAGATTACGCTTGCGATCAAGCTCTCTATCTAAAGTATCGCTTATTACAGTATAAAGAAATTGTCCTGAATCCAAAATAAACCCCTTAAGCTACCAAGGGTTATTATACTTCATAAATAACGAATGTTGAGTAAGGAACTGTGATCACGAACCTATTCTCTAAGCGATGACAAAAAAGATAAAATGTCACTACTTAACCATCTTAATTAGTGACATTCGAAATCATCCTGATATCATGGATTTGTAAGGGTTTTATCAATGTCACCACTATAATATGTTACGGATATTGCGGCTCAGGCAACTTTTTGATTATTGCGTATAAAGAGCTACGGAAACTAGAAATTGATGTATTAAAAGCACAACGCGATTTACTAGGCTCGAAAGACAATCTATTAGGTCTAGGCTTTGATAGTGTGGTCAGCTTGGATAATTTATACGGTATCGAGTATGACGACTTTGCTAGTCAAATTGCGCGTTTGTCACTATGGCTCGCTGAACACCAAATGAATGTACTATTCGAGCAAGAGCTTGGCGCATCCACGCCGATGCTGCCACTCAAAGAGAGTGGGCATATTGTGTATGGCAACAGCTTACGCTTGGACTGGAATGAAGTCTGTCCAAATAATGGCAGTGACGAGATTTATATCGTAGGTAATCCACCATTTGGAGGCTCAGGAAATCGTACAGATGAACAAACAGAGGATATGACGCGAGTATTTAAAGGATTCAAAAAGTTTAAATTTCTCGATTATGTGACTTCATGGTTTTGGAAAGGTGCACAGTATATTGCTAATTCTAATGCCGAACTTGCCTTAGTATCAACCAACTCGATTGCTCAGGGTGAACAAGTAGCTATGCTATTCCCCTATATATTTAATTTGAGCATTCATATTCGCTTTGCCTATCAAACATTCCCATGGCGCAATAACGCTAAACATAATGCTGCTGTACACGTAGTAATTATTGGATTATCTGCGAAATCCAGTAGTAAAAAAACAATCTTTAAACTAATTAATAGAGCTTGGCATAGTGAAACTGTTGGTAATATAAGCCCTTACTTAATATCTGGTTCAAATATCGCTGTTGAAAGTCGAGGCATACCTATTCATGATGGCTCAAAAATGATTTACGGTAATAAGCCAGTTGATGGAGGGCATTTGATATTAACTTCTGAAGAAAAAATGAATTTGATTCATAACGAACCAAGTTCAGAAAAGTGGATACAAAGAATGCTTGGGTCTGTTGAGTTTTTAAACTCTAAAGAACGCTGGTGCTTATGGCTAGTAGATGAAAGTCTGAGTGAGCTTACTAGTAACCCTGAAGTATATAGAAAAATAGAAGCTGTCGAGAAAATGCGTCTTGCTAGCAAAAAGCCTGCAACCAATAAACTAGCTGATAAGCCTCATTTATTTGGAGAAATCAGACAACCTAGTTCAGGGGATTATATTCTTGTTCCTAGAGTATCTTCAGAGCGTCGTCGATATATACCCATGGGATTTTTCAGCTCAGATGTTATTAGCAGTGATCGTAATCAAATGATACCAAATGGCACTCTCTACGATTTTGGTATTTTAAACTCTATAATTCATAACGAATGGATGCGTCTAGTAACTGGTCGATTAAAAAGCGATTACAACTATTCTGGAACCATCGTATATAACACTTTCCCCTTCCCTGATGCCACTGACGAGCAGAAAAAGAACATTGAAAATCTCGCGGAAGAAATACTACTTGCCCGCGCCGGTAATGCTGGCATGACTCTCGCAGAATTATATGACCCTGATAAGATGCCTGACGACTTAAAACAAGCGCATAGCACACTCGATGATGCAGTGGATAAGCTGTATCGCCCGCAAGGATTTGCCAATACCGAAGAGCGCTTGGCGCATTTGCTGGCACGCTATGAGCAGCTTATCGAAGCTGAAAAACAGAGCAAAGGTAAAAAGAAAGCTAAGTAGCTTTTTATACGAGCCGCAGCCTAAAAAATAACGCCACACATCTTGTCCATAGTAGAGTAAACCATGTCTCAGCCCGTTAATATCTTAAATCAAACTTATGCCCGCACGGGTCAAAGCAAAACACATAATTCGATGGGCATGCGTGAAATGCAGGCACGTGCGTTCGAGAAGCGTAATAGCCAGTATTTGCTTATTAAGTCTCCACCTGCCTCTGGTAAGTCACGCGCCATGATGTTTTTGGCACTCGACAAGCTGATAAATCAAGGCATCAAAAAAGTCATCATTGCCGTGCCTGAGATGAGCATTGGCAAGTCTTTTAAATCTACCGCGCTTAGTGATTATGGTTTTTTTGCCGATTGGGAAGTAGCAGATCGCTATAACTTATGCTTAAGTCTTGCTCAAAGTGATACTCGCAAGACTGCTATCTTCTCAGAGTTTATAACTTCAGACGTCAGTGATAACTCTCTTCCCCAAGTCCTAGTTTGTACCCATCACAGCTTTAGATATGGCTTTGATAAGGTAATCGAAGATGGCGGTAGTATCGAGCTATTTAACGATGTGCTGATCGGTATTGATGAATTCCACCATGTATCAGCAGATGACTCTAACCGCTTGGGAGCCATACTAGATGGCATTATGACGCAAACTAGCGCGCATATCGTGGCAATGACTGGCTCCTACTTCCGTGGCGATTCAGTGCCTATCTTGTCAGATAGCGATGAAGAAAAGTTCGATAAGGTGACTTACACCTATTACGAACAGCTAAATGGTTATGAACACTTAAAGTCACTGGGACTGGGCTATCACTTTTATAAAAAGTCATTCTTTGATGCTTTAAACGAGTGCTTAGATACCAGTAAAAAGACCATTATTCACATCCCTAACGTCAATAGCTTAACGGCTGAGACAGACAAATACGAAACCGTTGGTCGCATCATAGATATTATCGGTGAAAGTGAATCTCGTGATGAGAATACTGGCGTTATCACCATACGTACGCATGATGGCAGACGCTTACTACTCGCAGACCTAGTCACTGATGACGCCATAAGGGTGAATACACAGGCTTACTTAGCTGATATTATCTCTCGTGATGATATGGATATCATCGTAGCTCTTGGAATGGCGAAAGAAGGCTTCGACTGGGAGTATTGTGAGCATGTATTAACCATTGGCTATCGCGGCTCTCTAACCGAGGTAGTACAGATTATTGGGCGCTCAACACGCGATAGCGCGGGCAAACACCATGCTCAATTTACTAACCTAATCGCTGAGCCAGAAGCGGATAAGTCTGAGGTGACAAGCTCTGTTAATGACTTACTAAAAGCCATTACCTTGTCGCTGCTTATGGAGCAAGTGCTTAAACCTAATATCAACTTTAAACGTCGTAGTGAGATAGACATATTAGGCACGCTAGACTTGCCGGCAGGTACCATTGTTATTGATGACACTGTGAACCCTCCCTCTGATCGAGTGATGAATATACTTAACCAAGACCGTGAAGAGATATTAGCTCAGCTATGCCAGAACGTAGATTATATTAAAAAGTATATCGCCGCCGAAACCAATAACGTCGAGACCGAGGCTGTATCGGATACCGTCATCCCAAGTATTATTCGTAGCAAGTATCCATCACTAGATGCCAACGAAGTAAGGCAGGTACAAGAAGGTGTGATGCAATATATGACCATCAACCGCCAAGGCGGCGTGGTTGAAGGTAAGGATATTCCTGAAGATGCGATCATCGAAAATGAACGCTGTTTCATTAAGCAAGGCACTGAGTATGTAGATATCGCTACTCTCAATGCTGAACGAAAAAGTCAGCTCAATGAAAACGACATTATTAAAGAGCGCCACTTGCCAGCTGACGCAAAAATATATAACCCTAAAACCAAATCAAGCAGTAGCAATGACTCAAATCCTAGCAACGGCTTTGTGAAGGTTGGCAGTAAGTTTGTCAATGTAAACAACCTTCCCATTGATCTTGTTAAATCGGTCAACCCATTTCATGATGCTTATGAAGTCCTCTCTAGAACCGTCGACAAAGAAGTACTACAAACCATCAATGACGTCGTGCATGCCAGCCGTTCTACCGTAACTGAAGCGGAAGCGGTCCTGATGTGGCCAAAGATAGTTGCTTTTATCAAGAATAAAGGTCGTCAGCCTAATAGAAACTCAGAAGATGCTATCGAGCGGCGTATGACTGAAGTTATCTCCTATGTCAGAAACCAAAAAGCTAAGCGAGAAGCCAACAGTCATGATTAAACTCGATGAGATCTATCAAAGTCGTGAGTACAAAACACTAGACGATATTTTTTTAAATGACAGTACTGGTTTATTAGACGATATAAAGCCTGTCACCAAAAGCTCGGCGAATAACAGCGTTTTAGCGCAGCAGTTTGACACTATCAACCTTTTTATCGATCAACAGGGGCGCATACCCAGTAGCAGTGCTAGCGATATTAATGAAAAGATAAATGCTCGCCTCTTAGCTACCATACAAACCAACCACGCAAACTCGCAAGAACTACTAGCTTTAGATAAGCATGGTTTACTAACTGCTCAACATACTGCGTCTACCCCATCTGACGACAAACCGACACTCTCAGACAAAAGTATGAGTAATGAGGGTGCTGGGTCTAAAAACGCAGTCAGCGCTAGCACTAAAGAAGCTGAGCCGGTAACCATGGCTGTTAGCGAGCCACCTGTTATTAATAGTCTGGATGATATTTTCAACAGTGATGACCTAGGTATTTTTGACAACATTCATTCTGAAATCTTAGTCAGTGATAGTCAGCTCAATTCTCGCACTACTTATGATCAGTACGATGATGAAGAAATAGCAACTCGCTTTGAATGTAAGGACTTTTATAAGTTTGAAGCAACCTTTGAGCGTATATCTCAAGCCATTCAAACGGGGGCTTTTACTAAAACTAACTTTTCATCAGTGAAAGACATCAGCATTGGCAGCGTCTTCGTCTTAAACGGGATTTTGTGTTATGTAGCGGATATATACCAAGCAGAGAATCGAAAGAATGAGCGTAACCAGCAGCGACTTCGTCTGGTGTTTGCTAACGGTACTGAGTCGAACATGCTCATTCGCTCTTTAGCTACCGCTCAGTATAAATATGAAAACAGCTACCAGCTACTCATTACTGATCCTGACTGGATGGATGATGAACTGGCCAAAAACTTTGGCGATGATCGGCAACTTACTGGAGTCATTTATGTCGCTAAGTTAATTGATACGCCAAGCAATTTAGCGCACTATAAAAACCTGCATAAAGTTGGCTTCTCAACCCTTACGGGAGAGGTGCGCACTAAGCACTCGATTAAAGATACCGCTTTCTTGCAACAGCCCGTAGAGATAATTGCTGAATGGCAGGTTTATGACGCCAATGCCCGAAGCGTGGAAGGTGTACTGCACGCCTTCTTTTATGATCAAAGAGTCAAGGTATCTTCAAAAGCAGCAAACGATAACCTATACAAGGCGACAGAGTGGTTCAATGTTCCCCTTGATGAGATTGAAAAAGCAATTAATCTGGTTATCGCCGGGGACATTAAAAACTATCGAATGGATGGTGCGGCTGGCAAGGTGGTTTTGAAATAATAAACTTCTACAGAATTAATTTATATCTATGAGTTAAGTATTACTAGATGCCATTACCTACAGTATTACGGGTCTATAAATAGCATTTATAGATATAGATTATCAACCAAAATATGAACACACTATACTGATAAAACCTCTAAGTCAGTATTCACAATGCTTCCACTACAAATTGATAATAATGTGATTTGCTAGGTGGCTTTGTGAAAGTCGGGGTTTGTCGTCAGAGTGTTTAAAGGATAATTAAATGATTGAGCTTAAACCAATAGCAATTAAAGATATTTCAGAGCATAAATTTTTTATTCGATATTATCAACGTGGCTATCGCTGGACAGAACAACAGGTTTGCCAGTTACTAGATGATATTGATAATTTTACACCAAGAGAGATCAAGGGTACGACGCCAGTTGAAAAAACTTTTTACTGCCTGCAACCTATTGTCTTGAAAAATCTACCGTCTAATGCGATACCAGATAGAGTACTTGAAGGCAGCTGGTATGAGGTTATCGATGGACAGCAACGACTTACTACTATTTATCTGATATTAAAATATATTAATGAGTTTTGGACAGGCAAGCAAAAAAAGCCAATGTTCAGCATTGATTACGAAACTCGTGAAAATTGTGTTCAATTTTTATCAAATCTAAAATTTAATGAAGATGATTTAACAGTTGCTATCGATAAAACTAATATCGATTACTATCATATCTCTAAAGCTTATCAAACTATCAGAGACTGGGAATTATCCTATAGAGAAAAGTATAAAGAATCTTTTTCTTCAGAAAAATTTTTAGATAACTTTTTAAACTATTCAAAAATAATTTGGTATGAGGTCGAGCAAAAAGAAAATAGCATTAAACTATTTGAAAGGCTAAACCTTGGTAAAATTCCTTTAACCAATGCCGAGCTTACCAAGGCACTATTTTTATCAACAGATAGTTTTAGTGAGTTAGCGACTGAAACACAAAGAATTAAGCACTACGAAATCGCCTCGCTATGGGACGATATAGAACACAAGCTGAATGAGCAAGATAGGAAGTTTTGGTCATTTATAACGAACAAGAAGCGAGAAGACTTCGATACTAAAATTGACCTGATTTTAGATCTAATTGCAGGAAAATCAGCAAATGATCATGATACCTTGCATACATTCCTTTGGTTTTTAAATGAGAGCAAGACCCCTATTACGGATAGCTCCAGTTTATCAATAGCTTGGGAACGAATTGATAATTTTTATCACACCCTTATTGAATGGAATAATGATAGAGAGCTTTATCATCTAATAGGCTACCTTGTCTCAAGTAGGCGCATAAAAGACTACGACAAACCTTCGCTAAACCAGTTAGTTAAGTATGCAATGAGTCATAGCAAAGATGAGTTTACAGCTCACATCAACAAGCACATTCAAGATTCAATAAGTTTTGGCTTTACAGAAGATAATGTCACAGATCTTAGTTATGATAAAAACAAGGCTGTACTTTTCAACTTGTTACTCTTATTTAATGTGGAGGTTTATCGTACGTCAAAAACCATAGACGACTTTTATCCGTTTAAACAGCATAAGTCTAACCAATGGAGCTTAGAACACATTCATGCCCAAAGCTCCGAAGGGTTAGATCAAACTAAAAAAGAACAATGGATTCAATGGTTAGAACTACATTTACCTGTACTAAATGACTTAAAAAACCAACCTGAATTCGAGGTTGATCCTGCTATTAATAAAATAATATCGGAATCTCAAGATTACATTAGCAATAATATTACTTTGAGTTGGGAGCGATTTAATAGCTTATTTGAAAAAATAAATAAATTACTTTCTTCTAAAAATGATCAAAACAATACACAAATTCATGGTTTAGGGAATATGGCGTTACTTAGTCAACCTGATAACTCAGTGCTAAATAACTCGGCGTTTGAGGTTAAGCGACGCCAAATTATTAAATTGGATAAAGAAGGCAGTTTTATCCCTATTTGTACCAAAAGAGTATTCCAAGGTTATTATTCTGATGCTGGTTCTTTAGAGCCTAAGTACATTTGGAGTCTGCAAGATCAAGAAACCTACCTTAAAGAGATGCTAGATACTTTGTTTAACTACATTCCATATGATGACCTTGATAACTCTAATAACATCGCTCTACTATTCGAATTAGATAGCACCACGCCCCTGTCAGAGGAAGACCTATGAGTATTACAGAAACAAAATTTATTGATCTGCTTGAACAATACAAGGTCATTATTCCACCTATTCAACGAGACTATGCACAAGGTAGGAATAATGAAGACGTTAGAAGGATTCGTCATAGATTTTTAAATAACATATCTGACGTATTAGCTGAAGATTATAACGATGCGCCTTTGAAGCTTGATTTTATTTATGGCTATTTGGTTAAAGATGAAGACGAAGATAATAAAAAAGACAGTATACCGATCTTCAAGCCGTTGGATGGGCAACAACGCTTGACCACATTGTTTCTGTTACATTGGTATACGGCAGTAACTGAAGACAGAATAACCGACAAAAATCAAGCTTTATTAGCCAATTTCTCCTACGCTACTCGTGATAAATGTAGAAAGTTTTGTGAAAAGCTTATTCACTTTATACCTAACCAAGAAGTAGATAGTAAACCAATAAAGTTGCAAATTGAAAATCAACCATGGTTTTTTATTTCTTGGCAAAGTGATCCTACTATTGTCTCTATGCTGGTTATGCTTGATGCAATTGAAACTATTTTTAATACTAATAGTTTAAAAAATGTTTGGGAAAAATTAATAGGCGATAGCCCAAGAATCGTTTTTTATTTGCTTGAAATGGAAGGTTTAGGACTGCCAGAGGATTTGTATATAAAAATGAACTCTCGTGGTAAACCCTTAACCAACTTTGAACATTTTAAATCTCAATATTCTGGAATAATCCCAGATAGCATGGTACCTATTTTCAATCAAAAAATTGACAATCAGTGGTCAGACTTGTTCTGGAATATTAATAAGACCAACGAGAGTACTAATATCGATATTGCTGCTGAGGTCGATCAATCTTTTTTAAATTTTTATCAATATATTACAGACTTGCTAATTACAACCAAGGATATAATAATCGAAGATGATTATTGGCTAGAAGTTGCTAGCACTGTATATGGTAATAATCAGGAAAATGTTGAGTACCTATTTAACGCATTAGACGTATTTGTAATGCAACAACAAAATGATCCTGATTTCTTCTCTCAATACTTATATATAAACAAAACTAATTTTTTAGTTAGTAAAGTTAGAATGTTTTTTAATAGCCCAGATACCAACTTATTCCGTAAATGTGCTCAAGTGTATAACACTGAACAAAGAAATGCTTTCTCCATCGGTGAGCAATTAATGCTATACGCTATGATGCGCCATTTGCAAGATAATATCGTTGGGTTTTCAGATAAAATAAGAAAGATACGCAATTTAGTTGCCGCTTCTGAAGACCAGATAAGAAAAGAATATTTGAAGGTTTTATATAAAGATATAGATAATATCCTTAATGATACAAAGCTTGAGGATAACTCTCGCCTTTCAAAACAGCAACTGTCAGAGGAGTCAATCAAGTCGAATCTAATTGCTAATAATGAAGCTCTAAAGCCTGTAATTTATAAGCTTGAAGACCATAATTTACTTAGAGGATCAGTGTCAGTATTGCAGCTTGCTGAAAATGAAGATATTGAAAGATATGCAACCGCATTTGATACTATATTTTTGGAAGATACAGACAAAAACTATACGATGATTAGTCGAGCTATGATGACAATAGACGATTATTCTCAATACTATGGTTACGGTAAACGGCGCATTGGTAATGACAACGCTTCGATATGGCGAGAGTTATTTACAAAGAGCGATAGGCGTAAAGGCTTTGATCATACACAAGAAATTTTACAACAATACCTAAAAATATTTTTAGATAATCCTGATATCAGTAATCAATCCATTATTAATAACTATTCGCATGAGTCTTACCCTTGGAACTACTACTTTGCAAAGTACAGTAGCTTTAGCAACTTTAAGTCTGGGTACTATTTTTGGGATCAATATAAGCTTAAACCATATGAATGCTTTATGATGAACCGAAAGCAATTCAATGGTCACCACTGGAACCCTTTCCTTTTAGAATTGCGTAATCAACATAAAGAACACTGTAGTATTAATGATTATGGTGGCGACCTCCAATTTGAGTATCAAAACTGTATTTTAAATATCAAAACGCACAATAATAGTTTTGAGTTTTACGCTCCTGAAGAGGACTTAGTTAGCAATTATGTCCTATCAAGAATTATAGAATATGGAATACTAGATGAAAATGCAAGCCTTGTAGTTCCTCAAGATAATAATGGTCATGACCTAAAAGATCGTATTAAATTATGCTCAAATACTTTATTAGACATAGAGAGGTTTTTGATTGATCTTTAAATCCAGATCAAATTAACTATAAGTCTGCTTTCTCTAAATCCTAATCTGACGTTATTAATATTAATAGACTGGACTAGGTTTAGACATTAATGTCTAAACCTCTACTCCTCAGCATACATTGCCCTTAATCGAAAAGAGTTAGGCTTATCACTCATACTTGTGCAGTAGTAATTATATAAATCATCAGCCATAACGTTCTTTTCAACAAAGCCCACTATATAAGAAATAGTATCTAGTGAGGGGCTTTCGCTACTCTCCATACCTAACAATAGCCCTTTGATATTAAGGTTTTTAGGGAGATGACCAACCAACTCATTGGCTGCTTTTTTTGCCATATCTGTTTCAAATCCATCTGTTATATGAGTTTGAACAAATTTATATGATTTTTCTCGTTAGAATAATTTTTTGATATCGTTAACATCTATACCTATTAAGCCACGTGAACTGATATTCAATAACTTAACTACTTGATTTATTTCATTTGGCTGACATCTAACAATGCCCTCTATAATATCTAAGCGATCAAAATCCATATCATCTGTTTGCAATCCCACTAAAAACCAAGCCTCTGATTTTTGTTTTAGCTCTAGTAACGCATGCTCATCCCAATCATCATTGATGATAAAACAACCAATAGCAGACTTAAGGTAATGATCCATGATTTGTCGATATAGAAAAGCACTAGGTATGTCATCTATATGCGAGTCATCAATCTGATACTTCATGGTTATGCTCACTGATAATTAGGGGGTTTTAGTGTAGCCAAAAGTATCAAAATCTGGCGATATTTGACGGCAGTAGAAAGCTTGCACAGTTTCTAAGATATTCATCATCCGGCATAATTCGCTTATTAAAGTTTGATCTTCACTAAGGATTACATCAGTTTTTAGGGTCTCGTTCGGTTTTATTTACTTAGATTGCTGATCATTGATTTGCTTTAGCATTTTTATCGTGTTTATATCGTAACTCCCTTCAAAATACTGATCCAAAAGCTCGTTAAAAACACATTTCTTATTAGGCGATGCTAAAGTAAATAACGTAAGCGAAGAGTGTAATTTCAGCGTATCGATTGATCCGAAAATTTCTAAAGCGCTTTTATCAGGATGCAACAATAGTAATTCAGCACACTCTCTCAACCGTGCTCCAAGCACGTCGTGCTGCAAATACTCTTTTGCCTGCTCTAGACTCTCAATTGCAAAACGCCGAGCCATTGTGCTGTGTCCCAAGCCTTTCACCTGTGGAAAAATGAACCACATCCAATGGGTGCGCTTCTGCCCTTCGGTTAACTCTTTAATAACCGATGGATAAACAGTATTTTGAACTTGAATAAAATCATCAAATAGATGCTTATTTATAGTTTTCACTTCCTGTATTCCTTGCTACTTAATAATAATCATTTGCAAACGATGTCCACAATTTCATTCAAGCCATTACCTTACGCCAAACTACCCGATCATATATATCATACCCATCCAACAGTGCTCAGGCTTATCGACAACTTCTGCATTATAGAAAACATATTTATCGTCTATATCCATTTTATCAATAGTATCTGATGCAATTCTAAGCTCATCAAGCGTAAGTCGACGGTTACTTTCAGCTTGAAACATTATAGCGTTTATAGTGATATCTTCAGGAATCTGATCAATGATCTGACTAAATACTTTGTCTGATTCAGATACTTTTAATGCACTAGCTTGTATAAATTTAGCAGGTTTCGCAAAATTTATTGCTTCTCTAACATCTCTAAAGTCTACACTCACCACAGAATAGTCGAAAGTAGTTTCAAACATATTTATTATTTTTTGTACTTCATCAGGCTTGCAAATGATCACACCATCCACCACATCAAAATCATCAATAGTTTGTTCAGTGGTTTGCAAAACGAGTAAGAAATCTAATACTGCTTTGAACTTTAAATCAATTAGTGCTTTTTCATTCCAATCATCACTAATAAGAACAAACCCGAAAAAGGATAAGCCATAATTCTTTTCCAAGGGGCTATATAACGAAGTGAAAGCCATACGCTCTATATGTAACGTTTCATTTTCATTACGACACTTATCCATAAGAGTCGTGGGTAGCTGATTGCTTAAGTGAGTAGGAATATTTAGCGAACTCAAACTGATTAGCCTAGCAAAGCTCTCAGGAAGTTGCTTAACCTCATCACTAGTAATCGTCAATCGCTCTAACTGACTTAATTGACCTATAGACTCTGGCAAACGTTCAAGCGCTTTGCAGTTTAGGGCTAAATGGGTTAGGTTGTGTAAGTAACCAATACTTTCAGGCAGCTCAGTAATCTGGTCAGAGCAGATCTCCAATTCTGTTATCGCCAGTAAATGCGCTTCGTTACGTGGTAAATCCTTTTCAGAAATCCCAAAATCATCGGCCCATGTCCACAGCTCTGACATCCATGGTTTTGCAGTAGTAGTATTGTTTGTTATCATTTTAAACTTCCTGTTAAAGTTGAGAATCAACTCTTCGTTAAATAATTTAAGATCACATTATTAATAACTGAATCTTAATCTCCATATAACTCTAACGCACTATGTAAGCGCTCTAGAATTACGGTTTTTAGCACTGGTGGCTCAATGACAACAGACAACTGTGACATACTCACCAGCCAATCTTGCAGACGAAGCGTATTGGCAACCGTAGCACTGACTTGATTCCAAGTGTCATCGATAGCAATAATTTTTTGATCTATCGATAATGGACGCTCGTATAAATGCTGACAGGCATATCTTTGTACCTTTAAAACCAGTTTGATCTGTGCACTATCAGTCGGCTCTAACCTACCAAGTTTATGCAAATGCTCTAATGAAAAAACATCTCGCCCTACCCAGTCAGGTATCGGCTTATCTATGACTACTGCCTCGGTGATACGATTGATTGCAAAATTACGATGCGCTTTTAACAGCACCTCATCATCGATATGATCATCAGTAGGATTAAAGCCTGTGAGATAAATCATATTGTCAATAAAGATCAGTCCTTTAGGATAAACAACTCTTTGAGTTGGTTTTTCTTCCCATTTACTTTGATAGCTTATTTTTAATTGACGATTTTGTAGCAAAGCTTGATGAATACTCGCCATCACATCATTATCAAGTTGTGGGGCTTGCACGATACTAGGCAAGGTGATGAGATGATTTTGCCATTGCCCAAGCTCACTTTGATGGAAACTCTCCTTATCCTGTCGACGTAGTTGAGTGAGCTTAGCTGTGATCCCTTGTTTAAAAGACACTGGTAAATAGTTTGCCGTATACTTATCGAGCATCTCCCAAAAGAACACTGTTTGCTCGTTAAGAACGTCGATACTAAAGCTCGGTTCAATATAAAAGCGTGCTGTTTGTCCGCTGATATTTTGCCCCCATCTCGGTACTCGAATTAAGGCATCACTATAAAAAATACCGTTAAAGATTTGATTTAAGCCAATCAGATCGTTCTCTAAGTTTTTACGCTCATTAGCGAAATTATCTGGATTATCACCATAACCAATCATCAACTCTGTCAGTGACACAGCATCAGCTTCACTACGAGGCAGACATTGATATAAAGCAAATAGACGTGTCGACTTTATATAGCTGGCCATTGGATGCGTGGACATAGCATTTACCCTATTACGTGATGAGCTCATCACTTCATTATTAAAACAATGATTCAATCAAAGCGAAGCAAAATGGCTGTGCCATTATCATAGGCATTGCCATCTGAATCATAGACCTGATTTTTAAGAGTGATGAGCCACTCCTGTAAATCTGTCTGTGCACTGACAGTTTGCCAATCATGACTTGGCACTAAGTCATGAATACCATCCGTACAGACCAAGAGACAGTCGCCACTATTAACATCAATAGTGCAAGAGTTGGCTTCTGGTACTTCACTGCTTATATAGCTGTCATCAGCCGTCAATGCAAAGCATTCGGTAATGCTATACAGACTTCCCGCCATTCCTTCTCGGTTATAGTCAGAAAACTCCGCTTGCCGACCTTGCTCCTGTGCCTGCTGATCAATGAGTTCATTTAGCAAGTTATGATCGCGAGTCAGACATTGCCATTGTGACGTGCCTTCGGGCAGCCAATAAACACGACTATCTCCTACATGGGTTATCGTTGCCTTCACTGCCCCACCACTATTTACTTCTCCCACTACCATCGCGAGGGTTGCCGCTGCACCATGACGCTTAGATGAATGCTTGGCTTGATTAATCAGCTGATGAATACTGTCTGAACGGATGCTCTTCCGCTCACTCCATAACCGGCTAATTGCTTTCACCACTGCCTTTGAGCAGTGCTGTGAATGATTAGAGCTTGCCACACCATCAGACACTGCTAAGCAAAAAGGAGATGCCACTGGTGTCACTGCCATCACCCCTAAGTCTTCTTGATACCAATTGTCCAAAAAGAAAAAAGCATCTTGCTGCAGGTTATTACTGGCATTACCCTGAAAGGTAGTTGCAGAGGCTTGTGCTACTGACTTGGCAGATTTTGGATAGCGGTCATTTGAGGAAGTATTCATAGCGGTAAGCCCTTATGGTTATCATAGAGGCCAGTATAACGGACAACCTATAAAATAAATTTACAGGTTATATATTATTAAACATTTTAGTGTATAAATAGGCTCTACTAAAAACTTTTATAAACTTACAACTATATCTCTGAATATGGCACTTGTGACTACCTAATCCGTAAGTCTGGCTTAGGTTTAAATAACTGTACCTCAATTTATTGCTCTTGCAGACATCATCTAACAGTATTTTTAGTCCTGGCTCATTTCTATAGCATTCAGTGCTGACCTGTCTATCCATCCTTGTATCAAATCATTAGCATCCCTTTGCCCTGAATTAGACTAGCTAAAACACCCTTATATACTATTAAATTTTGAACTCGAGGCTTATCAATTTGCTAACAGTAGTCGTATGGCTACCATCTCTGTTGCTATCTCAAACTAGTGGAAAGATAGAAAGCAGTCAATTGAATGGCAAAAAACCAAGCTATACAATTGCCTGCTTATTAAAAAATCGTCAAATATGTACTAAATATATGTTTCCCAGATACAAGAAACACTGCTATAATGTTTCTCTATCCTAAGAAACAAGAGGTTATTCAATGACTGCTAATTCAGAATCAACTATACCAGAGCGACTTAAAGAACGAATGAAAGATAAGCGCTTAAGACAAATTGATATATCTAAAGCGATTGGTGCATCTCGAGGAACTGTATCCAAATGGTTATCAGGTGACGCTGAGCCCAATCATGAATATACGTTGCGTTTGGCAGAAGTTATGGATGTTCATCCAGACTGGATCATAGAGGGTAATAATTACTACGCTAATTATGATGATCTAGATGACATGGTAAATGCTCTTAAAGAAAAAAATAGAGAAAAATACCTAAATGAGTTAAAACTTAAAAACAATATTCCTTATAGTATTAGATACTTAGAGCAGCTTTATGAGGAGTTACGTGAAAAACATCTTCAGGAAATGCAACAACACTATGAAGAAGAGATGGGTGTGTTTGAAGAGTGGCCTAAGGAGCCAGACTTTTCAAGCTATCTTACTGAAGATCAAAGAAAATCAGTAAATTTTTTATCTGAAGTAGCGAAAGCAGCAGGCGCAGATGTAAATAAGACAATTTATGTTACTTTAGAGGATGATAGTATGTCCCCTATGATTCATCGCAAGGCTGAATGTGCCGTGGATACTGATAAACAAGAATTAAAAGATGGTAAGGTATATTATTTCAAACACGATTTGATTTACCGTACTAGAATAGTTATCAAACAGCCAGATGGAGGTTTATTGATTCGTAGTAAAAACAAGGAGTTTGGTGATGAAATTATCAGTGCTAGCGATAGAAATAAAATAAAAATTCTTGGTTGGGTGTATTCATGGACTAATATAGACACATGGTAAATACCACCTTTATTACCTAACACTCAACTGAATAACATGTTTTAGTTAACTATTATTCACGATAACAATAGACTTCAAACGAGCTTAATAACAACCACCTAATAGGTGGTTTTTTTACGTCTAGATAATGCCAACAACTTTTGCAGGCACTATTTAGTCATCCTCATTCATTTTTATTTACCTTATATATACGTTGCATAGTGTTTTTGTATGTTGTATATTATGTTTATTGGTGTTTATATATTAGTAACTGTCTAATTAGGAGACAAAAATGATACAGAGAAAGCAATGGTCTCAGTACAATGACGAGGAAAAGGCTTTGATGAAAAAGGAAGTAATAGAAGCACATGAAGATACCCCATTCCCATCTGAATATGCGGCTTCATATGTTGGAAAATCTACCAGCACCTTACAACATATGCGTTGTCATCAGTCAAGAGGTATAACTTATAGTAAAGTTGGAGGGCATGTAATTTATAGGAAAAGGCATCTCGACGCATATCTTGATAGATGTGAGAGGTCCTGTACATCTAGCAAAATCAATGTTTAGCATAGTAAGACATTTAGAACGTACATAACTTTAAGACTAAAATGTTAGATAAAGGAACTTATTATGTCTAAATCAGACAATGTAGATATCTGGCTACCTATTTATATTGGCGACATGCTCGCTATGACCACGCGCTTTAGTACAGAACAGGTAGGTGCTCTGTATCTACTTATCATGGATTATTGGAAAAATGGTGAGGTACCTCATGATGAAAAAATCATTGCTGCGATCACTGGACTATCTACTAATAAATCCAAAGCGTTCATTAATTTGCTTTTGAGTATTCAACTGTTTGAAAGCAATGGCGAGCTATTATTTAGCTCTTATCTAGATGATAAAAAAGAAACAGCGAGCAATAATAGAAGGATGAAGTCCGAACGGGCTAAAAAAGGCTCGGATGCTCGCTGGGGTAAAACAGCAAACAATGATAGTGAAGTTGACAAAATTATAGAATATCCGAGCAATGCAAAAGTAATACCTAAATCATGCCTAAGCAAAGCTAAATCTATGCTTGAGCAATGCCCGTCATCGTCATCGTCATCGTCATCGTCATCATCTAATAAATCTTCTCTCTCTCAGGTAAATAACAATATTTTAAATACTGTTCCTATCAAAGACTGGGCAGCACCCACACTAAATCAGACGAATACGTTGCTTAAAAATGCATCCTCATCAGCACCAGTGTTAGATTTAAAAGCTTATACCAATCATATCAAGAATTTTAAGACGTACTATACAGAGCAAGAACTAAAAAATAATCCCATTTTAACGGATGATAGACGACGTGATGTGTTCGTTACATGGATTAATAATGACCGTCAATACCAATTAAAAAACAAAGGAGAGTACTATGAACAAGCCTCAAAAGACAATCAAACAAATGCATCTGGCAACGCATTTGACCATGCTGCCAGCTACGTTGAGCAAGGACAGCAAGACGTTGATAACTACTTCGACCGAATCCCATGATGAGGATATTAGTGATGATAACAAACAGTTGCGACAGATAACTAAAGAACTGGTGCGATTGTTTGGTGAGTGGCAGCTAAACTTTGGCAATAAAGTAAAAGCCAGGGATTACCCTATACAAAAAGCTATATTATGGGCAAAAGTAATCATGCATTTGCAGCCAACTAGTGAACAGTGGCAACAAGCTAGGCAGCGCTCTATATTTGAAGAGTGGCCGCCGAGCTCAGCGCGTGATCTATTGGCGCTAGCTGACGTCGGCAAGCAAGACTATCCAGATAGTCGTAAAGCTTATATGGATGCTGCTCAGCAAAAGTATGCCCATGCTGTGGTCTATGAGACAGCCAAAAGAGTTGGTTTTGAAGACATGAAATGTGAAGAAGAAGACGTTACATATCCCTGCTGGCAACAAATATACCAAAAGGTATGTCAGGAACACCATAACGGCGCGACATTTGTATTACCTAAATCGCAACAAATTGCCTATGAACACACTCCTATGTCCAATAACAGCCCTATGGCAGCAACCGTCGATACATTTTTAAGAGACTTTGGGAGTCCGACTATGTAAATTAGGCTATATATGTAAACTAAATATGTTTCAATAAATACAACCAACTTAGCAGTATCATATAAACATTTGCATTGAGTTGGTCTATTTTGCACATTTTATTAGGGCGTATTGAACATTGAGGTGTAATGGACATTATTCATGCTGTCATAGGCTTAAAGCTATATACTGTCTATATTTGCAAGGAATCAACGCGATGAATCAAAAAACTGCCCTTTTTGTCGTGACAAGCACACCAAGAAGAACGGGCGCAAACTAGGCAAACAGCAGTATCAATGTCTAGCTTGCAAACGGCAGTTTTTAGGTGGCACCAGACTCAACAACCAAACCCTTTGGATTGAATATACCCAAGGTAAACAGACCTACAAACAACTGGCTGAAAAATATAATTGTAGTCTTAAAACCATCCAAAGGCGGCTAGATAAAGTCAGTATTGAGCATCAGATTAAGCGGCCAAAGACTGCTAATATCATCATGGACACCACCTACTTTGGTCGTGGGTTTGGTTTAATGGTCTTTATGGACAACACCACTAGAACCGTTCTTTATTACGCGATAGTGAGTCATGAAACCAACAGTGCCTATAAGCAAGGAGTGGATCACCTAGCATCGCTAGGCGTTGATATACAAAGCATTACCTGCGATGGCAGACGAGGACTGCGTACGTTATTTACCAGTATACCTTGTCAGATGTGCCAGTTTCATCAAGTGCAAATAGTGACCCGCTACTTAACCCGTCGGCCTAAGAACATCGCCAGTATCGAGCTTAGACGGCTTACTTTAGAAATAACAAAGCTTGATTCAGTGAGCTAAAGCGACAATTATACAGTCATCACGGGCTAAATGAGCATCGTAAGTTACGGTTTATTAAAGACTTTTTAGGCTCAAAGTCACTCAAATAGCATGAATTATGTCCATTACACCAACATTGACAAGAAATTTCTGACAAGAAAATAGCGAACGGTTAATCTTTAAGCTTTCACACCAAAAAAATTCTGTTCGCTATGTCTCGCACCATGCTCAAAGATGAACACTGGGGCAGACCAAGACCTATCCTATTAAAACTAACTATCTATGGCAAAGCAAATCTGAGACATACGGTTGAAGGTGTTTTTTATCGGATGCGTGTTGGTTGTCCTTAGTGTGATTTACCCGAGTGTTTTGGTAAGCCCGATATAGTCTATAAAAGCTTTGGCCATACTGAAGAAACCGAATACTTAAGTTTGGTAAACCAGACATTCTAATATGAGGTTACCATGACAAAGAAAATGAAAGCCTAGAACAATAAATTTAAGTCTGAAGCAGTCAAAAAGATAGCGGATAATAACGGCAATATTTCAGCGACTGCAAAGCAGCCTGCAAGAGCGATACAGACTTTATCTAACTGGCAGAATAAAGCTCATCAATACAAGCTTGTAGGAGGTGAGCAATATAATTATGCCATTACACAATAACATCTATGTATCTAATAGATTCATTTTACCTTGATAGGTCTGAAAAGTTCTACATGCTATGAAAGTAATAGCATGTAGAACTTAGCCATGAAGTTTAATTTTATTAGGTGATGTTATTAATATCAGGGTTTTATTCGATCATTCACATATCAAAAATCTTCCCACGATTCATAATATTGTTCGGATCAAAGACTTTCTTAACCTCTCGTAAATACTCAATCTCAGTCTCACTGCGGCTATAGTTTAGATACGGTTTTTTTGTCATGCCCACGCCATGCTCAGCAGACACAGAACCGCCATACTTTTGCACCGTCTCAAACACATATTTATTCACCACCTGACACTCGCTAAAGAAGTCATCTTTACTCATGTTTTCAGGTTTCAAAATATTAAGATGCAAATTACCATCGCCGATATGACCAAACCAGCAGACTTCAAAGTCAGGATAGTTACTACTGACAATATTATCAATCTCGTTGATAAAGTCAGGCACATGACTAATTAACACTGAAACGTCATTCTTATAAGGCGTGAATACCGAAATGGTTTCAGAGATGTATTCGCGCAGCTTCCACAGCTCTTCTGCTTGTGCAAGATTTTGGCTCATGACGCCATCGACGACCCAACCTTGCTCCATACACTCCTCAAATATCGCCATGGCTTTATCCATAATGGGCTCGTATGGCGCTTCAAACTCTAACAGCGTATAAAACTTGGTGCGCGATTCAAACGGCTCTTGTACTTGACCATGCGCCATGAGCTTATCAATAGCGATATCATCAAAGAATTCAAACGCCGTTAAATCAATCTTTGCTTGAAAGGCAGACAACACATTCATCACATCATTAAAGCTATCCATACCAAGCACCATGACATTTAAGTCTTGCGGCTGACGCTCAAGCTTGATTTGTGCATGAGTAACAAAGCCTAGTGTACCTTCACTACCAATAAATAATTGGCGCAAATCATAACCAGTGGCATTTTTAACCATGCCCCGATTAAGCTGCAAGATATCACCTTTACCCGTAACCACCGTCAGCCCCATTATCCATTGGCGGGTCATGCCATAGCGGATGACTTTGATACCGCCAGCATTGGTACCGATATTGCCGCCTATTTGGCTTGAGCCTGCTGAAGCAAAATCGACAGGGTAGTAGAGGTCTTTTGATTCGGCAAACTGTTGCAATTGCTGCGTGACCACACCTGCTTCAATCTCAACCATGCGATCGGCAGGATAAAACTGTCCGATATGATTCATCTTATCCATACTGACGACAATCTCACCATTGGCAGCGACTGCGCCAGCAGATAAACCGGTACGACCGCCACTTGGCGTTAGTACGATGTTGTGCTCATTGGCAAGTAATACAATCGCTTGTACTTGCTCAGTGGTCTTTGGAAAAACGATGGCAGAAGCAGCTGGGGCGAAATGCTTGGTCCAGTCTTTGCCCCAATGCTCTAAGCTTTCGCTATCAGTTTTGATTTGGCTGGCGCCAAACTGATGGCTATCTATTAAAACTTTCAGAAGTTTATTCACTAAAAACACTTCCTAATGTAATGAATTAGTTTTATGAAGCTATTACTAGATTAAGAAAATTAATCTAGTAATAGTAAATTATATGTACCGAGTATTTATATAGAAGATTTTAATCTACATAAGCATTCGTGAATGCTTTTAGCTTGTTGATCAGCGTATAAGGCTAATTCATTATATACATGCACTCCAAGTGCTTTTTCAAATTCGTTTTGATTTGAATTACCTTCATAAATGCTTTGTTTATCATCGTGAAGATTAGACTGAAAAATTCCTGCAGCGCTTACTGGTAAAAAGTCCTCATAAACGATGGGCTCAAGACGAACAGCCCTCTGCTCAATCAATTGAGTCATGGCTTGCTTTGAGATAGAGTCATCCGAATAGTTTTCTTCTAAAGAATTCAGACTTAACTCAGAACCAGCACTACTTGGATATGGAGAATCATTGATAGCTTGATAGTAAAAGTAAGCTAGTCCTTCATCATGTAGTGTTCGATAGTCATCGGGAAAGGCTTCAAATGCATTTTCCAAAATTTGATAATACTCTGAAGCATTGTCTGCATTCGGAGTTACGCCTAACTGATTACGAGCTTGACTAAGCAATATGTCATACAGCTCTCGACCTTTTGGTGTCAAAGCCACACCGCGCTGTTCAATCTCACCAAAGCGCGCAGTATGATGACCCTTTTCATAGTCACCTTCTGGGTTTTTAAAACTAACCGTTTCTTCTAGCGCTTTAAAACTTGTCTGTCTTAATAAAATTGGACAATCCCGCTTTGGCGGACCTTCGATAATTGCTTTTGGCGGAATGCCTTTTGCCAGCATACCTTGCTGCACAGTATCTATATCTAATGTTCTAGGTGTTAAATGATTGATATGCGGACCTTTAAAACCGACGACATCAGCAATAAGTCCATGCTGCTCTAACAAGCGCTGATAGAGTTTCTTTGAAACAGGCGTTTTATCATGCCAGCGAAAAGTTTCTAATGCTTCTTTTACAAACTGATTACCTTCTTCTAAGGTTAAACTACCCTGCTCTTCAAAGCGTTCAATAAGGCTGACGACATTATCGGTAAAGATATTACGGTTAGCTAATGCGGTGATTGCTTCTTGTTTTAGTGCTTCATCAGCAATTAAATCTAGACGCAATAAAGAGGTGAAAACTCGAAATGGGCTTTGATTTAAGTCTTGCGAATCAATGGCCCGGAAAGCCGTAGAGTGAACTGGCACGCCAGCGGGTGCTAAATCATAATAGCCAACAGGATACATGCCCATGACAGCAAAGAGACGACGCATCATGTGGAGCTCAGCCGCTGTTCCCAATCTAATTGCTCCGTGACGCTCCATGTTAATTCTATCAATCTCTCCCGTGTGCTCTAACTGCTCCTTAATCTCTGGAAGTTGCATTAACACCTCCGTATTTACTTCAGCGACTAAATCGAGCAAGTCACCATACAATGGGACTTCGGATTGATACATGGCTGACATGGCCATGGAGAACTCATGGCGAATAGCATTGCTACCCTTTAACTTATTACTTTCCATAACATTTTTATTATTGTTCATAAATATTTATCCTTTTTTAAATCTTAAATGTAGATATAAACTGCGGCGGCAACCATTAGCGGTGCAGACTAGACAGCAGGGTTTTCATCAGTAATAGCGCCGAGCACCTTCTTTAAGATATCAAGGCCAGCTTGTAACGTTTCAGGCTCTATGGTCAGTGGTGGTAACAGACGAATAATATGTCGATGCTTACCACTAGGCATGAGCAATAGGCCCTGCTCACGCGCTTGGTTTAAAACGCGCGCCATTATACTCGGATGAGTGCCGTATTCAGAATGACGAAGCTCAATACCGCGCATAGCGCCAATACCAGTGAGACCATATAACCAAGGCGAAACGCCTTCTTCTTGCCACTGAGCAATGGTTTTCTCAATCGTTTGTGCATATTGATCGGCAGAGGCCCATATCTCGTCCTCTTGCATGATATCTATAGTTGCATTTGCTGCTGCACATGCGACCGGATTACCTGAATAAGTACCTCCTAAACTACCTTTAGGTAAGCCATTCATCACGCTAGCTTTACCTACTACAGCACCTAAAGGCAATCCTCCTGCGATACTTTTACCTAGTAGTATCATATCTGGTTCGATTCCTAAGTGCGGAAATGCAAATGGTGACCCTGTACGACCATAGCCTGATTGAATTTCATCCATAATCAGCAAAATACCGTGGTCATCACAGAAAGCACGTAGATATTTAGCGAATGATGACGACATTAATTGGAAACCACCTTCTCCTTGTACTGGTTCTGCAATAATGGCGCCAATATTATTGACATCCGTCTCTACTTCAAATAAACGGTTTAAAGCATCAATGGCCTGCTGATCACTAATTTCATTATCTGGGCTGGGAAAAGGAATATGGTAGACGCTGCTCGCCAAAGGTCCTAGCCCGCGCTTATAGGGAGCAACCTTACCATTTAGATTAACAGCAGCAAGTGTACGTCCATGAAAGCCACCATCAAAAGCAATGACTCCCACACGATTGGTTTTGAGACGAGCAACTTTTATGGCATTTTCAGTAGCTTCTGCACCGCAGTTGGTGAGCATACCTGCAAGCTCACCACTAATAGGTATGAGTTCACATAATCGCGGCATAAAGGTTTGATACGGTGTATGAGCGGCCGCATTATAAGCATAATGAATGAGAGATTGGGTTTGATTAATAATGGCACTAACAATGTGAGGATGACAATGTCCAAAATTTAAGACTCCGATACCACCCACAAAATCGATATAGCAGCGGTCATCAGTATCCCAAACTTTTGCATTAACGCCTCTAGTCAAGGTTACTGGATGTACCATTGTAAAAGCATCAGTAACGCTATGCATCTTATCCATGAGCTCTTTTCTCTTCCTTAAGTTAGATGCTCATTTCAACAAAATATTAGCTACTCAACAAACGAATAATAGTTGTGCTTGCATTCCTTTTATTCATTGCAACAATAATCTAGTACTTCAGACTATTAAAAATAGCAGACCCAATTAGTTATCTATATTAACTTTGAGAGATAGATCTCAATCAAAACTGTATTTTTAGTTGAGTTGAAAAGTAATTATTTTTGATTTAAATATATGTTTGATAAAATCTTAATTTAGGATCAGCTCTATATAAGTAATAATTAAGGAATTAATCTCGATTCATTAATAGGCTCAATATAACTTTCGATATAATTTGAAAGCCACTCTAAAATCATCCTTACTTTGTATGAGTTACCTAAGGAGAGTGGATATGTAACATAGTATGAGCCTCGACCTTGCATTACATAGTCAGATACCTTTACCAGATTTTTAGACTGCAACTCAGATTTTATAAAATGAGATGGAACTAAAGCTATACCGTAGCCAGCTAAAGCTGCTGAAATACATGCTTGAAAGGTATCAAAACGTGATCCATCGATTGTTCCTTCAATATTAAGGTCCTGCTGCTTAAAGTATTCATACCATGCATTAGGCCTTGAGTTGAACTGTATAAAATTATAATTATCTATATTTTTAAAGCACATATCTCGATTCTGGAAATATGTCGGATTACATACAGCAATACTATACTCATCGAATAGCTTAACAGTCTCCATTCCATCCCAAATTCCTGTGCCGTATAAAAAAGCAATATCTACGTTTTGATCTTCTGAAAAAAACGGGCCTACCTGCTCTATTATTTCTAAGTTAATTGAAGGGTATTCCTCACCAAATCCCTTCAAAGCAGAAATTAACCAACGAGAACATAGGGTAGGATGCGAGACGATTCTAAGCAATTCACTATCATCATTGTGTGACAGTAAATTAGTGGTCGCTACCTCAATATGCTTTAGGATATTCAATACTTCAATATAATAAACCTTGCCGGCAGGTGTTAAAGAAATTTGCCTTGATGTTCGATAGAACAAAGCTGTATTTAACATCTCTTCTAATTGAGTCACTTGTTTACTAACGGCACTTTGAGTCATGTGCATTTCTTGAGCGGCATAGGTAAAGCTAGAATGTCTAGCAGCTGTTTCAAAGCATTGCAAAGCTTTAGTTGAAGGATAAGCTCTAAAACCTAAAGAACTACTCGTATCAGTTTTCATAATTTATTCTTACTCCAAAACATTAGTTATAATTGTATACATAAAATCTATATATTCATTAGTAAGAAAAAAAGGAATGCTTTCCATAATTTTATTCGCTTGTTCCAACAATTTAGGATGTTTAGTATCTTTAAATCATATGTAGATTCTGCTGTTAGTTATTCAGAAATCAATTGCGTAAGCATATAGCTGAAAGATATGAGCTACAAAGAAGTGGGCAATGGAATTGTCTACAGTCACAGTACTCTCCTAACTACACTAAAATTAATTTATATCAAAAAGGAGTGGACAATGGAATGTCTACAATCACAATATTCTCTTGACCATCTCAATAACATCGCTTTTGCATTAAGTATTGTAAATAATCGGAGATAGCAATGGGAAAAATTTGGCGTTGGTACATGAGTATGTCGTTTATGGTCAAAATGACTGGCGGCTTTTTAATCGGAATCTTGCTTGGAATTGTACTTGGTGAACATAGTAGCTTTCTAGCGCCGCTCGGTACACTATTTTTAAACTTATTGAAAATGATCGTGATTCCGCTTGTAATATTTTCTTTGATGGTAGCGGTTAATCACTCAAATCCTAAAGAGTTAGGTCGTATAGGATTAAAAATATTTCCCTTCTACCTTTTTTCAACAGGTATCGCAGTAGTAATTGGTATCATCTTAGCTAAAATAACAAACCCAGGGGCTGGTTTTTCTTTGCCTACAGAAGTTGTTATGGATGCCCCTATTCGCCCCTCATTTGTAGACACACTACTGAACATGGTTCCGAGTAATATTTTTAATGCTCTAGCTCAAGGCGATATTCTAGCAGTAGTTTTTGTTTCCGTTATAGCTGGCTTAGCTATTTTGTTTATGCGCCATTCATTAGATGAAAAACAGCAAGAAATGGGAGATTTCTTATTTAAACTCCTCGAAGCTGGTAATGAAGTAATATCTAAAATCCTTAATGGTATCTTGATATATGCGCCTATTGGAGTGTTAGGTATTACGGCTAATACATTTGGAACTCAAGGGCTAGACACTGCTATTGCTCTTGGGAAGTTTATCGGCACTTCATACCTTGGAGTAATTATCCTGGTTGGAGTGGCGTTCCCAATAATGATGAAAGTGTTTGGTATTAAAGTTATCCAGTTCTACAAGGATATTAAAGAAGCTGCTTTCACATCATTTGTTACCAGTAGTAGTATTGGTACTTTACCAGTTACTATTAAATGTGCAGAAAAGGCTGGTATTGGTGAACGAGTTGCAAAGCTCACATTGCCTATTGGCGCAACAGTAAATATGAATGGTACAGCAATACGGTTTGGTGTTGCAGTTATCTTTGCCGCAGAAATTATGGGAATGACGTTATCAACGCCAGAGTTGGCTACTATCGTTATAATCGGCACTATGGCAGCTATCGGTACTGCTGGCGTGCCAGGAGCTGGATTAATCGGTATGTCTATTGTCTTTACACAAGCAGGCTTGCCGATTGAAATCGTTGCACTTACAGCAGGTATTAATATCCTAGTAGATATGATTTTCACTTTTGGCAACGTTGTTGGAGATTTAGTTGGTGCCAAAATAGTTGATCAAACTGAGAAGTGGAAAGGAGATACTATTGAGGAAAGCCAAGTAATTGTCACTTCAGAAGCTGTAATGTAAGGAGCTAATTATAATTTATTAGATTCTGATAAGTAAAATCAAGATGGGTTGATTGGCGTTACATATAATTATCGGTGAAATAAAAATATTTACGATCATACCAACCTATAAACCAAGTTTGATTAACTTACTTTAAGTATCAAATTTAGTTGGCAATAGTCTTGATAAGCAAAAACCCTTACAGCCATCGGTTTATAAGGGTTTTTTATTGTCTAATACTATAGGGGCTGTATAGAATTCAAATCAGCGGCAGCCAGATAAAAACACAAGCGAGAATTACGGCAGCCTCATAGCTGGCTTTAAGTTTATCATAGCGTGTAGCAATGCCTCTGAAGTGTTTTAACCTAGCAAAGGCGTTTTCTACTAAATGGCGACAGCGATATAAGTACCAATCTAGCGTATCGTTGTTACTTTTAGAGTTAGACTTAACGGGTATTACTGACTCAGCACAATGCTCAAAGATACACTCTCTTATGTCGCTACTGTCATAGCCTCTGTCTGCTATGACCCCTGCCGTCAAATCCGTACAGTTAAACTTGGGAGATTTTAGTTACGCAGCCTGACGATAATAGTCAAACCACACCTGTCTTGGCGTTTTATAGCCCAAGCCCTTTTGAATCCTCGTTTGGTTATAGTACAGCTCATTCTTTAATATGCCCCAGAAGCTTTCTATTGGAGCGTTGTCGAAACAATTGCCTTTGCCACTCATTGAGCCTGTAAACAGATGCTGTTTGATGATCTTGTGATACGCGTGGCTACAATACTGGCTGCCTCTGTCAGAGTGTACAATCAATCCTTGGCTTGGACGTTTGTTATTGATGGCCATGTTCAATGCTTTGCATACTAGATCTGCGGTCATTCGCTTATTAATGGCGTAGCTGACCAGCTCTTTGGTATACAAGTCTTTCACTCCAGCTAAGTACAACCAACCCTCGCTTGTCCAGATATAGGTGATATCACTGACCCAAGACTCATTGGGACGATTGGCATCAAATTGCTGATTTAGTATGTTTGGATAGACAAGCTTGTTGTGGTTGGAGTCCGTGGTGACTTTAAAGCGTTTGTGACGACGGCATTTGATGCTATGTTCTTCTTTAATGCTTCTAACCATATACAGGCTAATATCGTGCCCTTGCTCTATCAGCTTTGCGTGCAGTCGATCAGCACCATAGCGCTCACGAGTTTCACGGTGAGCGGCTCTAACCAGTAGCTCAGACTGGTTACGATGTATCTGTTGCTCACTAATATCGCGATTTATCCAGTCGTAATAGCTTGATAGCTTAACCTTTAGTACGCGGCACATAGTGGTGATGCTAAAGAAGTGCTGGTTATCTTTGATAAAGGCGTACCTGACTAACTGTGCTTTGCAAAGTACGCCGTGGCCTTTTTTAGGATCTCTCGTTCCTCTTCAGCTACTTTAAGCTGTCGTTTGAGGCGCTTGTTTTCTTCAATCACTGCTATGAGTTCAGGATCATACTGCTCAGTTCCTGCAAGTTTGCCTTGATTAGCTTTATTGTGCCAATTGGATAAGGTCTGCATGGCGATACCAAGCTGCTTTGCGGTCGCTGAGATATTGCCATTATTGTCTGCTATCTTCTTAACGGCTTCGGCTTTAAATTCTGTGCTATAGGTTCTGGTTTTCTTGGTCATGATAAACTCCGATTAATACGCTTAGTTTACCAAGTTTATCTCTACGGTTTCTTCAGCATAGCTCATGGAGTTATTGCATTAAATTAACTACTTCAGTTTTAATGTTATTAACCATGAGCAACAAACGTGGTGCAACATCTTCTTCAAGTTTTTCACGCTTCATAATAAAGCTTGGACCACCACAGTTAAAAACTAACAAACCATGCTGTTCATGCATTAAAGGCACCGCTACAGAACTGACTCCTTTATGCCAATCACCAATAGAAAAACAATAACCAAAATCTTGATAGTCTTTAAATGCTTTGTCTAAATCACGCTTGATCTTGAGCCAATCTTCATTATATTTAGTGCGAATGGCATCCAATAAAAAATCACGCTCATCTTCTGGCATTGCTGCTAAGCAAGCTCTTCCTACTGAGCTCAGATGAATCGGTACATAGGTTCCTACTTGGCGACGCATGGTGACATTACCCTTACCTTGCACTACATCCAGATAAATCATATTTAAACGATCCCGTGTCGCCACCGCTACTGCAGCCCCAGTATAATCGGCTAAATCTTTCATGTATTGCTGTGCGACTGAACGAATTGAGACATTCGACAGCATAGAATAACCAAGTGTCAATACGCCTGCCGAAAGCTGAAACTTACTCGAGTTCGGAACTTGCTTAATATAACCCAAGCGCGATAGTGTATGCGTTAATCGCGTAATAGTCGGCTTAGGTAAGCCGGTCATTTTCGATAAATCTTGGTTGCCCAACTGCGGTTTTTTGGTAGAAAAACAGCGCAGTAATTCTAAGCCACGCGCCAGAGCGGTAATAAACTGACGATCCTCTTCATCCAACATGTCTTCAATAGGATGCAATAATTCATGTCTTAAAGCAGACACTATCTTTTCAGTTTGGTCAGGGGGGGGTAAATCACTCATAGTCACACATTCTACTTAATTTTATTTAATGTTTCGCCTAGTGAGAATTATAAGCTATTTAGCCACACAATAGCAAAACCACCAATCAAGATTACATATATCATGGTGGTTAAGTACAAGGAAACTAACCAATCACCTTGGTTTTTCTTAACTTAGCCAATTCCTCTTGACTCACTACACGAGATAAAATTTCATCGGTATGTTGCCCTAAAAGTGGTGGCGCTTGACGATATTCAACCGGTGTTCTGGACATCTTAATCGGTGAACCAATTAGCGTTAAATCCTCAGACTCAGGATGTTGCATATCGATCAACATGTTTCGAGCCATCACTTGCGGCTCTTGAAAGGCTTGCTCAAGATTATTAATTAACCCAACTGGTACTTTCACTGCATGAATAGCTGACACCCACTCGTCTGCCGTTTGCGTTGCAAAATGCGCAGCAAGGAGCGTGGTAATTTCGGTGCGATATTTAATCCGCTGGGCATTGCTGCTAAATCGTGGATCTTGAGGTAAATCGGCTAAACCAATGGCGGCGCACAATTGAACAAACTGCTTGTCATTACCACACGCAATAATAAAGTCACGATCAGAGGCTTTAAACACTTGGTAAGGCACTATATTAGCATGGGCATTACCATAACGCGTTGGCACTTTGCCAGAGGCCAAATAATTCATGCCTTGATTGGCCAATGTAGCAATTTGCACATCTAGCAATGCCATATCAATATATTGTCCAAGCCCACTGATGTGTCGATTTAATAACGCAGCTTGAATAGCGACTGTGGCATATAAACCAGTAGTTATATCAGAAAAAGCGATACCCAATTTTTGTGGCCCACCACCCGGTAAGCTATCTTTTTCACCGGTGACTGACATTAGACCACCCATACCTTGAATAATAAAATCATAGCCTGGTTCTTCTGCTCGAGGGCCCGTCTGCCCAAAACCAGTAATCGAGCAATACACCAATTGTGGATTAATGCGCGATAAGCTCTCATAGTCCAAGCCATATTTTTCCAAAGATCCAGTTTTATAGTTTTCAATTAATACATCGGTATCTTTTATTAGTGCGTGAATGAGAGCTTGGCCTTCAACTGTTGAAATATCAATGGCAACTGATAGTTTATTGCGATTAGTCGACTGATAGTAAGCGGCTTCATGACTGTCCTGCCCTTGATCATTTTTCATCCATGGTGGACCCCAAGCACGCGTATCATCACCGTATTTTGGTCGCTCTACCTTAATGACTTCTGCGCCAAGGTCGCCAAGAATTTGACCACACCAAGGTCCTGCCAGTACTCGACTTAAATCAAGCACACGAATTCCATCTAAAGCACCCATGATAATTCCTTTTATTTAATAAACTATCCACATAAAGAAAATTTTAATTTCGCTAAGCGATATATTATATTTAATATACACTTATTTTTATAAAAATCAATATTAGTTTTTTAACCTTAAATATATAATGGGATTGACTTATAGCCAATTAAGAGAGTTGATCAACCTCGATCTAAATAAAAATATATACCGCATTGCGATATTAATTATTAAAAGGTATTGTTTTATCAATTAAATCTATTTATGATTGTTCCAATAGTGATTATTTTATACTCGTAGTCTACTGCTTTTTCAATATTCTACTTTATATTAAGGATAATTTATGATTCGCGATAAGGAAACCCTAGACTCATTGATCGATATGATTCGTAAGTTTGTTGAAGAAGTGTTTATTCCCAATGAAGATCTAGTTGCACAAACAGATGAGATTCCTGCTGCAATCGTTGAGCAAATGAAAACGTTAGGTCTATTCGGCTTAACCATTCCTGAACAATATGAAGGTCTTGGCCTTAGCATGGAAGAAGAAGTTTACGTGGCATTTGAGTTAGGTCGCACTTCACCGGCCTTTCGTTCGCTGATTGGCACTAATAACGGGATTGGTGCATCAGGCTTAATTATTGATGGCACTGAAGCACAAAAACAGCACTTCCTGCCGCGTTTAGCCAGTGGTGAAATTATTGGCGCCTTTTGTTTGACCGAACCCGATTCCGGATCCGATGCTGCCTCTTTAAAAACCACCGCGCTAAAAGACGGTGATGACTATATTTTAAATGGTACTAAGCGTTACATTACCAATGCACCGCATGCCGGGGTATTTACGGTCATGGCGCGAACCAATCCTCAACTTAAGGGGTCAGCCGCCATCTCTGCCTTTATCGTCGACAGTCAAACTGCAGGCATATCGCTGGGTAAACGTGATAAAAAAATGGGCCAGCAAGGCGCTCATACCTGTGACGTCATTTTTGAAAATTGCCGTATTCCAGCTTCTGCGTTAATTGGTGGGGTTGAAGGCGTGGGCTTTAAAACCGCAATGAAGGTTTTAGATAAAGGTCGTATTCATATTGCGGCTATCAGTGTCGGTGCAGCCACCCGAATGTTAGACGATGCGCTGCAATATGCTGTTGAACGCAAACAATTTGGTCAAGCGATTGCTCAGTTTCAGTTAATTCAAGGTATGCTTGCCGACTCAAAAGCTGAAATTTATGCTGCGAAATGCATGGTGATTGATGCTGCACGCTTACGTGACTTAGGTCAAGAAGTTAGTACTGAAGCATCTTGCGCGAAAATGTTTGCCACCGAAATGTGTGGCCGTGTTGCCGATCGTTGTGTTCAGATTCATGGCGGTGCTGGTTATATCAGTGAATATGCGATTGAACGTTTTTACCGTGATGTGCGTTTATTCCGCTTATATGAAGGTACCACCCAAATTCAACAAGTAATTATCGCACGAAATATGATTCGTGAAGTGGCTCAATAAATTTTTTTTGGCTTGATTCGGTTAAGCACTTTTTAAATAATGGATTATGATTACTAAGAGCACTTTATCCAAAATAGGTCCAAACACCTAGAAAAATATTCGTGAAGTGGCTCAGTAAATTTTTTGGCTTAGCCCACCTTATTCGGTTAAGCCTTTTTTAAATAATGGATTATGATTATGAAGAACACTTTATCCAAAATAGGTCCAAATACTTGGAAAATCGCTTTTATTTTTGCCTTCTTGGCCTTATTGGTCGACGGTGCAGATTTAATGCTTTTATCTTATAGCTTAAGCAGTCTAATAGCTGAATTTGGACTGACGCCAGTTGAAGCAGGTATGTTGGGCAGCTTTACTTTAGTAGGTATGGCCGTTGGTGGTATTTTTGGCGGCTGGGCTTGTGACCGATTTGGTCGCGTGCGCGTAGTAGTTCTCTCCATTTTATTGTTTTCAGTTTTAACCTGTGGTCTTGGCTTTACCCGATCATACGTTGAGTTTGCTACATTACGTTTCTTTGCTTCACTAGGTTTGGGTTCGCTATATATTGCCTCCAATACGTTAATGGCAGAATACGTACCAACCAAATATCGTACTACCGTTCTCGGTACGCTGCAAGCAGGCTGGACGGTGGGTTATATCGTGGCCACGTTATTGGCAGGTTGGCTGATCCCCGATCATGGTTGGCGTGTGCTGTTTTATGTGGCTGCAATTCCTATTTTGATTGCTATTTTAATGCATTTTTTAGTTCCAGAGCCAGCGTCATGGCAAGAAAACCGCTTGAAAAAAGCAAGTGTGGCTAAAGAGGTCAATACGCCATCGACATGGAAAATTATTTTTCAAGATAAACGCAACCGTAATATGTTCATTCTTTGGGCATTGACCGCAGGTTTTCTCCAATTTGGTTACTATGGCGTAAGCAACTGGATGCCAACTTATTTAGAAAGTGAGTTGGGTTTAAAATTCAAAGAAATGACTGCGTACATGGTCGGCACCTATGCCGCAATGATTTTTGGTAAAATTCTAGCTGGTTACATGGCCGATAAAGTAGGACGTCGTTTGACCTATGCTTTTGGTGCGATTGGTACAGCTATATTTTTACCCATAATTGTATTCTATAACTCGCCTGCCAATATTCTTTATTTACTGGTGACGTTTGGGTTCTTATACGGTGTTCCTTACGGCGTAAATGCTACATATATGGCCGAAAGCTTCCCAACACTCATTCGTGGTACAGCTATGGGTGGTGCTTACAATATCGGACGTATAGGTGCAGCAACTGCGCCTGCGGTGATCGGTTACCTTGCAAGTGGTGGCTCAATTGGCTTAGGCTTTGTAGTGATGGGCGGTGCGTACTTTATCTGTGGTGTAATTCCAGCACTGTTCATTAAAGAAAAACAATTCGATCCGCAAAAATCATAATTTGATGCTAAGCTTTAAAAAGCCTCAATTTTGAACTGACTACTAAATATTGGGCGGTTAAGTTTGAGCTAAGGACTGAGTTCTGTATTGTATAGGGCTCAGTCCTTTTAATTTTAGCTAAATACATTCATGATTATAGTAATTAATATACTCATAAATCTGTTGCTCTAACTCTTCAATGGTCTTAACTTTACCTATATAAATAGTCTCACACTTAAGCGTACTAAAGAAGCTCTCTATCAGTGCATTATCCAAGCAATTGCCTTTTCTGCTCATACTCTGTTTAATCTTAGTACCTTTTAGCTAAACTGAGTCATCTAGTAATACGGTAATTTTCCCAACCATAAGACACCTAATAAGTAGAATTAAGCTGCGTGGTTCAGTTTTTGTATCGGCGCAAAGACACCGTTACCCATGTTCAGGCGCTCATTGTTATAGTGATACAACCAGTTCTCTACTTGTTAACGGACTTGATCTAAATCAGTAAACAACTCTTGGTTTAACAAATCATACCTCATCGTTCTATTGTAGCGTTCAACATAAACATTTTGCTGTGGATTGTCAGTTTCAATATAACTGATCACGATGCCTTGCTTGTGATGATGCTATCCGATCATCTTATCCGCTTCCCCGTCACCAATACGTAACCTGCCTGCTACCACACAAGAACGCTCATAGATTGAGACTCTGTCATTGTTACTACTACGGATTTCAGCAATTAGATGTGTGCGGTAAGGTTTGGCTTTGCGTCTTAAGCTTTTCCATAATATACCGCTTTATCTCTTATCTCTTATCTTTTTATCTATAACGATAGAGGCTGCTGCTACTGCTACTGCTATGAAAACCTACTATCTGTTCAGGACTCCGGCCATCTTTAAGCTTGTCTATAACCCAATCACAAACATCAGCAATGATAATAGAAGTCTTGTCTTGTTTTGGCTTGGTTATTAGCACGATAAGCCCTATAATCTCGCAGGCTTTTATTGCACCTAGGCTCTCTTCTTGTATGCTTTTTTTGGGATGCTCTGTGGCATCAATGAGTACAATATCCATATGAAGGTCTTGTCATAGGAGAGCGTCCCAAGTTCTGTGTAACTGCCATTTTGAACCGCCCTGACTATGCCTGAGACTGTTTATTTAAGTTAGGCCATCAGGCCTAACCGATTAATATTATCATAATACATCGGCTTAAACTCAAATGGCGACACATATACCAAACGTATTGGCTGACGATAATAATCATCTAGAGCGTACGTATTAATGTCCGACATTTTTGATCTAATTTATACCAAGAATTTAGAGCCTTTCTAGCATCATTATGGATAACCAAGTTATCTTTGCTTGATAGAATAAGCTTTTAAGTTACTTTTGGATTAATTATTTTCATAATATATAATATATTAGTGAGTAGCATTCATTAGATTACATAATGTGTTAGAAGTCAAAGTTTCTAATTTTATAGAACGTAGAATGTCAAATTTGATTTACGGTGTAAAAGTTATTGCAAAGGCTAAGAGCAAAGAAAAGCCCTTCAAGCGATATGTTTTATAGCTTGAAGGGCGTGTCGAATCATAGGTTCTTTCTAGGTAAAAGTTTCCATTTCGGGGTTTTAAATGTTACATAAATCTAAAATAACGCAACATTCAACTCTGAACCTATATTCAACTTAAAATTCATATTTAGCCATGATTTCGACTTGCTGACCCTTTTTTTCTCCTAAAAAGTTCTTATCACTTCGATCTCTAAATTCAATACCAATATCTAGATCTGGTAAATACTCATAGATAAGATTGATACTTTTTACATTCACGGAAGTATCTGCAGCATCATCTACTTTAATCTCACCATAACGCAGATTGCTCATCAGTTTTTTTGTGAACTTGTGTCTATATCCTACCGTATAACCCGTTTGCGAGATAAGGTTACCGTCTTCCGCATCACAATCTAAATCACCAGTCATCCCAGCGATCTTTCCGACACATACGGTGGAATAGACGCCCATACCTTTGCCGTTGTATACGCTGCCATGTAGTGAATCGTTGCCCAGCTTTAGTTTACCAGCCAAAGAAACCCCTACGCCTACATCCGAATCGTCTCCATTTTTGGCCTCACGAGCAGTGACCGCCACATTATAGCTAAGATCAGATATATTATTCTTGTAGCTAACTACCATATCAGGCAGGTTAGCTTCTTCATCAACAGGTTCTTGAGCGGTAAAACGGAACCCCTTATGAACGTAATGCACAGTCAAATCTGGGCGAATATAAGCGCCACTACCAGAGATAGTACCAAAACCTGTTCCCCGGAAGTCAAGCTGTTCAGTTAAAAGTGGGTAGACCGCCAAAAACTGTCCATTCCACGTCTTACCGACGGTCAAATCATCGACCTGAACATAAGCATGGCGGAGCCGCAAGTCTGAACCACCATTTGCGGCATTACCATAAAAGTCGCCTTCAATAAAACCCGTTAGCTTTTTATCCTCTACATTCTTCGTGGTTTTAACATTAATCCGAGATTGTCGTCCACTTCCTTTGAACTCAGACTCCCCTTCATCGGGAGAATAAAATATGCCTTCTGCTTTAACATAACCACCGATGCTTAAAGTGGTATCTCCATTAGTGACAAGATCTATCGCTTGTGCCTGTACGCATGCCCCAAGAACAGCCAAACCAAAAGACAACTTTTTGATATAAAGCATAACCTACACATTCCTTGTGTTGTTTTAAAATCCATTTAAATTTGTTTAAATCTCTATTGCTACCGTGCTTTTAATACCATAAATACTAGTGCCATCTCCTTGTATAAAACCCATGCAGCCTATTTTAATTAACACTCTCAAAAGCGGTAATCGCCGCTTTCTTTGAGTCATCGATATTTTTTTTCTGTCCACTCGCTTTATCAAGGTACACCAGCACAGACTCACCCTTAGCCACAATGGTATTTAGCACCGTACTATAATAGGTATATTCATGAATCAGACTGGCATTGCCAATTTTCTTAACTCGAACACCGATCCATAAGGTATCGGGGTGAGTCACTGGTTTAAAATACTGGCAAGATGATGCCACTAGCATGGCTTCATACTCACCTTCGACATAATCTGGCATACTAGCTTGCTTGGGTTTTATATTGTCTTTACTATATTGGTCTTCACCATACTGCGTATCATCGAGCCAAATAATTTTCTCAATAGAAGGGGCGTCTTTTCTGGTTTATATTTATTGGTTTACACTCGCTCTATCACCATGGCAAGCCCTTGCCCAATACCAATGCATAAACTGACCACCGCGTATTTTTCGCCCGTACGCTGTAGCTCGCGCGCCGTGCTCAGCGCCAGTCTTGCGCCTGATGCACCAAGCGGATGTCCAACGGCGATCGCCCCGCCATTGGGGTTGACACGCTTATCATCAAAGTCAATATCCAAACCTTTTAAACAGCCGAGTACTTGCGAGGCAAAGGCTTCATTAATTTCAATAATGGACATATCATCAAGAGTCAGATTGGCACGTTTCAATGCCAGCTTAATAGCCTCAACAGGGCCTACGCCCATAATATTTGGCTCAACACCCATGGCACCAGAGGACAGAATCTTGGCAATAGGTTTAAAGCCTAATTTTGCTTCTGCTTGCTTTGAGCCTATAATGAGAGCCGCTGCGCCATCGTTGATACCAGACGCATTACCTGCCGTGACTACCCCATTTTCATTCAAAGGTTTAAGTTTTTGTAGCGCTTCGACCGTGGAGCTGGCACGAGGATGCTCATCATCCAATATCGTCTTTTCTGGTAATTTTTTACCTTGCGATACCATAATTGGCGTTATTTCATCGTCAAAGAATCCCGCTTGTTTGGCTACTTGATACTTAGCTTGCGAATCGGCTGCAAACTTATCAGACTGTTCGCGAGTAATACCGTATTTGCGAGCGACATTGTCACCCGTTTGCGGCATGCTATCGCTGCCAAACTCTTTAGTTAAAAGAGGATTGGGGAACCGGCTGCCCATCGTGGAATCAAATACTTTAAACTCACGACTAAAGGGCTGCTCGGTTTTAGCAAAAACAAAGGGCGCGCGGGTCATTGACTCAACGCCACCTGCTAGAAATATCTCCCCCTCATTACAAGTAATGCTACGAGCGGCATCAATGATTGAAGATAATCCTGAGGCACACAGACGATTGACGGTTTGACCGGGCGTTGTGACATCCAACCCTGCTAGCAATGCGGCATTACGGGCGATGTTGCGTGAGTCCTCGCCCGCTTGATTGGTATTACCGATCAGCACTTCGTCAAAGATATCGTTCGGTAATTGGTGCTTTTCGACCAAAGCTTTCATTACTGTCGCAATCATGTCATCAGGACGTACGGTGGCTAGTGCGCCTCCATGGCGACCAAAAGGGCTTCTTAAGCCATCATAAATATAAGCATCTAACATAACTGTTCCTTGTTGTGTTCTCAGAGTTTGTTTTATTAAAATATAGGGTTTAGTAGCTGTACTTGGGCGTGCTAAGTCATTAGTAAATCATTAGCCTGAATACTTGCTCTGCTGAGTAAATAGCGAGATATCCAGCTTGGCGCGGCGTTGCAACCATGGGCTTGGGCGATAACGCGGATCACCGGTTAACCCATAAATGCGCTCTAGAATTAGTAAAATGCGCTTAGCACCAAGCTCATTCCCCCAAGAGATAGGGCCATACGGATAACCCAAGCCAAGCTTGACGGCATTATCGATATCTTCAGGAGACGCAATGCCTTGCATCGCAATATCACAGCCTAAATTAATCACCATCGCCACGACGCGCTGCGCCACAAAGCCCGTGCTTTCGGTAATTAACGTGGCATCGACAGCAGCATTTGAGCCTTCATCCGAGCTTTTACCGAGCTTATTATTTCTACCAAATAAAGCATAAGCTTGGGCCACAAAGTTATCTTGGGTGACGATACTTGGCATCAAAGTGCGATGCTTGGATAAGTCAGTCAGCATATCAATGGCGACGGCTTGCTTAGAATTGACCTGATAGCGAATAGCAGCATTAGTGGTATCCTCGCCATAGATGGCAAGTAATACCAAACTGTCTGGTTGTGGCGTGTCGTTATCGTCAATAGTGATGTCGCTAGCGTTCAGATAATCGACCAGCTGTTTTTTATCTTCTGCTAAATCCGCGCCAATCCAAACTGAAATGTTTGAGGTATCGGAATCTGTCTTATAAGGTGGTTGTTGATTCGTATTTGATGTCTCTTTTTGACCGTCTTGTTTTTTATTGTCTGTGTAGTGATAAAAGCCTTCGCCAACTTTACGACCAAGCTTTTTCCCAACCAGCATTTGACGGGTTAAGGGATGTGGACGATAGCGTGGTTCATGATAAAACTGGTTATAAACCGACTCCATGACTGGATGCGAGACATCGATACCCGTAAGATCAAGCAGCTCAAACGGCCCCATCCGAAAACCAACACCGTCACGTAAAATACGATCGATTTCCTCAAAATTGGTGACCCCTTCACCTAATATTTTTAAGGCTTCAGTGCCATAAGCTCTGCCACCATGATTGACAATAAACCCGGGAGTGTCTTTTGCTACTACTCCCAAATGTCCCATGCGTTTGGCTAAAGCCATCAACACGTCTACCGCTGAAGATTGGGTGGAAATTCCAGGAATAACCTCAACAATTTTCATCAGTGCTACTGGATTGAAAAAATGAAATCCTATTACTCGTTCTGGGTGCTCACAATCAGAGGCAATCGCTGTCACTGATAAAGAAGAAGTGTTGGTTGCCAAAATCGTATCAGCAGCGACGATGCTTTCTAGCTGGCCAAAAAGCTGTTGTTTGATCTCTAAATTTTCGATAATCGCTTCAATGACTAGATCTGCCTCGGCAATTAGCGGCAACTCATTAATTACTGTCAGATTTGCCAAGATAGAGTGCAGCTGCTCATCGGTAAATTTACCTTTGGCCGTTAGTTTTTTGAGGGTGGTTTCAAGTGATTGACGGCCTTGCTCAGCAGCGCCTGCTTTGGCATCAAACAAGAGCACTTGAATGCCAGCTTGCGCTGCGATTTGGGCAATACCCATGCCCATGATACCTGTGCCAATAATGGCCAATGATTTAACAGTCATAATAATCCTTTGCATTCCATTGACGGTGATCTTGTACAAGCTATCTCGGTTTTTTAGTTTAGAGGATGAGCTTATACCTATGTACTGTCGCCTTTAATACTTCCCGTATTACTGCCCTTTATATTCAGCAGTGCGTTTTTCTAAAAAAGCTTTTGCGCCTTCTTTTTGATCCTCAGTATCAAACAAAATCTGAAAGGCTTTACGCTCTAGAGCTAAGGCGGCTTGTAGCGGCATGTCTATTCCAAGATTGGCGACTTCTTTGATTTGGGTCAAGGCAATAGGCGAGTAACCTGCTAATTGTTCAGCAATCTCGATGGCACGTTTGATAGTTGCCTCATCTTCAACGACTTCAGAGACCAGTCCCATTTGATCCGCCTCATCAGCGCTTATCATGTCGCCTGTCAAAACCAGCTTCATGGCTTTGTGTTTACCAATGGTGCGAAACAGTCTCTGCGTGCCCCCTGCTCCCGGCATCAGACCTATTTTAATCTCTGGTTGCCCAAACTTGGCAGACTTGCCAGCGACAATGATGTCGGCATGCATCGCAAGCTCACAGCCGCCGCCAAGCGCATAGCCATTTACGGCCGCGATAATCGGCTTACGGCAATTGGTGATGGCGTCCCAATAGCGTTCGCTATGACGGACATACATATCAACTGTTTTTGCGGTCAAGAAATCATTGATATCAGCACCAGCTGCGAACACCTGATCACCACCTGTCAGCACGATAGCTCTAGTCTTTGGGTCATCGTTTAATTTGATAAAAATCTCTGCCATTTGTTCGCGCAGTTCAGCGTTTAAGGCATTACGAACATTAGGGCGATTAAGTGTTATCACACTAACGCCATTTTCTAACGTTTCACAAATAATGATTGGCTCTTCCATGATGCTGTCCTTTTAATAGTATTATTAAGTAAAATACTGTTACCCTTAAATAAAACATATTAGTAATTAATGACAATAAAATACTGCATAGCGATATTTATTAACAATATATACTGTTTATATGTATTTGTGAAGTATAAAATCTAGTTAGATGTATAAATTGGCAGGTAATTAGAACTATATTCTATTAAAGAATACTGCACTGGGGGTTTAAAATCTAAATACTATAGTTGTATTTAACAAACGCTCACTAGACTATTTTTCGAACTCATCGTAAAAACCTCATCCGTTAATATTAGGTCGTGTCATCAAATAGTAAAATCATCTTAGAACAAGCTAACCTTATTAGATCATATGCAAACCTATGAGAACGACCATAATGACAAGACGACATGCCCTACGTGATAACCAATGAGCGATGCTTAATAAACCGTATAAGTAAACTTGGTAAACTAAAGACTCGATGAGAGGTTCACCAAGACTAGACCTCTTGCAAAAGTAGCTACAAGACTCAAAGACTATAACTAAACCCTAATCATTCAATAAATATGCCGAACATAGCCAAACTACTTAACCAAAATGATGCAGGCTTTAAACACTACACCGGAATACACAAAGCCACTTTTGAGCAAATGCTAGACGCCATGCAAGAGCATGAAGTATCTAAGACCAAATCAGGCCGTCCAAGTGAGCTTAGTTTAGAAGCTCAAATATTGCTGGCACTGACCTATTGGCGAGAGTATCGAACCCTTTATCATATTGGTATGGACTTTAATATCCATGAGTCCTCTGCCAGTCGAATTGTCAGAAAAGTAGAAAACGTTCTTATCCACTCAGGAAGATTTGACTTGCCACGAAAACTACCACACGGTAAGCCTGAGGATATTAATTGGTCAGCAGTCATCATGGATGCCACTGAAACACCCATTGAGCGTCCAAAAAAAACCAAAGCGAGTACTACAGCGGAAAAAAGAAACAACACACTTTGAAAGCGCAGATCATCATACATTGGCAAACGGGTCTTATACTTGATGTGCAAACCTGTAGTGGCTCAGTACATGATTTTAATCTTTACAAACAAACTTGTCCTGATTGGCTACCTAAGAATACCAGCTACTTAGCAGATAGTGGTTACCAAGGCATAGCCAAGCTACATAACCAAACCTTTATCACTTTTAAGAAACCAAAAGATGGTGAGTTATTATCGCTTTGCAAACAGGCCAATTAGTACTTAGCAAAATGTCGTATTCTGGTTGAGCATAAAATAGGTCTGATTAAGCTATTCAAAATTGTGGCTCAACGTTATCGTAATCGTCGCAAGCATTATGGCTTAAGAATGAAACTGTTCGCAGGTATGGTAAATTTCGAACTTGAACTATGACTTTTGCAAGAGGTTTACTAAGAAAAAGAAAAGCTATAGCATAAGATCCAAAGCAGAATCGGTTAAAAAAATTGTAGACAAAAATGGTAACTTTAGTGCAACTACTAGACAGTTAGGAATTCATACCCGTGACCCTCGATAAATTATTATTTAAATTAGTGGTTGAGCTCCGTTTTAGCAAAAAAAAGAAAAGGCTTTGTGTATGTGATTTTTATGACACAATTCTAAAGTTACAGACGTTATGCATCCTGCCTTTGGATCTATAGTTTAATTGCTGACTAGGAGGAATAATAACCGCCACTTGCTTCAATCATCACGCTAACCATTTGCTCTTTAAACTGGGCGGTTAAGTGTAGACTAGCTTTAACTTAAACTATAGAGAAAAAATCCTAATGAGTGGCTGACTTTTTTACTACTTTGAATGAAAGACTTGTCCTTTATTGTTAAACCTAGAAAGATAGATTCTATGACTGATAGAATCTTTAACTATTTAAGCCATTAATTCTTTGATACTATTTTGATACTCTAAATTTATTGATAGGCATATCTACTTGTTGATAGGTATATTTATTTTTCAACCTAACCCCTTAATACAATAGGCTTCCAGCCAATACTTATATCTACTTATCGCCATCCATTGTGTATTGTTGTTGTAAAAACAAGGACTCATAATCCTTTGGTCGTAGGTTCAAGTCCTACTGGGCCCACCATATTTTAAATCAGGCTTGTTCGCAGCGATGCGGCAAGCCTTTTTTTATGGGGATTTTAGAAGTTTCGGAATATATAGGTATATGGCGAACTATATAGAATATTGGTATATTTGTTGGTATAGATTATACCAACACGGAGATATACCAACATGCCATTAACTCATACTATTATCAATAAATTAGCTCCAAGCGAAAAATGCACCCCCAGCCGGCCTGATAAGCACAGTGACGGTGATGGTCTACAGCTGTGGGTAAGACATACAGGTAATAAGGTTTGGGTCAGCGCTTATCGCTGGCAAGGTAAACAGCAGTCACTCACTTTAGGTAAATACCCAATAATCACATTACAACAAGCACGACAGCGTAACCTAGAAATAAAGCAGCTTATTAGTGAAGGTATTAACCCAAAAGACAAGAAAAAAGAAAAGCGCGCTGAGCAAGATGGCTCGAGGCTTTTTGATAGTATTGCACAGACTTGGTATGCAGACCGTAAAACCTTTTTAGCGCCAAGTACATTTAGTCGCAACTATTCAGCTTACACACGTGACGTTAAACCAGTTATCGGTCATAAACTAATCGACGACATTACATCGCCTGATATTTTGACGATTGGTAAAAGTATCGAGGCACGCGGCGCTAATGAAATGGCTCGCCGCATAATGGCAGAAGTAGGACAGATATTTAAGCATGCTATTCGTATAGGTGTGGCTACCTCAAACCCAGCAGCAGATTTATCAGCGGCCATTAAACCGCATAAAACTAAAAATCATAGTCGCATTACTTCGAAAGAGTTGCCAAAACTCTTACAAGATATCAATGACTACACTGGGCATATCACAGTCAAATTAGGCTTATGGTTTCTATGCTACACATTCGTACGTACCAATGAGCTTAGGTTCATGGAATGGTCAGAGATAGCTTGGAACGATAAAATTTGGCGTATACCTGCAGACAAAATGAAGATGGATAGACCTCACATTGTGCCTCTTGCACCACAGGTCATAGATATATTAAAACAAATTAAAGAGCTGAATTTTTCAGAGCAGTATGTATTCTACAACCCTTCAACTCGCAAACCTTACAGCCAAAATGCTTTTATTAACGCTTTATATCAAATGGGCTATAAATATAAAATGACGGGACATGGATTCCGAGGACTGGCGAGCACTATACTTCATGAACAAGGCTTTATGCATGAAGCCATTGAGTTACAACTTGCCCATGAGCAAGAAAATAAAATTAGTAAAGCCTATAACGGCGCTCAGCATTTAGATTACCGTCAAAAGATGATGGATGAATGGGCGGATTATGTAAGCTCTTTAAAATAAGGGGTGTAATGTTTGTATGCCCAACAAAACCTCAGGTCTTTAAAATGACAAATACAGGTAAAAATATGAATTATAATAAAGAGTTATTTTATACTTTAGACGAAGTAAGGGAATTACTTCTCAAAACAGAAGACCGCTCATATAGTAAAGACGAAAGTATTGTACGTTTGATCCACACTGATCGTCTAACACCATATATAAGCTATAGCGGTCCAGTCGATATTGTAACAGAGGCAGAAGATGTTCCAGAAAAAAGTATAAAAGAAATCACAGATAGCTTATATCACACTATCAGCACTCAAATGTGCAACCTGGAAATTGGAGAAACAATCCACCCTCATGACTATGATTCAAGTACAAGTCTGAGAAACACAAAGCGCTTTATTGAAAAACTTTTATTCAGTTTAAATGCTAAGCGAGCTACAAAGAATCTCGGAGTATCTATACTAGTTGAAGGGGTCTTCAGATTGCTACCTTTAAGTGTCACATATCTAGGAGGCAATTTAGAGGTCAGTCTAGGACCCAAAATGTTTATACCTGAAAAAATTGAGGCTGATTTTGGTGATAAAGATCTCAATAATGATGAAATCAAAAATATTTTAGGTTATACCTTATCGCCTATTAATAAAGATGATTATGAACTTATATTCTTAAAAAATGACTTACAGTACATTATAACAGTTATTGAAAGTAGTCATGAACTTCCAAAATTGAGAAATAGTTTATCTGATACAAACAGAATAATTAGTCAAAAAAACAAAGAAATAGAAATACTTAGAAAAAAACTTGATAAATCTCAGTCTCAACAGACAAAAAATGATGTCAAAGATAGTGCCTACTCATTAATATTAGTTCTTAAAGATTTGTTACTAAATCCTGATATCTCTGCATATCATTTTAAAAGTGAAAGCCCTAAAAGCACAGGTAAGCCAACTCAATCTGGTTTAATTCAACATATTGTAGATGAAAATATTCCGAAACTTGGTCAAAGAAATATTGAAGACATTTTTGCTGATGCAAATGAGCGTTATAAACGCTAACATTAGCAACTTGCGATTTAGTGATCGCAAATTGCGATGACATTCTTATCTTATTTTACTATATTCCATACGTACCGCAGCATGTCGCTGCAGTACACATGGAGAAATAAAATGACCGATCAATATAACGATAATGACTGTAACGCGTCACTAAAAAATGAGTCAATTAGTACGCTACCGATCCAGGGCATGTCACGAGCAAAAACTATCCTTCCTTTTTTACCATTTTCGAGAACGACTTTACACCAGTGGAGTCGTGATGGTAGGTTTCCTGCCAGCATAAGACTGTCTCCAACCGTAGTGGCCTGGCGAAACTCTGAGGTTCTAGAATGGATTGAGAGCCATTCTACGTTTTCTAATGATAAGGAGGCATAGTCATGAGTAAAAACAACAAGGTTACACCTCCTGAGGCAATTGATGAGCAATCAGTTGACCCAATAAAAAAGCTGAGCATCCTGCCAGATGCTCAGCCTTCGAAGAGTACTAAAGATGACATTGACCAGCCATCATTAGATATTTTATCACAAAATGTGCCGAAAATTAGCTCAGAGGAAGCAAAAGCTATTATTAACAATATAGCTAAATTACCAGAGCTAGATTATCAGCTAGCACGAATTGATACTGCTAAGTTTTTAAATGTAACATTAAACGCATTTGATAAATTGGTCAAGAATGTAAAAAATGAGCTAGATGAAAACACTCAAAGTTTAGTCGTTGATACTAAGCCAAGCTCAGAACCAGTATTAGATATTGCTTTAATAGTTAGTCTAATATATCAGATACTAGAGGATCACATCGCTTGCACTGATGCAGTTAAAGTTTCTGCTACGTTATGGATATTAATGACATGGCTCGTACCAGCAAGTGATGTGTTGCCGATAGCTTGGATCAATGCTCCAGAAAAACGCTGCGGTAAAAGTACGCTATTAACATTAATGAGCCTTTTGAGCAAAAAGTCGCTGTCAACATCTAATATCACAAAATCAGCTTTGTATCGTTGCATTGAAGCTTATACACCAACGTTATTTATTGATGAAGTTGATACTTTCATTAATGATGATAAAGAAATGCGGGGCATACTAAATGCAGGGCACAGTCTTGAGCATTCTAAGGTTTTACGCTGTGTTGGAGATGATAATAAGCCAGTAGCGTTTAATGCATATGGTGCTAAAGCAATCTCAGGTATTGGCAAAATCCCTGGCACATTAATAGATCGATCAATATCTCTAACTCTGCGTCGTAAAATGAAAAATGAGTCAAAAAAACGGCTTCGTGAATTACCTATAGACGTCACTAAAACTATCCAGTCTCAGCTTGCAAGATGGTCTGATGATAATATGTTAGCGGTAAAAGCAGCAAAGCCAGTGTTACCTCCTCATATCAATGATCGTGCACAAGATAACTGGGAAATACTTCTAAAAATTGCACTAGTACTTGGTGATGACTGGCTAGAGCAGGCTTATAAAGCTTGTATTGAAATATCGGGTTTAGAAAGTGAAGAACCAAGTTTAAATGAGCAGCTATTAGCTGATATTCAAACCGTTTTTAATCTACATGGGACAGACAGACTTTTGAGTAAGAATTTGCTGGCAGGATTATGTAGAGACCCAGAGATGATCTGGTCGACTTTAAATCATGGTAAACCTATCACCCTACGGCAAATAGCTAAACGATTGAGTGGATTCAAAATTTCATCTAAAGATATGAGGACGCGTGACCTACGCGGTAACGAAGCGCGAGGTAAAGGTTACGATGTTAGAGACTTTGAGGATGCCTTTTCACGTTATCTATCACATTTACTATAGATTTTAGAGCATATACGAGAGACTGAAATCTGTTTGATACAGGTTTCGGTTCTTTTATTTTATTTAATCCAATTGTTTAGCACTGATAATCCATCCGGAAAATCAGAACACTTCTAGATACAGATTAACTGCTAAAATCCTTATCGAATTATTAGTTTAACAAGTTTATTTACCTTTATGGTGTTTTTCAGCATAGCTCATAACGCTTATATCTAAACCTTTACCTAACTCTGAGCATAAATTACTCTTAAACGGAAAGAATCAGGCTCATCAGCAATACTTGAACAGTGGTATATAAATGCATTCTAATTATTTAGTAGAGTCTCAATAGCATCTGATATATAAGCTACATCCCCCAATGACAGACTTTGACTCTTTACCATTCCAACAATCAAACCGTTAGTATTTCGATCTTCAATCAGTTGATAAATTGGCTTACCTGTCTTTGACATCATCATATTTGTTTCAGAGTCATCTATCTCGCCTACTTGAATTAACTTGAATGCATTCACACACTTAAATAGTCTTTTAACATCTGTTACATCTATACCGATAATAGTGCTTGAAGAATTTACATTAAGCAGTTCAACGACATCACTTACTTCATCTAGCTGAAACTTAATAACCGCCTCTATAATATCTAAGCTTTCATGGTCGTGGTCATCTGTTTGTAAACCTAATAAAACATCAACCTCTGCTTTCTCTTTCAGCTCAAGTAGCGCCTGCTCATCCCAGTCATCACTGATGATAAAACAGGCAATAATAAATGCAAAGAACATTAATATCACTTAATTGACGTTTTACCACTATTTTATCAATGCTACTTGGTGATGATTTACTCTCTCTAGTGAAGAACAACGCCAATACACTGGTTACTATCTTATTTCGTGCTTTGTGTGTATCAATTACTGTTTGTTAGTCTTGGTCTGCCCATGACAGAAGCTATCATATCAGAGCGTCTTGTGATAGCTCAGAGGTAACAAATTTGAATAAGTTAGCTGTGGTCATTCTGACTCCTTGATTACATTAGAAAAATATATCTGTTTTTTAGTACTTTTGGCAAAATGCTTGATCAACTATTTTGTATATAATTCCATCCCGCTTTCTAAACGCTTAAGAATAGCTTTTTTTAGCTCTAGCGGTTCAACCACTACTGCCAACTGCGACATACTTACTAGCCAATCTTGCAGACGCTGAGTATTCGCAACCGTTGCGTGCACTTCATTCCAAGTGTCATTGATAACCGTAATCGTTTGAGTAGATGATAACGGCCGCTCATATAAATGCTGGCAGGCATATTTTTGCACCTTTAGAACCAGTCCGATTTCTAAACAATTATTCAATTCCAACTTTCCTAGCTTACGTAGATTCTCAAGAGTTAAAGCATTGCGCTCTACCCAGTCCGGTACCGACTGCTCTGTTACTTCAGCTGCTTCAATACGATTAACCGCAAAATTACGGTGCGCCTTTAATAAGACATTATCATCGATATGATCGTCCGTTGGATCAAACCCAGTGAGGTACATCATATTGTCAATAAAAACGAGCCCTTTAGGATAGATTACTCTGACGGCAGGATTGTTACGCCATTTATTTTGATAGCTAATTTGAAGCTGCTTGTTTTGCAACAACGCGTGATGAATGCTAGCCAGCACGTCACTATCAAGCTTTGGTGCTTGTACGATACTAGGCAGAATAATGAGATGGTCTTTCCACTGCCCCAGACTACTTTGATTGAAGCTGTACTTGTCTTGGCGATCTAACTGGTTCAACTTATCGCTAATACTTTGCTTAAAGGGTGCTGGTAAGTAGTTGGCGGTATAGTTAGCAAGCATTTGCCAAAAGAATACCGTTTGCTCATTGATGATATCGATACTAAAACTTGGCTCAATATAAAACCGTGCGGTCTTGCCGCTGATATTCTGACTCCAAGCTGGCAACCTGATTAAAGCATCGCTATGGAAAATATCGGTAAATATTTGATTGAGACTTGTTAGGTCGTTCTCTAAGTTTTTGCGCTCGTTTGTGTAATGATCAGGGTTATCACCATAAACGTTCATTAGCTCTGTGAGCGATATTGCCTTGTCTTTACTACGTGGCAAACGCTGATAGAGCGCAAACAGACGGGTTGATTTGTTGTAGGTTGCTATTGGGTATGTAGACATATGAGCTACTCTATAGGTTATTGAATCTATCAAATTTTCATCTTAGAAATGAACTGTCATAAGACAATTATTCAAACCGTACCACAATGGCTGTACCGTTATCATAAGCATTGCCATCAGAGTCATAAACTTGCTGTCTAAGCGTCTGTAGCCACTCTTGTAAATCCGTTTGATTATCGATAAGCGCCCATTCATTACTTGGCACTAAGTCATGAATACCGTCAGTACAGACAACGAGACTATCGCCCGATTGCACGTGAAGGTCTGTTTTGTACTGTTAGGTGGCTCGCTGCTTGGGTCATCGCTATTCACTGCCAATGCAAAGCACTCAGTAATACTATACAAGCTTCCAGCCATACCTGTGCGATTGTACTCCGTAAACTCTACTTGGCGATCTTCATCTTTCGCTTGCTCATCTACCAGCTCATTCAATAGATTATGATCACGAGTTAAGCACTGCCATTCATTCTCATATTTACCTAGCTTATATACGCGGCTATCACCAACATGCCTGATGTTTATATTGATTGAATTGTCATCCTTTAATGTGCCGACAATCATGGCGAGGGTTGCTGCAGCGCCATAGCGTTTTTTTGCATGCTTTGTTTGACTCAGTTGTTGATACATACGATCTGAGGTCATGTTTTGGACGTTTGCTTGTTTGTCATCCCATAGCGCTTTAATTGCTTTGACCACTGCCTTTGAGCAGTGCTGTGACTGGTTAGAGCTGGCAACGCCGTCTGATACAGCAAGACAAAATGGCGCTTGTACTGATGTCACTGCCATCACCCCTAAATCCTCTTGATACCAATGGTCTAAAAAGAAAAATGCGTCTTGTTGGAGGTTGTTTCTAGCATTGCCTTTAAAGGTGATAGCGCAGGCGTGAGCTATCGCTCTAGTGTAAGGAGCGTATTCATCAATTAAAGCCGCTGTCATATTCATTCGCTTACTATTTATTATCATTAAGACAAGTATAGTAGACTGCCTAGTGATTTATTTTCTAGGTTATGTACTATTCTAAATTCAATTGTTTGTCTCAATATAATGGTGATTAATTGTTAAGCGGGTTATTTTGTAAGGACTATGAATGTATTTTATATAAAATATACTGACTTCTATCAGTACATACAGATTAGGCGAACTCTACTGCTTAGGTGTTAATATCATCATTTTTTGGGGTGTGCTATTATTAGCTTTAGTAGAACAAAGAACGGTGTGTTTAGCATAACCGAGCACAAAAAAGCGCTGCTAAGTCATTTCTGATTTGACTTAGCAGCGCTTTTAAGGTTTTACGAAATACTCAGGTGGTATGTGTGCTATTGGGGTTTGATAAAACTCTGGGTACGATATAACCACCAGACCACTACATTTTATCCATACCTGCTTTATTGAGAGAATCTATTAATGAGTGAAGTCTTATCACTGTCCCAGTTAGAGCAATACCTTTCAAAAGCTGCTTGGATCCTAAAAGGTCCCGTCGATGCTTCAGATTTCAAGGTGTATATTTTCCCCCTCTTATTTTTCAAGCGTATCTCCGACGTTTATGACGAAGAATACAAACAGGCACTAGAAGAGTCTGACGGTGATATCGAATACGCATCTATGCCAGAAATGCACCGATTTGAAATACCACAAGGCTGTCACTGGAATGATGTGCGCGAAACGACCACTAATGTAGGCCAAGCCATTGAACAGGCGCTACGCGGCATTGAGCAAGCTAACCAAGGCTTTTTATACGGTATCTTTGGTGATGCTCAGTGGAGTAATAAGAATAAGCTGCCAGATAAGCTATTGATTGATCTGATTGAGCATTTCTCACAGTATCGTTTAGGCCATGAAAATGCTAATCCAGATATGTTAGGTAACGCCTACGAATATCTAATCAAGCACTTTGCTGACCTAACCAATAAAAAAGCAGGTGAGTTTTACACGCCGCGATCAGTAGTGCATTTGCTAGGACTTATTCTTGATCCGCACGAAGGTGAATCTGTCTATGACCCTGCATGTGGGACCGGAGGTATGCTATTAGAGTGTGTCGATAACCTGAAACATAACGGCGAAGACTTTCGTACGCTTAAACTCTATGGCCAAGAAAGAAATCTGACATCCAGTGCTATTGCACGTATGAATATGTTTTTACACGGCATAGAAGATTTTGAAATCCTGCGTGGTGATACCTTACGCGAGCCTGCCTTTTTCCAAGCCGATGGTTTAAAAACCTTTGATTGTGTCATAGCTAATCCGCCGTTCTCACTCAAAGATTGGGGCGCGGATAATTGGGCTAATGATCCCTATGGACGCAATATTGCTGGCGTGCCACCTAAAGGTAATGGCGACATGGCTTGGGTACAGCATATGGTTAAATCCATGAACAGTACAGGTCGTATGACCGTGGTATTGCCTCATGGTGCCCTATTTCGTAAAGGTGCTGAAGGTAAAATCCGTCAAGCATTACTAGAGCAGGGTATTTTAGAAGCCGTCATAGGTTTAGGTCCTAATGTATTCTACGGCACACAGTTAGCCGCATGTGTCATGGTCTTCAAACAAAACAAAGATGCCGATAAAAAAGGAAACGTTCTATTTATTGATGCCTCTGAACAAATACGTGTGGGCCGTGCACAAAACCACCTAGAACCAGAACACGTTCAGCAAATATATCAATGGTATAGCGATTACCAAGATGTCGAGAACTACGCTAAGGTAGCCAGTTTTGAAGACTTAAAAGAAAACGATTTCAATCTAAATATCCCACTCTACGTAGAGAAAATCATAGAAGACAACCTGCCCACTGTTGAAGAAGCTATGGCTGATTTAAAAGAAGCATGGCAAGCCAGCCTTGAAGCGGAAGAAAAGTTTAAAGCGATATTAAAGGAATTTTTATAATGAAGATGCCATCTAGCTCAGCAAAAGACAGACAGGTCTCTGTCTGGTTTCAAAAAATTCAAAGTGGTGAAATAAAACTACCTCGTTTTCAAAGACACCAAGCTTGGGATAAAAACAGAGTTTGCAGCCTGCTAGATACGGTTACCAAAAATCTACCGCTAGGCGTAACATTATTGCTTGATGTCGATAAAGAGCAGTTTGTATCAAGATATTTAGTTACTGCTCCGGAAACCCAAGGGCGTGTTACTGAGCACCTTCTAGATGGCCAGCAGCGTTTAACATCGCTGTGGCGAGCTTTGCACAATAACTATGAGGATATTAATTACTTTTTATACCTAAACGCTTACGATGAAAGCGTGCCCGAAAACGAAAAAACAGATGAGTCGGAAGTTTGGTATAAAGGTCGTTGGATAAATAAAAATGGTAACAGAATGCCGTTGTGGGTGGATGAGCCTAGTGAGTGCTTAAAACGTGGCCTAATACCCATGAACTTGTTTAGACCTGGTGATATTTCTGATGAAATTGAAGAGTGGATTGATTCTGCATTATCAAGTTCAGAACCAAGTATTGATGAAGAAGATTACAAAGCCCTATTAAAGCAATGGATGGGAAAACAAGAGAAGCTAAAAAACAAAATAAGGGACTTTAGAGAAGTCATTACGCACTTTAATCTTCCGTATCTTGCACTGCCTTCACAAACAAGCAAAGAAACCGCTTTACAAGTATTTATTAACATGAATACCAACAGCAAACCTTTATCACAGTACGATATTATTCGCGCAGAAATAGAAGGCGTTAAAGGCGTCTCTTTAGATGATTATCAAAATGAGTTAGACCAAAAATACCCAACAATTAAGCATTATTTTGAATTGCCATTTTTAATACTCGCTACCTCCGCATTAATACAAGGGAAGCTACCGAATCAGCGTGGCATGTGGGATATGAACAAAGAAGATATGGTCGATAACTGGGATAGGATGTCTCTAGGCCTGTCTAAAATGGCAACGTTTATGGAAAGCCAGGCTATTTATGACCGTGCTAGGTTACCCACCAATGCAGTATTAGCTGTGATTGCTGCATTATATGTTGATATACCTGAAAATTTAGACTCTAGAGGAAACTTTGAAATATTACTTAAAAAGTATCTTTGGTCTAGTTTCTTTACAGACCGTTATGAAAACGCTGCCGCCTCTCATGCATTTAACGACTTCATAATGCTTAGAAATATCATTACAGCAGTAACTAAAGCAGATGGCTCCCTCTATACTGAAAATGATGTTCAAGTTTTAAATCGTGATTTATATCCACTAGCAATTGATGATGAGTTAAAGCGGATTGGCTGGCCAAAACGCGAGAATATTCGCGGTCGAGGTATCATGGCTGTGTTTAGCAAACTAGGTGCTTACGATTTTGCTGATGGTTCGTCACTAACTAGACAACAACTTGTTGATGGCCGCAGACATTATCATCATGTGTTCCCTGATGCCTTATTAAAAGAAGTGGGAACGGAAAGTTACTTTGCACTGAACTGTGCACTAATTACCGATAAAACTAATTTAAATATCAGCAGTAAAGATCCACTCAGTTACCTGAAAGAACGTTATAACTGGACCAGCGAGGATATCGTCAATGCACGCCTGCAATCACATCTAATACCGTTGGATGAATTAAAGTGTGGGGACTACACTGGTTTATCTGGTGAAGAAAAAGCGGATAAGGTCAAAAATGACTTTGCTCAATTTATTGCTAAAAGAGCCGCTTATGTAGCGAATGCAATACACATTTTAGCTGAAGGTCGAGATATCAATGCCTCTGAAATTATTAGGGATGTTGAAGAACAAGCAAGTTTGATAGAGGAAGCATCAGTATGATGACCCAACAAGAACTAGAAAAGTACCTCTGGGGCGCAGCCACTACCTTACGCGGCACCATTGATGCTGGCGACTACAAGCAGTATATCTTTCCTTTACTATTCTTTAAGCGTATCTCTGACGTTTACGATGAAGAGTTTGAAAAAGCATTGGCTGAATCAGATGGCGATATGGAGTACGCCGCCTTTGCAGAAAACCACCATTTCCAAATTCCAGAAAGTGCGCGCTGGCAAGACGTTCGTGAAACTACGGTTAATATCGGTCAAGCACTGCAAGGCGCTATGCGTGCCATTGAACAAGCCAATCCTGACACCTTACAAGGTATTTTTGGTGATGCTAGCTGGACTAATAAAGATCGCCTATCCGACGCTATGCTTACTAACCTTATTGAGCATTACTCGCAGCACACGCTTAATTTAGCCAATGTACCTGACGATAAGCTAGGTAACGCTTATGAGTATCTGATTAAAGAGTTTGCTGATGATAGTGGCCATACGGCGGCTGAGTTTTATACCAACCGTACGGTAGTAAAGCTGATGACCATGATAATGGACCCACAGCCAGACGAATCTGTTTATGATCCAACTTGTGGTTCCGGTGGTTTATTGCTTAACTGTGCTCTGCATTTAAAAGATGAAGGCAAAGAATATCGTACCCTCAAATTATATGGCCAAGAAATTAACCTACTCACCTCAGCCATTGCCCGCATGAATATGTTTATGCATGGCATAGAAGAGTTTGAGATTGTACGTGGCGATACCTTGGCCAACCCAGGCTTAATAGAGAACGGTGAGCTAAAAAAGTTCAATGTAATATTGGCGAACCCGCCCTATTCGATTAAGTCATGGGACAGAAAATCTTTTGAGAATGATCCTTATGGTAGGAATCTATGGGGCACACCGCCGCAAGGCTGTGCAGACTATGCTTTTCAGCAGCATATTCAAAAAAGTTTGGACTTAAAGAACGGTCGGTCTGTGACTCTGTGGCCACATGGAGTATTGTTCCGAGATTTCGAAGCTAAAATACGTAAGGAAATGATTTCTGATGATGTAGTTGAATGTGTAATTAGTTTAGGTCCTAATCTTTTTTATAACTCATCTATGACTTCATGCTTATTAATAACCAATAATAATAAGACGCAAGATAGAAAAGGGAATGTACTTTTTATTCAAGCAGTTGATGAGGTGAGAAAGGAGAAAACAATAAGTTATTTAGATGAGCATCATATTAAGAAAATACATAGTGCTTATTTAAACTATGAAACTCTCTCTGGCTTTTCAAAGGTTATTAAAAACGAGGATATTTTAGCTGATAAAAACACCCGATTAAGTGTCCAGCTTTTCGTGGAAGATAAAGAGTCAGTAGGATTACGATTTGGTCAGGCTTTGTCTGATTGGGAAAATAAAGCTAGTGATTTGAAAGTATCCGTTAGTAAGCTGTTTGAAGCTCTCGATAAAGGCAATGAAAATGCTTAATAAAGTTATAAACCTAAAAATCGACAATATGAAATGGAATACTTTTCGCCTTGGCGAAATTGCTGAGGAAATTTCAGAGAGGGTTGATCACCCTTCAGAATCTGATTTAAAAAAATTCGTAGGTCTCCAGAACTTTATTTCGGGTGACTTGAATGTTAAAAACTTTGAATCAACTGAAAACTTAACTTCAGCAGCAAAATCTTTTAAAGCAGGCGATATCCTTTTCGCGAGAAGAAATGCTTATTTAAAACGAGCGTCCTTAGTAAACTTTGATGGAGTGTGTTCCGGTGATGCTTTTGTTTTACGTGAAAACCATGAATTAATAGAACCTGGATTTTTGGCATTTATAGTAAATTCTCCTGCTCTTTGGACCTATGCTAACTCTAATGCAGAAGGCACTATGTCAAAACGTGTCAAGTGGCGGGATTTAGCAGCTTTTGAGGTTAAACTTCCACCTATTGAAGAGCAAAAACGAATTAGTGATCTTTTATGGTCAAAAAACACAAATTTAGAAATGCTTGAAAGCTTGCTTAGTAAAGCTTTAGTAGCAAGAAAAGCATATTTTCAAGCTAAAATATCCTCTGACGAGTGCGTGAGAAATAAGTGGCATTCTGAAAAACTGAAAAACTTCGCTTCAATTGTAAGAGGCTCATCACCCCGACCTGCAGGAAGTCCGGAGCTCTTTAATGGAAGTTTTTTGCCTTGGGTTACTGTTGGGAGTCTCACAAAGAATACGTCACCGTTTTTACTTAAAGACCAGGTTAAATCATGCCTTACTGAAAAGGGAGCTCAGCAAACTCGAATAATACCACCTAATACAGTATTGCTTTCAAATAGTGGCTACTCACTGGGAGTACCCAGGATATTAACTTTCGAAGCAGGCGCTAATGACGGCGTAGCTGCATTTCTTGAACTTGAAGGTCTACAAAAGGAATACCTTTATTATTTTTTAGATTCGATTACAGATCACCTTAGAAACCGCATCGCCGCAGGGGCCGATCAACCTAATCTAAACACTACTAGAATAGGTAACTTGGAAATTCCAGTACTACCGATTTATATACAAGAAGAAATTGTAAGAGAAATGCTATCTTTTGATGAAACAATAAATTCAATAATTGTTTCTTTGAAATCTGGAAGAGAAGTGTTAATCGAGATGTTAAAACATATTTTTTCTAAGTAACGGACTACTAGAATGGCTTTTAATGAATTAAACAGCGTAGAGCACTACATCATCAATCAAATGAGTGGCCTTAATTTAAATGCTTCTCATGAGAGCAACCAGGTTAATGAGCCTCGCAGTCAGTATAGTGCCCAGTGGCAATTCCAATCCGCCGAGCAGCTTGGTCGTAGTGTTAATGAGGTGTTGATTGAGTCGCAAGTAAAAGCGGCACTATTGCGCTTAAACCCTGATATCCAAGCGAATCCTGCTTTGGCTGATGAAGTCATTCATGCTTTACGCGCTATTCTAATTTCGGTGAACCAAGTCGGTTTAGTCAAAGCCAACGAAGAGTTTTTCCAGTGGTTAACGGGCGAAAAGACCATGCCCTTTGGTAAGAATAATCACCATGTGTCTATTCGCCTAATCGACTTTGAAAACCTTGATAATAACCAATACGTCATTACCAACCAGTTTCGTATTCATTATAGAGAGACCAAAATACCCGATATCGTGATGATAATTAACGGTATTCCTGTCGTCGTCGGCGAAGCTAAAACCCCTATTCGCCCCTCTGTTAGCTGGCTAGACGGCGCGCATGAAATACACAATATTTATGAAAATGCTGTGCCACAGTTATTTGTACCTAATATCCTTTCCTTTGCTACTGAAGGCAAAGAGTTCTTTTATGGCTCTGTACGCTGTCCATTAGAATTTTGGGCACCTTGGCGTCTAAGTAATGATGACGATGCTATTGCTAGAAGCTTTGGTTTAGGTGGAGTGGCTAAAGAGTTAAAAGATCTACTTAACCCTGCACGCCTGCTCGATATCATGCGTAACTTCTCACTGTTCAGCAGTAATAAGAAAAAGCAGCGAATGAAAATAATACCGCGTTTTCAGCAGTATGAAGGCGCGAATAAAATCGTTGAGCGTGTCGTTGAAGGTAAAATCAAAAAAGGCTTAATCTGGCATTTTCAAGGCTCAGGTAAGTCCTTACTGATGGTGTTTGCCGCACAAAAACTGCGCCGTGAAGCAAAGCTAAAAAGCCCAACGGTTATTGTCCTAGTAGATAGAACCGACTTAGATACGCAGATAAGCGGCATCTTTAACGCTGCGGATATTGCTAACGTAGAAAGCACCGAAAGTATTAGAGAATTACAGCAAATGCTTGAGCGTGACACCCGCAAAATAATCGTTTCTACTATTCATAAGTTCCGTGATGCCAAACCTAATATGAATACCCGCGATAATATCATCGTGTTGGTAGATGAGGCCCACCGTACACAGGAAGGGGATTTAGGTCGTCAGATGCGCGCTGCATTACCTAATGCATTTCTATTTGGCTTAACCGGTACGCCCGTTAATAAAGCGGATAAGAATACGTTCTGGGCATTCGGTGCCGAGGAAGACCAAGGCGGCTATATGAGTCGCTATACCTTCCATGACTCCATTCGTGATGAAGCCACCCTACCCTTGCATTTTGAGCCACGCTTGGTTGATGTGCATATTGATAAAGAATCACTTGATAAAGCCTTTGCTGACTTTAAAGAAAGCCAAGCGTTAAGCGATGAAGACGCTGATGCTTTGAATAAGAAGTCAGCCAAAATGGCCGCCTTCTTAAAGTCGCCTGAGCGTATTACTAGAATAGCTGAAGACATTGCTATCCACTTTATGGAAAAAGTAGAGCCTCACGGCTTTAAAGCAATGATAGTAACGCCAGATCGTCATGCTTGCGTTCTATATAAAGAGGCACTGGATGAGCACTTTCCTGAAGCGGCCAGTAAAGTGATTATTTCTACTACCGCTAACGATGATTATGAGTTTAAGAAAAAATGGGGTATAGACAAGAGCCAACAAGAAAAAATTGTTGATGAATTTAATGACGCTAGCTCAGAGCTTAAATTTATTATCGTTACCGCAAAGCTTTTAACAGGTTTTGACGCGCCTATTTGTCAGACCATGTACTTAGATAAGTCCATGAAAGACCATACCTTGCTACAAGCGATTTGCCGAACCAACCGTCTATATCCAGGCAAGACTTTTGGCTGCATTGTTGATTACTTTGGTGTGTTTGATGATGCAGCAAAAGCGCTAGAGTTTGATGAGCTAGGTGCACAGCAAATCATTACTAACCTATCAGAGCTGCGCGAACAGCTCCCACAAGCCATGCACAATGCCTTGTCTCACTTTGAAAGCGTAGATAGAACCTTAGAAGGCTTTGAGGGCCTAGAAGCAGCACAGAACGCTATAGCCAATAATGAAAAGAAAGATGCTTTTGCGTTGGACTTTAAGTTTCTATTTAAGCTTTGGGAGTCGTTATCACCGGATTCAGTGTTAGATAACTATAACCAAGATTATAAATGGCTGGCTCAGGTGTATGAGTCGGTCAAGCCCGCCTCTGACAGTATCGGTAAATTGCTTTGGTTGACACTGGGTGCACAGACTACCAAATTGATCCATGACAACGTGCATGTGGGTAGTGTGCATGTCTTAGATGAATTTGTCATGGATGCAAATATCATCGAAGATATCTTCAATAATCCTAGTCCGAAAAAAGTAAAGCAACTAGAGAAAGCTTTAGTTGAGCGCTTTAAGGGTGCAGGCGACTTGCCTACTTTTAAGTCTCTAAGTGAACGCCTTGAGGCTTTACGAGATAAAGCTGAAAAAGGTTTAGTAGCTTCCATTGATTTTGTAAAAGAGCTTTGTAAAATTGCGAAAGAAACCGTTCAAGCAGAAAAAGAGCTAGAAATCGAGGTCCAAGAGAAATCACCTACATCGGCTTTGTCTGAACTATTTCTAGAACTGAAAACAGATCAAACACCAGCGGTGGTCGAACGCATTGTTGTTGATATTGATGCCATCGTGAGAATTGTGCGCTTTCCTGGCTGGCAAACCACTAGCGCTGGCGAGCGTGAGGTACAAAAATCCTTACGTAAAGCACTTTTGAAGTACAAGCTACACAAAGATCAAGAACTATTCGATCGAGCTTATGCTTATATTAAGGAGTATTATTAGATTCTTGAATGGTCATCGCAAATTAAATGTTAGGTTAGTTTAATGGATAGATATTTCTGCAAGTTTCAGTGTGTTAGAAACATACATTTTAGTATTTTTGAGAGCCTAACTAACTAGAGTTTAGTTACTAAAAATATAGCCAAGACCTCAACATGCAAAGTTTGTAGTTAACTTCTTAAATCTTATTTTTTATAAGGTAGTCGAGAAGATATTGGGATTTACGTACGTGACAACGTGAAAGCTATTAGCTACCTACCTTTTAACATATCGTAACCGGTGAAAGGTATTAAAAAGTCGCGGATAAAAATAGCTGTACGCCACACAGTGTATGCCTTGTCACGTTGTCACGCTAAAACCACCTATACTCCGCTACTGTGAATATATCAAAAGCTATTAAATATTCACGCTCTATCTAATAAGATGATACTTTATGAGTTATAAATCTCGAGTAAATAGCCGATGCATTATTATTTGGTTAAAACCTTAAAATCTAATTGCAATTCCTTTTTCTTGGCTTTGAACTGAAACTAACACTTAGATAGAGGCTAATTACTATAGTTAAAGTTATTATTCTCATTGTTAGTATTATTTTTTAGTAGTCACTTAAGAGTTACTCCTGCCACAGTACCTATCACTACCACATCTAACGAGGTAAGGTATTCCATTTATCGTATACACTAACCTTTTCTAAACGTGACAACGTGACAATCCTTATACTCTCTAGTGTTTAGAAGAATATTATCTGTGACAAAATTTTAATCATATAGAGCAAAAATCATCTTCTAGCCCGTTGACCATATAGCTTGTCACTCTGTCACCTTGCTCATACGAACTACTTGAATAAATCAGCTTGATAACTACTGCAAGCTACATAAAAAAAGCAATCATTCAGAATTACAAAAGGCTGTATCTAGTTTTCAACTAATATTATAAGTAAGTATCCCACATACTTCAAAATTCCTGACGAGGAATAATAATCATCTGTTATAGCCATATTTTTATCAGATCTTCTCCGCTTTTTCTGTACTACCCTAACCTCATAACCATGGAAACTCTCACGAGCACCAATACGTATTGAGCTATTCAGTCCAAGCTCTTTTTTAATATCACGCACTGCCTGTTCGCTATGTGCTCTAATTCGCCAATGACTGGCATCGATAAGCTGACAACCTACTTCCATGAACTGCTGTAGCATTTTAAGCTGAGTCTCTTTAATACCAAAATGAATCGATGAGGTGTTTAAGTTTTTTTTACCTGTAAATATTCCTACAAACGATTTCAGTCTAGCAGGCTCATCAATTGACATCTGATATGCTCGATCAAGCGCTTTAACTAGAACCTCTTGGTTTTTATGTCCCGTCGGCGCACTCAAAAGCAGCCTATCATCAGTAAAAATCTGACTGGCTCTATCGTAAATCTGTCTAGCATCATTGACAGCGATACCATGCTGAAGTGCGACCTCTGCCAACTGATCCGCTCTTTTATCAACACTTGTTTTTTGCAGCTCTTCTAACAGTGCAATCACATCATAAATTCTAGGATGGACAAATAGAGACGGTCGAGTATTCGCTGCGTCATTTTGTGTGTTTTGCTCATAATCTGTATTAGCTGGTGTTCTGTTATAAGAGAGTAGAGACTCTTTGCTCGCAACCTTATTGATTAAATAGCCACGCATTTTATCAAGATGAACCTGTTTGGTGTTAGGACTATAAGCTCTGCCATTCTGTCTATTCACCGTCTGATAACCAATACCTGTCACCATCTCAAACACGGTTATCGGCATAACAAGTGTGGCTTGACTCATTTGCCATCCAGCCAATAGATGAGCGGTATGCATATAATATTCAAACGTAGTATCTGGCGTTAGATGCCCTGCAAAGCTAGCTAGCCCAAACCACATCCCCTTTTCTTTATTATTAGCAAGCACGGCGCTAACGATAGATTCACTATGGGCTGTACCATAATCTGTCATCACCTCTCTAAGTGGCGAGTCGTTTAACACCAGGACCAATTGGCTAATTGCAGTATGCCGAAAGCTATGAAAGGTGAAATCATGGGTACTCAGCAATCTATCCCATATTATTTTCATCATATTACTAAAGAATACGGACGGTAGTGGCTGGTCACCTGAGCCTTGTGAGAATAAATAATTTCTTTTTAACCTTTTTTGTTGATAATAGAATGCGATGAAGGGCTTTAACTCATCATCCTTGAAAAGCCTGTCTATCGGTATCACCCGTTTAGAACTACTGCTTTTTAGCCGGCGATAGCGGTTGGGCTTGAGGATTATTTTTGGCACTTCAACCACTTGGCCATTAATAAACCCTATATCTGCAATGTCGCTAACCTTAATACCAATAATTTCGTTAATTCGCATACCAGTCCGATAAGCAAGCGCCAGTACAATAAAACATAGCTGCTTTTGTTCTATCTCTAACTCTGATGTTTGGATATAACTTCTCATCGCTCTATACACGCGCGGTGATATCATTTCAGCTTTGACAACTTGCCGATTATTACCCCAGGGAAAATGCACATAAGGCGCATCAAAGTGCATACGCTGATGATCATGAAATGCTTTCAAACGGCCATAAGTAAATTTCTGACTGTCTTTTAAACGATCAAGATAAGATAGCGGTTGACCAGTAGTATGGTTATCATTATCTATACCACTATATGTATCGTCAAACTCTGACGACTTGCACAGTACAGAAAACTTGCGACCATCTTTTACCTTACTTTGAATAATTTGCTCGTACACTTCCTCAAAGTCATTACCCTCCCACTGATCAATATCCTCATCCAACGTCAGCATTAGCCAGTCGCGACCAATACAGCCAGCATATTTACTAATAGTATTTAGTCTAATACTATTATCACCGAGCAATGATAATACCCAGCTAAGCAAGCGTCGCGCATTAGGCTGGCTAGCGTCTGTCATTAATATTGTGATAGTACAAATAGCGGCGTTTCTAGTCAATTTGAGTGCATCTTGCAGCTCTTTGATCAGATTTTTGCTAAAGCTTGGATAAACTGTGGCATCTCTCTTGTCCTGCGATTTTCCTACCGTCTGATAACTGGCATCAAACAGCTCAGACCACTCGAGTGGCTCAGGGTTTTGATTGATGAGCTCTCGGTTATAATGGATTAGCTTCTCAGTAGGCAAACCTGTTGTCTTTATATCATCTTGTTTCACCACGGCTAGCGCACCATCGATTAGACTACCCTCTAGCTGTCGCCAGTGGTAGTTGGCATATTTGATGAGCATTGAGTGCTGCGGGCGATCGATATCTTTATTGGTGAGTTTAAGCGTTTGTGAGATATCGTTGATTATGGTATTAAATGGCTTTATCTTGGCAGTGTTTAACTCTTTATCCTTTAGAGCATATAAAAAACATAGGCCCATATCATCGGGAATATAATCAACAAAACGATGTAAGCTTTCGCTGTCATCTAGCGTAGTTCCATAATTATCATCAGGTACGCTAAGCGGTATTATAGCCAAACATTCTACTCTGCTTTTTTCATCAGTCGCTGACATGTTAATTTTATATATACGGCGCTCACCAAATAGCCAATCATAGAGCGCTTTTAACACCTCAATGTCGTTGATACCGCCATACATGATGCTGCAATATAATAATCCCTCAACCAAGTCATTCATTGAAAAACGCCGTTTTCGTTGCCAAGACTCTATCATCATAGCGCTACTGTCTGCCACAGCGCACCCATTCACAAACCAATCATAATTAATGGTCAAGCGCTCACGAGTCGCCAGTATCGGTACAACAGGCTCGTTAAGGTATATCTGGTGAGCTTTATTATAATCACGAATAAACTCTAAAAATCCGCGCCGCGCCAATTGAAAGTTTTGAGCGGTATCGAACTTCTCCTCTAGTAACTGGTTAATCGCTTCATAATGATGCTGCAGCTCACAAGGCGATTGCATAGGATATTGATTGATATATTCTTTAATTAGGGCTTTAGCATCATACTTGATACTGTTTTTAGCTTCTTCTCTATTCAGCTGTCGCATTTTATGAGCGCTAATGTTATCCATATAGGCGAACCTCAATTTGTTTTAAGTGAAGGTCTGTAGCAATCGCATCTAAATGGGAACTGAGCTGGTGCAGCTGATTAATAGAGCTTGATGACATCGGATGCATAAATTCCTGATCAGGATGCTCATGACCATAAAGGGCACAAATCAGATAGTCAGGCACGCGCCCCGTAAGCATGGATCTCAGCTGATGACGCAGCCAATTATCCTGATGACTAAAAAAGTCTTGCAACTGGTAGCGAACTTGGCTTGGCGTAATGCTAGTAAAGCCCTTTGGGTTCTTTTTATAGAGCTGAATGAGAGGACGCTCAGATTGCAAGATGTCGTTGATAGGATAAGGCGCTGCTGGACATAATGGATTATAGATGGCGGCAAATTGCTTAATATAAGTCATATAGTTTTGTATAGCAGTTATCAAAAACTTGCTAAGAGGAATGAGCCTGCCATCAGACTGCGCATGACGCTCTTCTTTGTCAGATACCCATAATATACGCCGCTTCAAATCAAACTGATTGAGTAATCCTGGTGCATGTCTGACTGGGCGAATACCCGTTTGGATCAGGATAATGTGCCATAGCCAAATGCTATAACTATTGAACTGCGCAATATAGCGATCCATGTGGGATTTTAACTTTCCATTAAAACTCTCAGCACTGATAGCCAGTTGATTAAAGAACTGCTGGCACATTGTGGTCTTTAGTACCATATCACTACCAATATGGCTTCTATGCCCGTTCATCGGTACGCTACACTCATCTATTAAAAGTACTTTTTGCTCATCATTGCAGTATTCAGTTATCAGCTCTACCGCTTTTATATAAGTTTGCTCTAGCTCTACCGTTTTAGTGCTAGTGTAATACAGCGCAGAGCTATGCCTTACATCAACACCTGTGATCATGTCGGCATGTAGGGGCTTATTAAGTTCGTTTTTAATAAGGATAAATAGCCCGGCTTCAATATATTGAGGACTCAGTGCTGGCAGGTTCAATATATCTTTAGCGTAAGAGATAGCGGCTTTAACATTACCAGGTGAAACGGTAATTTTATCCTCAAGCATGATTTGTAAAGCTTCAGGCAGTGCGCGATAAAAGGTACTGCCGTTGCTTTGTCTGTGGGCAAGCAGATGACTTCGAGTATTGGTCGTCACATCGATCGTGATGGCGATACTACTGATTTTACGGACACGGTCATAGACGAAATACTGCCGTTGACTGCGACTGCATTGCCAATCAGCAATGATGCTATCAATACTAAGACCGCTTAACAGTGACAGTAGTAAAACTGCATACCCAGTACCACTCTCTTTATCAACATTCATAAAGCGTTGCCAAAGCGTGGCAAATAACATCTGATATCCGGTAATGCTTAGCTGACGATGATTGGTTGGGAAATGAAATTGGTTACGGCGGGCGTGTTGATGGTTATTTTTCAATCGCCATTGCTGCAGCTCAGAAGATTTAGCAATTTGCAGAGCTGGCTTAAAATCATTGTCTAGCAATGGCACTTCGTTGTCATCGGCAATATTTTCAGCGATTGCCACATTACTGTGCTTTTTTGATTGTTTCGTACCAAACACTATTCTTTGTAGCGGCTCACCATCGATATGCGCCACTATCTTGGTGACTGTTTGAGACAACTTTACGCGTTTAGTATCTTCATTATAGGTTTTACCAATAAAAGCCTTATTATCAATTGCTACTTCATAAGCCAACCTAATTTGACCAATTTTACTACCAAGATATTGGTTCGCTTTTTCACCTGTTGCCTCTTCCTGTTTGACGCTTGCTTCATATTGTCTGATATAAGGTAAACATGAGGACAAGCTATCGCACTGAGCATGAGTGCTGATTAACTGGTCGAGAATGCCACGTTGTGGATCAGAAGGTCTTAGCGCCATACGAACACGCACACCAAGCTTATCTATTTTGGCAAAGTGTTTGTTGTGGCGTACTGTGATCATAAATATCACTTTTAAGTAGCCACTCATAAATCGCCAAGCATTATTATTTATATTAACTTCGCCATATGCCTGATAAAAGACAATCAGCATATAGGTAACCGCCCACTCTACTGTTTTACCTTGCCGAATGATTTCTTTAATCACATCTTCACAGTCTATACCAGTAAGTTCTGCAAAATTCTCACCTGGTTTTAAATACAACAAACCAATATCATCATCTTGCACCAGACTAATCACATCAATCACGAGCTGGCGCATTTGTACGTTATGCAGTGAGTCTGTTGGAATAAGCTTATCCAACACTCGCCTAGTAGTCACATCATCAAATAATTTAGTTTGACTCATAAGAGGCATCCATCCAATCCATGTTTTTGTGCAGTCCCAACATCACCTCATCATTAACCGCCTTGCCCTGCTGATACTCATAAGCACTTTGGCTGATACCAGCAAACTGACAATAATTGTCTACCGTAAGACGCTCTATATTCATAAGTTCGCAAATAATACTTTTTGGTGCACTATTACTGAGTGCCTTAAAAAACTCAGGATGATGAGTCCCTCTTGCGAAAGCCAGCTCAACAACCTCACTCCAAGCCAAGTACTTAATGTCTTGTAAGCTTTCAGCCGCAATCAAGCAAGGCTGACGCAAACTAACCTCTTCTGTAAGAACCCTATCAATACGTCTAAATTCATTAAAAAAATAGTAAGCGCCGTCTGGTTTAGATACTAAGCGTAGCGGTGGTCGATAATAGTCATTAAAACTATTCATGTTTACACCAACTACTCTCGGTCTAAATTGTTGCCACATCAATAATGCCTTCTGAGCATGTGTATGAATAACCAGATTAGATTTACTAAAAGTTATAAACTTTTGAATAGGCTTTAGATGAATATTATTCATTTTTTAACTAATTATAGTGAATTATATTAACTATAATATGTTATAACCTACCAGCTGTAAAGACTTTAATATTTCTGTTATATTTTTATCTTTAATACTTTAAATATTGATTTAGAAAAATCTTTTAGACAAAAAAATACTCTCCAACCTATTATAAATAAAGGCTGAAGAGTATTTTAAAATTTCAATTCTAGTCGGGTGAGGAGGTTAACGTCTTATAGCAGTCGACCTTCCTATAAAGCTTAGTTTTCTTCATTCTCATCGGGAACATACTTTAAAACATCCCCTGGATTGACTTTTAATACCTGGCACAACTTACTCAGGGTATCGAATTCTATGCGAGTTGTCTCATCGTTATAAATTCTATGAAGCGTTGATTTGCTGATATCTGTCATTCTTACTAAATCTGCAACTCGCAACCTTCTTTCCGCTAAAAGCACTGGTAGATTACATAAAATCACAATAAAATCCTTATTGGTAAGTAAAAAATACTTGCCAGTGATTACTTTTCTGTTAAAATAATACTCGTTGGCAATAACTAAGTTTCCGTCAAAAACTATTTTGTGCTGACTAACGCTTTATTATGTCATAGACTCATCTTATCGCTCAATAGCTGGCTAACTATGATGGGTGCGACTCGTTCGATAGATATAGATACTATAAAAATGTGACACTAATCATAGTCATTCTGCCATTAAGAAGGAGTATATTATGGGCATCAGGATTGAATGGAGCATGACACAAAATGCTTGGGACAAACGGGTCTGTGAGGATTATTGGTCCTATGATCATAAAACTAGCTATGTAGATTATGTCCGTATGCTTTGTCAAAAATATAATATCAGTTCACACATATTATTTGAAACCATAAGCCAATGCTATGCTTGCTTAGATGATGTGTGCTGTGAATATTGCGGGAGCGCCTGTCCCATTGATGTACCTGCTGATATCGCCTATATGCGGGCAAAAGAGAGTTGGTTTTGTGCAGTATGCGAGCATGCAATGTGGAGAAGTGACTTTATTAGTAAATAAATAATCAAAGCTACTTTCAGCTAAAAAACTGATATTTTTATCTGACATAATCAACTCCTTTCACTTAAAACAATAACTATATTCGTATTCATGACGATTTGGTTCTCGTTGACTTTATCCCAGATAGTTTACGAGTAATTGATTAGGTCTCTATCGGTCAGATTTTCAGCATCGAATAGCTCATTTAACCTTGCAACTATTTTTAATAGCCAGTCCTCTTATTTATCCTTAGCTTTGCCAGCTCCACCGCTACCAGTATTCAGCGGAAAGAAACTACCCTCTTACAGTTTTAAATCCTGTTGACGTAGCTTAAAAAAGCGGTAGTGACTCATTATCATATTACTGAAATAAACCTCATCATCATCGAGCCTTTCACGTAGCATAGGTTGTAAATGGCGAGTATAAAGACTTAGCTTCTCTATATCCCTATTATCGTAATCGATAACCTGCGACATAAATTCGTACTGATGGGTTTGATAATGTTAATCTTGTACTAAGTCGCTTCTGCGTATCAACAGTCCTGTTAGTATTTATCATTGTGTGCTTATTAGGCTTTAAACAGTGGGCTAGTGCTAAAGTTCACTGATGAATATGCTTTTAGTAAAATTACTTTATGGATCAAGTAGTAATTTCTTAGATGCTTATAGCCTTATTAACGAGGGTTTTCGATTCTTATTTTGATGAACAAATGTCGATAATTATTAGATATAGGTAGTAGCAAAAAATGATGCTAACGCTATATACGGCCTATTGTTAGCACCTTTTTTTAGTTCGAGAACTTACTCAGGTGAGTTTGTCAAAATTGGGGTTTGCCCGCTATCTTCTTAACGGCCTCTGCTTTAAATTCTGTGCTATAAGTTCTGGTTTTCTTGGTCATGGTAAACTCCGATTAATAAGCTTAGTTTACCAAGTTTATCTCTACGGTTTCTTCAGCATAGCTCAAGTGTGAACAAGCCAAATTGGCGTTGCCTAATAAAGGGAGCCTCTTTTTTCCCTTTGCCACGTGGCGTACGAATGGCATCATAGATATAAGCTATTTCAGTCATAGAAAATTCCTTTTTTATTTTTAATAATGAGTTAGTTAAATACTACTGCATAGCAAAGATATTGATAACGGCAGTAGCCTCTTCTACTCCATAAATACCGCCACCATTTTCTTGAATAGCAATTCGCGCGCCCTCTACTTGACGCCTGCCAGCTTCGCCCCGTAGTTGGGTCACCAGCTCATAGACTTGACCTAGTCCGGTTGCGCCAATCGGGTGTCCTTTGGACTCAAGACCGCCTGATGGGTTGACAGGGACACGGCCACCGATTGTCAGCTCGCCGGCTTCTGCTGCTCTACCCGCCTCGCCATAACCGACCAGTTGAAGATTTTCCACCTGAATAATCTCTCCCATAGCCGTAGCATCATGTACCTCAGCGACATCTACGTCGGCCGGAGAGACGCCCGCCTTTTCATAAGCTTCGGTAGCAGCAAGCGCAGTAAGGTGGTTTTTATAATCCTCAAAACTGCGATCTGAGCTTGAGCGCACGACACTACTCAATAGCTTGATGGCACGTTTAGCATCACCCTTTAGACGCTTTAACCCTTCCGCATTACATAAGACCGTAGCCGCAGCACCGTCAGAGATGGGCGCGCACATAGGCAGAGTGAGCGGATATGTGATAGGTGGTGCTGCCAATACCTCTTCTATCGTATAAGGTCGTTGATACTGAGCCAGTGGGTTATGCACAGAGTGGGTATGGTTCTTTGCACAGACAGCCGCGATTTGTCTTTGCGTAGTACCAAAAGTATTTATGTGATGGCGACTAAAGGCGGCGTATACATCCATAAACATCGAGTACGGTTTCGGAGATTGCGAGCCTTCAGGACATTCAAAGCCTGCGCCCATCGCCAATAAGGTATCCCGATTATCCGCAACCGTACTTACATCCCAAGCTGAGTCAAAAGCGGCAAACATCTTAGCCTTATCCTCATTGATCATTTTTTCAGCTCCTACCGCAATAGCGATATCACACGAGCCACTTTTGATCGCCATCGCTGCTAAATGTAAGGCGGTACTAGAAGACGCGCAAGCCCCTTCGATATTAAAGATTGGGATACTTTGAAAGCCCATCGAGCGTAAAGCTACCTGACCAGGAATCATGTGTTGACCCTGCATAAAGCCGATAACACAGGAAGCAAAATAAGCTTGCTTAACTTGCTCCAATTCAGCACCGGCATCGGTCAATGCCTGTTCTACCGCTTCACGCACCAAATCCTTATAACTGCGCTCTATATGACGGCCAAACTTGGTCATGCCAACGCCAGTAATATAAATGTCACTCATAGGTCATTCCTTTGAATTAATTTTAGAAAGTAAATATTTATCCATCAACACCAGTTGTAAAGACTAGGCTGTGAATATCAAGTACCTTACTAAGAGATTTTACGAGCCTCGCTCCAGTATTTTTCACGCACCTTTCTACGTAGCACTTTACCAACCACACTAGTGGGAATCTGCTCAACAATTAAGATAGTTTTTGGCGCTTTATAGCTACCAATCAGGTTTTTAACATGCGCAATGAGCTCAAGATCTGTCAAGCTAACATTGTCTCTAAGAATAACCTCAGCATGTACAGCCTCACCCCACTCTTCATGAGGGATACCTACTACTGCAGCTAGAAAGACATCCGCATGGCTATTAAGAGCAGACTCGACTTCATTGGCATAAATATTAAAACCACCTGAGATAATCATGTCTTTTTTGCGGTCGACAAGATAAATAAAGCCTTCTTTATCCATATAACCTAAGTCACCCGACTTCCAAAATCCATTATGGAATTCCTCAGCGGTAAGCTCAGGGGCATTCAGGTATCCTTGGCAGACACTACGTGAGCGTACCCAGAGCTCTCCTGTCTCGCCCTGTGGCAGTGTATTGCCTTCACTGTCAACGATAACACACTCAACACTAGGTGTAGGTTGACCAGCGGAACCTAATCGAACTTCGTCCACTTCTGTTTTTATAATATGTTTTTGGGTGCTCATGTTCAATGCAAAACCAAAGTGCTCGGTAGACCCATATCCCTGTATGAATATATTACCTAGCTTTGCCTGAAGTAATTTGAGTTTTCCTGGGCTCATAGGTGCTGCGCCATAAACCACATACTTAAGCGTACTTAAATCAGACTCAATCTCTAGCAGGCGATAAAGTATGGTAGGCACTAAGAATGTCAGCGTAGCCTTTTCTTTTTCAATATTAGCGCAGTAAGCATTCAAATCAGGGCTGTTTTGGGTAATCGTACAGCCACCCGAATATAACGTTGGCAATACAAGCATGCCACTACCATGACTGATAGGCGCTACGTGAATGCATCTTGGTTCATCGGCCCATATATCCTTGTCATCAAAAGCAAAGGCCGTATCACGGCAGCTGAACCAATTATCCATAGAGTACATAGCTGGCTTACCTTTGCCAGTCGTACCACCAGTAAAGCGAATCAGCGCACAATGCTCACGATCATCTAATTCAAAATCAGGATTATGATCAGGGGCCTGATCTACTAGCTCCCAAAAATAAAGGACACCCTCTAAGCTATCTTCTGGCTTATCCATAACGACGATAGTAATGCCTTGCCCTATTAACATTTCATAATGTGTTTTGAGTAATGACGTTTCAATAAATGCAACTTTCACATTAGCAGCCGCCACCTGCCAAGTATGCTCTTCAAGCGAATCTCTAAAATTGGTGAAGGCACCAGTAGCGCCGCCTTTAAAAATAGTTGGAGCATGAATCAATGATAGATTGTCATTATCCAGAATATTGATAAAGCGATCGCCAACACCTAATCCTAAGCTGACCATCATATTGACGATTTGATTGGATAAGAGGTGAAATTCAGAAAAAGTATATCTGCGGTTACGCTCTATATTTACTAAGGCTTCACGATCTCCGTAACGCTGCGCGAGTGCTGCCATATGATTACTAAAATTAATTAACATGTTTATTATCCTTAATAAGTGGTAGTCCCTTGTTTATCTTTACAGCCTAATCCTGCTATCGAATCTCTTACATTTACCATGAAACCAAAGGTTATAACTTTTTAGACGATCTCTAAAAAATATAATTGTTTAAGCTAACTGGTAGTACAAGACACCGGATAGTTCTGCAGTCTCGCAAACTACTTCTCCAGTATTCACCAAATAAGTAACGTGAGCGAACGTCTCTTCAAGCGCTAAACAACGTGCAAAACCTTTTTTCTTTGCCCATCCCAATACCGAACTTAACTCGTTGACAGTGCGCCATTGGTCGAGGTTTTTCCGCAGTTTATCTAACGAGGTTTGATGGTGCTGCAACACTTCACGAACTCTTTCATCCCCATGATAAAACGGCTTATTATGTGCGGGTAAGACCAGTGCATTCGTACTTATCCAATCAATCATATCGCTCAGACCTGCTAACCAACCGGCTAAAGGATCGGTCTCTTGGCTCATATAATTTAGGCCAACGTAGGGCGTGATATGTTCGATGATTTGATCACCTGAAATCATCACCTCTCCCGAAGCCTTTTGTAAACAAATATGCTCTATAGAATGCCCCGAACCCGACCAAAGATGCCATGACTCGCCCCCTATTTCAATCGTATCGCCAGACTTGACAATATTTACCTCGGTGGGCAACGAACCAAACATCATATCTAAGTACTCCCAAACCTCCTCCAGACTTTGCATGTCTTCTAGTGAGGCATCCATACGACTGTAGAAATGTGGCAAGTCACTGTAATCTTTAGTACTGCGATAACGGTTCTCAAGCCTTGCCTGTAAAATCTCCTTTTCGGAGATATATAAGGGTGCATCGCTATAATCCTCCAACCAGCCAGCCAGTCCAATATGATCAGGGTGTGAATGAGTGATTAAGATACCGGTAATTTTCGCGGGGCTAGGTAAGTTCTGTATTAAGCTTTTCCACAAGTCACGGTTTTCATCGGAGGCAGGACCTGAATCAATCACGAACCAGCCATCTACATCCCTAATCAAATAAATATTTATATGATCCAACTTGCTAGGTATTTTAAATCTAGTCCATAATATTCCGTCACTAACGACTAGCAACTCACCAAACTCTGGTGGCGTAATGTAACTTCCTTGCTGAGTACTCATAAAACTGCCTTCTATTATCTAGCCTGCAGTATCGTCGCAGCATCGAGACGAATATAGCGACCATTCATGTAGCTATTTTCAATTAGAAATGCACAAGTAGAGGCAAACTCTTCCATATTACCCATACGTTTAGGTGCTTCACACATAGCAATAAGAGCTTCACTAACTTTTGCATCAAGCGACTCCACCATAGGGGTCGCAAACATGCCTGGAGCAATGGAATTAACTCGAATACCCAATTTTCCGAACTCACGCGCTGCCGGTATATTGAGACCGTTAACGCCAGATTTTGACGCTCCGTAGGCGCTCTGCCCAATTTGGCCTTCCCAAGCAGCACCAGAAGAGACGTTCACAATAACGCCACGCTCGCCTTTTTCATCAGGCTCATTTAGTGCCATTTTTTCAGCACATTTTGACATGACGGTATATAGCCCAATCAAATTCACATTAATTACTGCTTTAAAATTCGCTAATGCCGAAGCTTTGCCTTCTCTATTTAGAATCTTCGCTGGAGCTACAATACCTGCCGCGTTGATGTCGGCATGGATAGCGCCAAACCCATCTATGATGGCAGCAATAGCGTTATCGACATCTTCTTCAGAAGTCACATCCGTACGACAGAACATGGCTTTATCTTTGCCAAGATCGGCAACAGCAGCCTCACCTGCTTCTTGATTCATATCTAATAAGGCTACCTTAGCCCCTTTATTGCGTACCATATATTGAGCAGTAGCTAAACCTAATCCTGAGGCACCACCACTGATAACGACAACTTTATTGGTTAAATTCATGATTCATTCCCTTGTTTTCTGATTAAAAATTATTTGAAAAATAACTTAAGTTAATAGCCGCGAAACTCTGGTTTACGCTTTTCACTGAACGCGGTGAGACCTTCTTGCATATCGTAAGAGCGCATATGAGCACGGAACAACACTTGCTCCTGTTGCAACGCATCATCACGCGATTTGTCTGCACTGGCATTAGCAACTACTTTCATTCTTTTTAGCGCTATAGGGCTTTTTTCCGCTATTAATTCTGCTAGTTTTTGCACTTCTTCTTGCAAGCTATCGGGGCTAACAACTTTATTAACGAAGCCATAGCCTCTCATTTCTTCTGCAGAAAGGGTTTCGCCAGTGAAAAGTAAATACTTTGCAACATTAAGTGGAATTAATCTTGGTAATACTGCCGCACCACCAGCTCCTGGATAGACGCCATAATTAGCATGAGCGTCCCCTATGCGCGCGCTGTCTGCAGCTATCACAATATCCGCACACATAGCAGTCTCTAAACCACCGGCCATAGTAATACCGTTAATAGCTGCAATAACTGGCTTAGGGAAGTTACGTAGTACATCAAGCACGTTAACGGTTAAGCGATCAATGAAATCTGCTTCGCCTGCAGGGCCATCGTTTGAGACTAAGATTTCTTTAAGATCCGCACCCGCACAAAAGGCTGTACCATTACCGGTAATGACCAATACTTTCACACTGCTATCTTCAGCAATCTTTGGCAGTAGCTCTTCATACTTATCTATCATATTAAGATTAATGGCGTTCATAGCGGCAGGTCTATTCAAGGTAATCCAAGCCGCTGGCCCTACTTGTTTAAATTCTAAAGCGTTATTTTCCATATGTAATTTCATGTATGGTTCTCCTATCGAACGTTAATTTTGAAAGCGCTATTATTGGTATGCGTATTGGCAGCATATGTCTCTATTAATATTTGGTTATTATTTATCATTAAGTAAACATCTCATAATTAATCAAGCTGCTTAGAATGAACCAAAGACAGTTCCTAAGGTAATAACAGCAATGATGGCAATTATCGGGATAGCAATAGTAACCGCCGCCACGTTGAGATAAGCCTGCTTATGAGTAAGACCACAAATACCTAGCATAGTAATTACAGCACCATTATGCGGCAGACTGTCTAGACCGCCGGAGGCCATAACGGCGACTCGATGCATCAGCTCTGGATCAATACCTGCTGAGACGGCCATGCGTAGATAATCTTCACCTAGAGTCGCTAAGGCAATGCTTAAACCGCCAGACGATGAACCAGTAATTCCTGCCAACGTCGTCATGGCTATAGCTTCTGAAATTAATGGATTATTAGGACTTATATTTAAAATACTGTCGCGAATAATGATAAAGCCTGCTAACGAAGCAATGACAGCACCGTACCCTACTTCAGAGCCGGTATTGAAAATAGGTAACATGGAGTCATACGTACCATTATTAATAGTTTTTTGTAGATTGTGCCAATGCCCAACTCGCATTATAATCAAGACCAAACAGGCAATAACTAACGAGATAATAATAGACCATAATCCTAATGAGCCAGCAATATTCAGATCAGGGAACTGAGTCTGTAGCGCACTGAAGTCAATCGAAGGAAAGATAGCGTAAACCAGTAACGCATTAATCCCAATAACCAATATCAGCGGTATGATAACCATCGTAAATGAAATTGGGGCTTTTTCCTTAACTGTATGACCCGTTACGAACTCTTCGCCTTGAGTGGTATTATTTTGAGAAATATCACTTTTCGCAACATTAATACCCCCCTTCGAAACCATCCTTATGCTGACCATAACCTTCACCAGCCGATTTAGCTTTGTTTGCTCGTGACTGTACCCACCACCAACCCAGCACGAACATAATTATCCCGCCGATAACACCTAAGATAGGAGCGGCAAAAAGATTGGTATTGTAGTAAGGAATAGGAATAGCGTTTTGAATAGCAGGTGTACCTGGCAGTGCCGTCAAGGTAAAAGTAAAAGACCCTACCGAAATCGCTGCTGGGATTAGACGCTTAGGAATATCTGCAATCTTGAATAAGTTCTTGGCTACCGGATAGATAGCAAATACTACAACAAAACCAGATACCCCACCATAAGTTAATAATGCACATACTAAAATAATGGCTAGAATAGCTTTGCTTGACCCTAACTTCTTGACGATCGCATTAGCAATGACTGTGGCCGCTCCCGAATCTCCCATTAAGCGCCCAAACATAGCACCTAATAAAAATATTGGGAAAAACTTGAGTAAGAATCCACTTAATCCACCCATAAATATATCGGTATAAGCAGGGATACTGCTTAAAAAATCACCTGATAAAAATACGGCTAACACTGCCAATATCGGCGCCAAAATCAACACAGAATATCCACGATAAGCAAAGAACATCAATAACAGTAAAGTTATGATAATAGCAATGGTACTAAACATGATGGCCTCTCCTTGGCATACATCAATAAACCAGATACTAAGAGTTTTTTAATCGTTAAAATCAGTCTAATCGTTCAGGTCAAGCTAATTGTTATGCATTAACCCACGGTTTAGGTCGATTAAGCATGTTCCTTACAACTTGCTGACTGGCTACTGACTCAGTACTATTTATTACTAGTTGATTAAAAAACTCAGCTTTGTTTTACCCATACTTTCTCTTATTGGGACACTATTGCGTCGAGTAAATTTATCTAAAGGCTTGAATACCAGTCAGCGAACGCGCTATCAATAACTTTTGGATTTCAGTAGTGCCATCGGGGATGGTGCCAATAATTGCTTCTCGAGCTAAACGTTCAACAATATACTCTTTGGTAACGCCATTGCCGCCATGAATCTGCACAGCATCACGGCAAACTTTGACCGCCATTTCGGTGCTATACCATTTAGCCATCGCACACTCTTTATCACAACGTATACCATGATCGATCATAGTGGCGGCTCTTAGCGTTAGTAATCTAGAGGCATCTATTTTAGTAGCCATATCAGCGATTTTATCCGCTATTAATTGATGACCCGCGATCAACTTGCCGTGTTGGAAACGCTCTTGGCTATACTTAATAGACTCTTCCATTGATCTACGAGCAATAGAGTAACCCCAAGCTGCCATATGACAGCGCGCACGTTCAAAAGTCACAAGCGTATTCTTCAACCCAGAGCCCAATTCACCAATAGTATTGCTCACAGGGACTCGCACATCACCAAAAAATACTTGTGCCGTTGACTGACCATTTAAAGCCATTTTTTTAATACCGCGTACTTCAATGCCTGATGTGGTCATATCTACCAAAATATGGGTCAATTCGCCCTCAGCAGTTTTGCATGTGCATATAAAGATATCCATATGCTCGCCGTTTGAGATCCAGGTTTTTTCTCCATTGATAATCCAGTCGTCGCCATCACGCACTGCTCGAGTCCTTGCGGCAGCTACATCAGACCCTGCGTCAGGCTCAGATATCCCGATGCCTATAAACAAATCACCTGAAAGCAGACCCGGCACATACTTTTCTTTGATATGCTCTGGAGCATTTCTAATCAACAGATCAGCGCCAGAAACATTAATTAGGATAGGTAATGCCAAATCTATTGAGCTAACACCCACTTCTTCCCAAAGTAACAAGTGCGTCACCCAATCCAAGCCTAAACCACCCCACCTCTCAGGAAAGGGCGCTTTGATTAGGCCGTATTCTGTCAAAGTCTTAACAAAGCCTTTTAACATCTCTTTAGGAATGAAACCTTCTCCGTGAGCACGCAGCTTTGGTTCAATTTCATTATCCAGAACTTTACGCAAGCCGTCAGTGGCCATTTTCTGCTCTTCTGTCATTAACATGGTCATGGCTTCCTTTCCTAGTTTAGTGTGTTTGAAAACCTTCAAAATACTGGTTTTCATATTTCATAATCGCATTATATAAAATAATGATAATAAATATTATCATTTTATATAACCTATAAAAACTTATTAAATAAGGTTTGTAGGAATTATATTATGCAGTTGCAATACATATTGCAATCAATTATACAATAAAGATAATATAGATTATCCTCATATACTTTATTCAGGAGATATTTTTCTAAATAGCAAACTTGTTCAATCGGCGATTTATATACAGGCTAATAGAAAAATTAGAGGATAACAAAATGCAAACTATGAATTGGAGAATGTGAAAATGGCAGGCAAGGCTTTGAAGAGTAAACTGAGGAACAAACAATTAAAACCAATATCAGCTATGCGACCAGCAACCTTAAACAAACTTGAAAAAGCAGTGCTGTTGTTATTTTCAAATCATGATCCCTCCGAAGTGAGCATGATACAGATAGCAAATGCAGCAAATATGTCATTAAAAACTTTGTATAATTATTTTGGGGACAAGCAAACCATCATTTACACTATTTTAAATAGAGTGTTAGGACGTTTAGCGATCCGTATGATTGATCATTTGCAAGGTATTGATAGTGTTAAAGATCGCCTTCGTAAAACTCTTTGGGTATTTTTCGATTTTATTGATAAAAGCCCAGATGCTATGATGGTATTGTCCACAGCAGTGCCAGTTTCGCGTTATCGCGAAATTGCCATTTATGATAATAAAGAGTTAGTTGATTCTTATTTACAGGTGTTGAGAGATGGGCAGGAACAAGGCATATTGAATGATACGGTGCCTTTATTTACTTTATTTGATGTGTTTATAGGCTTTATTAGCCGCTTAGGATTAATGCATATTATACGGAGAAACCCAGCTCCTCTGAATGATAACTTCGATGAGCTGTTCATTATATTATGGCGCGCGATTAGTAAGCCCGAAATAGATTAACAATTTCTGAAGCTTGAGTTTAGCCGTTTACTAAAAAACGTAATAATAATTTTTAAATGGTGAAATATCTTGAAAAGTGAGTAACCTCATATTTGGAGCAACCACATATTAAGGTTCTATCTTGCATGCTTAGGGTACTTTCCAAGGTGACTGTATTGCAAGCACCAAGAGCGAAGCGCTTTAATCCTCTAAAAGAAATCAGCTTGGGCTCTATGGCAATATCACATATCTGTGATGAGGATGTGGCAGATGAGCCGCCTCATACTGATTTTAGACTATCTAACAGTGTTGAGTACTTGATTGGTCATAATATTGATTTTGATATGACCGTTCTGAAAAATGCTGGCGTGACCCATACTCCTAATCTGATATGTACTAATGCGATGGCTAACTACCTGCTTCCTACGCTTGAGAGTCATAAGCTAGTATACCTCCTCTATTACTTTCACCGTTATATAGCGCGCGCTCAAGCAAGAGATGCACATGCTGCCATTGCTGATATTTACTTCACTGAGCTGGTGCTTGGTAGTCTGATTGATTTAGCTAATAGCCAAGGTCATGAGATAAATGATGTGGAAAGCTTATATGAATTTAGTGAAATGGCGCGTATACCCACGCATTTAAGCTTTGGTAAGCACAAGGGTGAGGCTATTGCAGATTTAGCTGCTAGCTCTGAAGGTACTGGCTATATTAAATGGCTGCTTAAACAGGACAGTATTGACCCTTATTTAGCTCAAGCATGCCAGCAAGCATTAGAATCTTTATAAATACACTGATGTCGTCAGTTTTATAGTCTAGCTATGCTCAAAATTGAGATAGATACTAGAAATAGTTAACGCTCAAGTAGATCAAGTTCTTATTAAAACTATAACTTATTAGGTAGTAAACTCCTCAATATTATGGTGTTTAAAATATCGTCAATATCTGCATATGCCATGAATCAACCTTACTCTGATAAGTTATAAAAGCTCTATATGCTATTATCTATATAGTGTAGAGGGCTGGAGTATGAAATTTATTTTTCTTAGGTGACGCTATTAATATCGGGGTTTGAACCAAGAGCAACCAATCGTACCTTTATCGCGCAATGCTTAAACTCGCAATGTGGTGTAACCTATCAACTAACCTCAGATACTAATAAAAACCGATATTTTAAGTTGAATGCTAAAGGTGAATATAATGAAGCTGGACGTTGGAATATTGAATTCTCACTAATATAGGAAACACCTTCCTAACTGCTTGCCACTGTGGGGTAAGAATATATACACGATTTCCTAGTATTTTACTTCCCCACATATTATCTGAATGATATTAAGATACAGTTAGAATAAGTTATATTCTGCAATTAGCATATTACCTATATTTAACAATAAACAACAATTAATTTTAAGACCAAACTTACTGCAGTATTGATTGGAAAATCAATCTATAATTCGATTCAATTGTTGGTATAACCGTTGGTATAAGCAGAAATATTTACGAATAAAGACATTAAAATCAATAAGTTAATATTTAAATATGGTTGATACTGGGCCCACCAAATTCAAACCCTTACAGGCATTGGCTTGTAAGGGTTTTTTATTGTCTAAAATTTATGTGACTGCATGGATGTAATTAATTTTTTGATACTATCTTGATACTTTGACCTTTGTAGTAATTAAGGGGCTGTAGTAGATAAGCACTATGATAGACTACTTTTATGAAGAAAACCCTCCCTAAATTAGATACGCATAATATTCTACTGCTTTTCACAATATCACCATCTACAGTTTAACCTATCAAACGCTGTGCTAAAAAATTCACCAACACGCCAATTTTTACCACATTACGGCTAGTGGGCGGATACACCAAATAAATCCCGTCATCTGTCGCCAAAGACGGGGTCACTTGCCAATCAGACAACACCTGTACCAACGCCCCAGACTGCAACGCTTTCTCAATCAGCCAATTAGGTAAATGGCTAATCCCTTGTCCATCAAGCGTGGCTTGTTTCAGCATTTCTATATTATTACCCATCAAATTCCCTGTCACCCGCAAACTTTGCGTTTTACCCGTTTGATGGAAATACCACTTTGACGCATAGCCTTGATACATAAACGGCAAACAATTATGCTCGGCTAATTGTGACGGTATTTGTGGTGTTCCATGCAATCGTAGATAATCGGGACTGGCACATAACAGCCGTTGCTGAGAGGCAATAAATTTTGCTACCAAGCGGTCATCCTCCACACGCCCTAACCGCACCCCTACATCATATTTCTCATTAAATAAATCTACAAATTCATCACTGGCAAATAGCTCCAATTCAATTTTTGGGTATAAATGGGCAAATTCGGCAAGCAATGGGGCGATTTTTTCAATCCCATAGGAACTGGGAAAAGTAAGGCACAATCGCCCTTGTGGTTCAATTTGCTCCTCTTTAATCGCTTCATTTACCTGTTGTAATTCAGCTAATATCGGCTCGGTCTGTTGTAAATAACGCATCCCTGCATGGGTCAAATCCAAATGTCTGGTTGAGCGATTCAATAGCTTAACTTGCAAGGATTGTTCTAAGTTATCAATTTGCCGAGTGACAGACGACACCGCCAGCCCAAGCTGACTTGCCGTGGCAGTAAAGCTATTAGTATTCGCCACATGGTGAAAAATAGTGAGGGCATAGAAGTAATTGATGGTCATGGGTTTGTTAGCAGTTAAGTGTATTTTTGAATAAACATATTTTTGCAAAAAAAGCAAAACTGTTTCTAATTTTACCCCAATTATCATTAAAAATAAAAGCATTATACTAGGGCTATATTTTTTAATGCTTAATTTAACGGAGTGACTCCCATGACCACAAGCTCACAAACTGCTGTACCAAACCTCTCTGTTCTTGGACAAGACAATAGCCAATTATTTCACACCGCTCAGACGAATGAAAATATAACCCCGCAACAAAAACAACTACCCCCTCATCTTGCCAATCACCCTGCATTTAGTGAGGTGTTTCAAGCGGATAAACTCACCTTGGGATTGATTGCCCCGTTTAAAGGCTATCCCAATAGTCCGATTCCGAGCTTAGAAGACTTTGGGGAAACCGCTGTCTTAGCAGAACAGCTTGGATTTTCTGCACTATGGTTGCGAGATGTGCCATTTTATGACCCAAGTTTTGGCGATGTTGGACAAGCATTTGACCCCATGGTTGCCATGGGCTATTTGACTGCGAAAACCCAACGAATTGCGATAGGTTCAGCAGGCATCGTTGCACCTTTGCGGAGTCCCATTCATATCGCCAAAGCCTCAGCAAGTACGGCAGTATTAAGCAATAATCGCTTTATTTTGGGGATGTCGAGTGGCGATAGACCTGTGGAATACCCTGTGTTTCAGCAAAACTTTGACAATCGTGCCGAGCGTTTTCGAGAAAGTTGGGACATGATTCGTGCCTTAACCACCCAAAAATTTCCGCAGTTTAAAGGGCAACATTATGGGGATTTAACAGGCAATATTGGCTTTATCCCTACCCTTGAACAACGCTTACCGATGGTTGCTATTGGTCGTGCCAGACAGGAACTAGATTGGCTTGCTAATACTGCCGATGCGTGGATTTGGCATGGGGTAAACCCAAAAGATACCAAAAATATCGTGCAAACCTTGGCGGATTTAAATCAAGATGACGCTTGGCATCCTTTTGGTTATGCCAATTTTGTCGAACTTAGTGAGAATCCGAATGAGCCTGCTCAATTATCTCGCAATATTTATCTACGAGGCGGGTCACATAGTTTGCTGGAATTTTGGCAAGAGCAGAAAGAACAAGGCTTATCTCATGTCACCATTAATTTAAAGCCTACCAAACGCCCTGTCAAAGAAACGTTGCAAGACTTGGCAGAAAATGTGCTAGCCAAATTAAACCAATAAAAATGGGGTATAAAACCATGAAAACGCTTGTCATTGATACCACAATCAATGCCCATACTGAGTCATTTTCGGCTCAGTTACTACAACAAATCAAACAGCAATTTGCTGAAAGCACAACCTATTTGCCATTAAATGACATGGATTTACCTACCTTGGATGAGGCAACCCTAACGGTCATTTATAAACAAAAAGCAGGGGAGGCTTTGAGTGTGGCGGAGCAAGCTATCGCCGACACTCGGCAAGCGATGTTACAGCAGTTTAAAGCGCATCAAAAAATCGTTATTATCTATCCGATGTATAACTACAATATCCCTGCTCGACTCAAAGATTATATGGATATGGTGTTGATGCCACGAGAGACTTTCCAGTACAGCGAGGCAGGTAAAATTGAACCTTTATTGACCGATAATAGAGCCGTGTTGTTTCTACAAATTAGTGGGTCGATGTTCTCATTGGATAAAGAATGCCAACAAATGGAATTTGCTTACCGTTATTTGGATATGATGTTTGCAAAAATGGGCTTTAAAAAACGCACCTTGATTCGAGCAGAAGGCACAGCCATTTGTGATAAAGAGGCAATTTTACAAGCCACGCTAGAAGATTTTAACCAATGGCAAGTTAATTAAATTTTAAGATAGCTGATACATAAGCTCAAGTTGACCCCTGCCGTCAATCCCGTAGACTTAAACTTGGGAGATTTTAGTTACGCAGCCTGACGATAATAATCAAACCACACCTGTCTTGGCGATTTATAACCCAAACCCTTTTGAATCCTCGTTTGGTTGTAGTACAGCTCAATATAGCCAATGATATCGCTGATGGCTGTAAATCTTGTTTTATAGTCTTGGTGATATACTAGACCTCTTGCAAAAGTAGTTGTAAGACACAACGTATATTATTGAACTCTACTTACTTAATAGATATGCCAAACATAGATAAGCTACTCAAACAAAGTGACGCTGGTTTTAAACGCTACACAGGCATTCATAAAGCCACCTTTTATGACATGCTTGATGCCATGCAAAAGCATGAAGCATCTAAGACCAAATCAGGCAGACCAAGTGTGCTCAGTCTTAAGGAGCAGATACTACTCGCCCTGACTTATTGGCGTGAATACCGCACGCTTTATCATATCAGTATGGACTTTGGTATTCATGAGTCTTCTGCTAGCCGTATCATTCGTAAAGTAGAAGACACACTGATTGACTCTGGCAAGTTTGAATTGCCTAAAAAGCTGCCTAGTCGTGTCGATATAGAATCTACTTCATCCAACCTGAGGCAATAGATAAGCGCTCATCACAATCAGCGACGATGCATTCAATAAGCTCAGCACAGGTAGGAATATCATCAATCAAGCCGACGATTTGTCCTACTGTGATAACACCGTCATCAACCTCTCCTGAATTCAGCGCCGCTTGACCACGCGCACCTGTGACAAGTGGACGAATCTCTGAAAATTCCACCCCACCCTCGCGATACTCCTTGGCGACAACTTCATCTGAAATAGCGTTTTTGAGGACGCGGGCCGTGTTATTTAGGGTTCTAAAAATAAGGCGAGTATCACGCTCTGAGGCGTTGACTAACGCTTGCTTAATATTATCATGCATGGGCGCCTCGACAGTGGCACAAAAGCGCGTGCCCATGTTGATGCCTTCTGCACCCAATACTAAAGCGGCGGCCCGATACCGCCAGAGGCGATGACAGGGATTGATAGCTGTTTGACGGCAGCTGGGATGAGCACCAAGCCACCGATATCTTCCTCTCCTGAGTGACCAGCACACTCGAACCCATCAATAGATATTATATCGACACCGTGGCGCTCAGCAGATAAAGCATGACGAACCGACACACATTTATGGATAGTAATTAAGTTGGCCGCTTTGGGTTTTGCCATAAAGTCTCTGGGATTATTGCCAGCGGTTTCTAAAATCTTGACCTCACTTTCGATAATGGCGTCCATATACTCATCGTAAGGCGGCGGATTGATAGTAGGATAAATGGTTAAATTAACGCCAAAGGGCTTATCCGTCATCTCACGGCAACGGGCAATCTCTTTGGTCAGCGCTTCAGGCGTCGGCATCGTGAGGGCGGTAACCATGCCTAAACCGCCAGCATTTGATACAGCGGCCGCCATGTCCGCAGTGCCCACCCACATCATGCCGCCTTGGATAATAGGGTATTTAATATTGAGCATTTCGGTGATTCTGGTTTTCATAACAAGTCCATTTAGAGTTTATAAATATATATTGATACTAGGGAAACTAGCGCTTCACTTTAATTAATCGATCAAACCGCGCTCAATGAGATGATTTTCATACTGTTCACGCATATCCTTTTTGAGCATTTTTCCAGTGCCATTCAGCGGAACAGTGTCTACAAAGACTACGGCGTCCGGAAGCTGCCATTTTGCAAGCTTTCCCTCATAATGAGCGATTAAGGCCTCCTCTGTTAACTCCTCGCCAACTGCTAATTGAGCAATAATTATTGGACGCTCATCCCATTTTGGATGCTTAGCGCCGATGACCGCTGCCATAGCCACCGCCGGATGCGACATAGCAATATCCTCTAGCTCTACTGAGGATATCCACTCACCACCTGATTTTATTAAGTCTTTCGCACGGTCGCGAATGCTTAGATAACCGTCCTCATTGATGGTTGCAATGTCACCCGTATCAAACCAACCGTCAGCCTCAAGTGCCGACTCTGCACTATTGAAATAACTATCGACAATCCAATATCCTCGAATTTGTAGATTGCCTGAGGTTTTACCATCATTAGGCAGTAGCTTATTGTTCTGATCCTTATCAACAAGACGAATCTCCACTCCAAATGGCGGACGACCCTGCGACAGACGCGTCTTTAGCTTATCGTCTGCTGATAACTCGCTATGTTTGGCTTTGAGCTGATTGGCGGTCCCTAGTGGACTGGTCTCCGTCATACCCCACGCATGTAAGGTCTCGCAATCAAACTCATCACGAAAAGCTTTAATCATGGACGATGGACAAGCTGAACCACCAACGACGTTACGTTTAAGGCTAGGCAGCCTAGTCCCCGTCTCTTTGGCCGCCGCTAGTAAGGTTTGCCAAATAGTCGGTACGCCAACTGCCACATTGACCTTATACTCATCGATCATATTGGCCAAACTGTGCCCATCTAGATTTGGCCCTGGTAGCACCACTGATGTTCCAATCATCGCAGCCGCATAAGGCAAACCCCATGCATTGGCATGAAACATCGGTACTACAGGCAACACGATATCTTGTGACGATAAATTCATTGAATCAGGTAAGCTGGCCGCGAAGCTATGTAGCACCGTACTACGATTGGTGGTGGTGTATCAAAAAGTATGCTGAGGAGATAAAAGGAGGGTGACAGTCAAAGCAAGATGATATATTTGAGGTTATGAAGACACAAATAGATATCAGCTGCCCCGACTGTCACAGTCCCAGTTTAAAGAAAAATGGCATAAAAAGCTATGGTAAGCAAAACTACCAGTGTAAGGACTGCAAACGTCAATTCATTGGTGACCATGCCTTAACTTATCATGGCTGTCACTCTAAAGTGGAAGAGCTTATACGGCTCATGACAGTTAGAGGCTGCGGTGTTAGAGATATTGCTATTATAGCCTCAGTTAGTATTGGTAAAGTGCTTAGTACTATAGGCTCATCTGTTTATAAGATTACGCCTAAGAAGCGCTACTATGAACGCTTAGAGGTTGATGAATTCTGGACTTACGTGTATCGCAAAAAGCGTAAAGTTTGGCTTATTTATGCTTATGATCGCGCTACTAATGAGATTGTCGCTTATGTCTGGGGCAAACGTGACTTAAAAACGGCTAAGAAGTTAAGAGCTCGTCTCAAGCAGCTTAAAGTCAGCTATGACTCGATTAGCATGGATAACTGGGACAGTTTTATAACCGCCTTTAAACTTGATCACAAACGAGTTGGCAAATCTCATACGGTAGGCATTGAAGGTAATAACTGCCGTCTTAGACACCGACTGCGTCGGGCGGTTAGAAAAACCTGTTGTTTCTCTAAGAAGCTCGATAATCACTTCAAAGTGTTTGATCTGGTGTTCTTTTACATCAATTATGGTTACGTCTAATGCCAGCATACTTTTTAGAACACCACCCGATTGGTATATAACACGCCTTTAGGATTGCCCGTGGTACCTGAGGTGTAGCATAGCGAGCTTGGTGCATTTTCATCAAGCTCAAGCCAGTCATAGTTATTTGACTCACCCTCTATCAGCTCATCATAGAAGATGACATTAGGGAGTTGCGTTCTGACCTCTTCATCTACCGTAGTCATACAAACGAAGTGCTTAACCGTGTGCAGATGGTCTTTAACTCCTAACACTAGCGGTAAAAACGTCTTTTCGAAAAACAGCACTTGATCCTCAGCATCATTAACAACATAGATAATTTGCTGCGGAAATAAACGTGGATTGATGGTATGACATACCATGCCGGAGCCAGACACTCCATACCATATCTCAAGATGACGACGGTTATTCCATGCGATGGTCGCTAAGCGATCGCCCTGCTCTATGCCCAGCTTGGCTAAAGCGTTTGCGATGCGCTTACTGTTATTATGTATCGTTTTCTAATCAGTATGAGTCGTACTACCATCAGTCTCACGCGAATAAATCGGTGTATCACCATGGTAATTGGCAGCGTGTTCAATCAAATGGCTAATCAACAATGGCCGTTGCATCATGTGTCCGAGCATACTTTTCATACTTTCTTCCTTGAAAGTTCGTTCTGAATAATAAATATAAAATAGAGGTATAAAAGGGGTATAAAGTACTGATATCAAAAAACCGCTTTTACATAAAACGTGAGGCCAGCTCTTTCATAATCTCATTGGTACCGCCATAGATTTTTTGTACTCGTGCATCAGCGTAGAGTCGCGCGATGGGGTATTCCATCATATAACCGTAACCACCGAATAACTGTACGCATTCATCCATGACGATACACTGCTTTTCGGTCACCCAATATTTGATTAAAGCTGCGTGTTGCACGGTAAGCTCTTTTTTGAGTAGCGATTCAATAGCAGCATCACATAGCGCACTTGAAGCGATATAATGACTGTTACACTCCGCTAATTTAAAGCGAGTGTTTTGAAAACTCCATACTGGCTTACCAAAAGCGGTGCGCTCTTTGGTGTAATCAATGGTGAGATCCAGCGCCAATTTCATGGCACCAACCCCCGCCAAGGCGACGATGAGACGCTCTTGCGGCAGCTCTTGCATCAGCTGCATAAACCCCATACCTTCAACCGTACCCAAGAGGTTCTTTTGTGGTACTCGCATATTACTAAAAAACAGCTCCGAGGTATCTTGTGACGCCATACCGAGCTTTTTTAGCTTCTTGCCACGCTCAAACCCGGGCGCATTGTCCGTCTCTACTACAATCAGCGAAACGCCTTTCGCCCCTTGCTCTCTATCCGTTTTGCAAGCCACGATTATTAAATTGCCCAATTGACCATTAGTAATAAAGGTCTTAGAGCCATTGATAATATAATCATCACCGTCTTTGACTGCGAAGGTTTTGATATTCTGTAAGTCAGAGCCTGTACCCGGCTCAGTCATCGCGATTGCACCAATCAGCTCACCGGTCGCCATCTTGGGTAGCCATTTCTGCTTTTGCTCTTCGGTACCATGATGCAAAATATAAGGGGCGACAATTCCTGAATGCAAAAAGCCACCAAAACCTGCTTGATTGGCTTCTGACTGTGCATAAATCAGGGCCGCTTCATGACGAAAATCACCGCCTGCGCCGCCATATTCTTCTGGCATCGAGGCGCATAAAAAGCCCATCTCGCCAGCTTCTAGCCAAGCTGCGCGGTCAAGCATGCCGTTCTCACGCCATTTTTCATCATGCACTTCCCAACCTTTAAACACTTTTAGCGCACTCTCATGCAGCATCTCGATTTCTTCATCCATCCACTTCGGTTTAAAACAGGCGATAGTCATAAAGTCTTCCTTGATATGGTATTAGTTTTAATGGATGTTAAACTTCTTACACGGATAATATAATAAAAAATTATAAAATAGTAATTAATATTACCTTTTATGAAGTTATAAAAATACATATTAATACTAGCCTAGTTGCTTTTATCTTATAAAATAAATCTTACATTTGCAACAGAGTTCATTATAATGGTAATTATAATTATCCTAAATATTAACTGCTGGTTTTAAAAATTGATAAGCTAGAATTATCAAGGAGATACTAAATATGAAAACCACTCGCTCAAAAGCGCAAGCAAGTAGCAAAACTGACATTGATAAAAAAAGCGCCAAAAATAAACGTGGCAAACATAAAAGCAACTCTGCTAATTTGACTGCTCAAACGGAGTCTTTAGCCTTAGCGCCATTGTCCGATATGCGCCCTGCTACTTTAGATAAAATAGAGAAAGCCGTACGCCAGCTTTTTGCTAGTAGTGATGCTAGCGATATTACGATGATACAAATTGCTAAGGCTGCAAACGTCTCGTTGCAAACACTCTATAAGTATTTTGGCGATAAACAAACGGTACTTTATACTATTATGGATATAGTGCTTGGTAGGCTAGCGACAAGGATGATGGATCATTTGCAAGGTATTGATAGCGTAGAAGATCGTCTGCGTAAGACGTTATGGGTGTGCTTAGATTTTGTCGACACTCATCCTGACGCCGTGATGGTGTTATCGAAGGTATCGATAGCGCGTTTTCATAACATCGCTATTTACAATAATAAAGAGCTTATCAATGCTTTTTTGAGCGTGCTTGAGGATGGTCAAAAGCGAGGGGTACTGGTGGAGACGGTTCCACTGCATATCTTATTTGACGTGTTTATGGGGTTTATCAGCCGTCTCGGTATTATGAAAACGATTCGTCAAGCAGATGCCCCGCTCAATGCAAATTTTGATGCATTATTTGATATATTATGGCGTTCGATGTCAAAACCTGAGGCAATGCAAAACTCGTCTTAGTAGCGCTAGAAGAAGAGAGACACCACTTTAATAAAACCCTCTTATCAGCCGTCCTGAATTAGTTGACTACCACAATAATGAAAAAAGCCAAATGCTACTTTTAACGGTAACGTTTGGCCTTATTATATGTATAGTCAAAATATCCTAAAAACGCGACGGTATTGCTGATATCAATTTTTTGTCGCCTCTGTCTGCGCAGGCACAGCAAGCAAGAAAAATAGATATCAGCAGTGTGTGATGGTTCGATATTATTTTTCACTGACTATATTTTATTATGAGTGCTTTTTAGCAGCTACTTTTTGACTACTAAAAAGAAGTACGACGATAGTTGCGGTATTTTGGTAACCAAAAATTGGCTTGTAATTGACGTTCTAAATTCTCTGCCGTGACAGGTAGCGCCAATTTATCTTCAATTGCTTGTCGTGCAACTGCGTAGGCTATTTTTTCACTGATCTCTCTAATGACTCTAATTGGCGGTAATATTGCACCTGGTGCTTTTTCATATTCCATAGATATATCTGCCAGTGCTTGGCTTGCGGCCATTAACATATTATCGCTGATACCCGTCGCACGTGAGGCTAACACTCCTAGGCCAATACCGGGGAAAATATAGCTGTTATTACACTGCGACACTTCGAAAGTCTGACCTTCAAAAGTGGTGTGAGGAAAAGGGCTTCCGGTTGCAATAATTGCGCGACCTTTGCTCCAATTGGTCACTTCTTGTGGCGTTGCTTCGACACGAGACGTTGGGTTTGAAAGCGGTAAGACAATGGGATGTTCAGTATTAGCACATAACGTTTCGATCACCTCTTGGGTAAACAGACCTTTTTGGCCACTGACGCCAAATAATACCGTTATTTTTGCTTGTTTCACCACTTGGGCTAAACCAAGCTTCTTACTTTTATCCCAATTTGCAATGGCCGATTCTTTTTGTACCAACAGTTCTTGGAATTTTTGTAGCTCTGTCATGCTATCAGTAAGTAGGCCATAACGATCCACCATAAATACTTGGCTACGCGCCTGCGCCTCCGTTAACCCTTCACGCTGCATTTGGCGAATGATATGCTCGGCGATACCGCAACCTGCAGATCCTGCACCCAAAAACGCTATTTTTTGTTCGCTAAGCTTTTGACCCTTATTTAAACACGCTGCAATCAAGGTGCCGACTGAAACAGCAGCAGTACCCTGAATATCATCATTGAAGCAGCATAATTGGTCACGATATCTATTCAATAATGGCGTCGCGTTCTCTTGGGCAAAATCTTCAAATTGCAATAATGCCTCTGGCCAGCGACGTTTGACCGCTTGAATAAACAAGTCTACAAACTCATTATAGTCATCACCAGAGATGCGTGGATTTCTCCAGCCCATGTACATAGGGTCGTCAATTAGCTGTTGATTATTGGTGCCGACGTCTAACAAAATCGGTAAGCAGTAAGCTGGGCTAATACCACCACAAGCCGTATATAACGCTAACTTACCAATGGGGATTCCCATGCCGCCAATACCTTGGTCGCCTAGGCCTAATATACGCTCACCATCGGTGACAACGATCACTTTTACGTTTTGTTTGGTGGCATTTTGCAGCATGTCATCGATTTTATGGCGCTCAGGATAAGAGATAAACAAACCACGTTTGCGGCGATAAATTTGCGAGAATTTTTCACATGCTTGACCAACCGTTGGGGTATATATGAGCGGCATGACCTCTTCAATATGCTGTTCAATTAGATGATGAAATAAGGTTTCATTAGTGTCTTGTATATTACGCAGATAAATATGCTTATCCATATCACTAGTGAATGAGCGCAGTTGATGATAAGCGCGCAGAGATTGCTCTTCAATCGTCTCAATGTTATGAGGTAGCAAACCTGTCAGATTAAAGCTATCACGCTCTTCTGATGAAAAAGCGCTGCCTTTATTTAGTAAAGGGGTTTCTAATAATGCAGGACCTGCAAAGGGAATATATAGTGGACGTTTGGTTTGCATAATAAAGTCTTCTTATTAATTATTAAAGGCGTATGAGTGAAAAATCAATGGGTCAAATATTTTACTGATTTATTAGAGCGTGTTGAAAAAATCGTAGTGGTGAACTTGGTAAAACAGCCACTCTATGATGAGTGTATCATGACCAAAAAATTGCAGAGCAATAATGCGGAATTCAAAGCAGAAGCGGTCAAAAGAAGGCATGCTTGTCGTCACAGCAACCTATTATACTGCAGTGATGGCCGTTCTTGAAGGAATCAAGCCACTTAAACGCCAATTAAAAATAGCGGAAGAGAAATGAGAGATATTAAATAAGGAAGGATTAAGCTTTAAATAATTAACCTAAATATTTAACTATAGTCGATATACTCTAAAAAGAACATAGCGCTACTGGGACGCTGTCTTTAAATGTAGGTTGCGCAGCCTATGGGGACGCAGCACGTAAGTAACATTTATACCAGTAGCGCGTTTAAATTTATATAATCGTTTTATTTTCAACGAACTATAATATCAAACTATTCACTAGCGTAAATCATCAACGACCGCCAACATAGCAACTAGCGACGCTTCACCCAGTTTAGCAGAACGCTCTGGCGACCAGCCTGTATCCTCAAAAGGTAAATTATCATTGTCTTTAAATGGCATCTCTAAAGTATTCGCAAGGCAGTCAAAACGTTCCGCCACCCAGTGAGTTGCGATAGTCATGTTGGCCGTACCTGGCGCATCAATGTCATAGCCAACTTCGGACTGAAAATCAGCACTGGCTATCTTTAACATGTCTGAGAATTTATCGCGTAAACGGGCAAGGCGGTCACTATAACTTGGTGTGCCTTGCGAACCCGCTAAGAATACATAAGGTAAAGCTTCATCACCATGCACATCATAAAATAGGTCAACGCCTGTCGTCTCCATTTTATTAATGACATGAAAGACTTCAGGGCTTTTTTCTAAGCTTGGATTGGACCATTCACGGTTTAAGTTCGTCCCAATAGCGTTGGTACGCAGATGTCCACGCACACTACCATCAGGGTTCATATTGGGTACAATATAGACGTTCGCTTTTTCTAATAATAATTTAGCAGTAGCGTTATCACTGTCTAAGAGGCTATATAATAGTCCCTCAACCAGCCACTCAGCCATGGTTTCGCCCGGATGCTGACGCGCCGTGATCCAAATGTTGCGTTTATTGACCTCATTATTGCCATCGCTAATGTTAACTAAGGTTAAATCGCGCTTATCCAGCGTTTCGCCTAAATGTTCTAAGGTTACCAAGGGATGCGTTTGTACAGCTGCCAATAAGTCTTGATGACGCTCATAACTGTACGGGGCAAAGTAGGCAATTTGAATGGTATCGCATTCAAGCTCTACCGTTATGGTCAACTTGCCATCTGTATAAGAGGTCGGTAGACGGAACCAATACTCCCGATCATAGGAGGCAACCGCTTGGTAATTCTCCCAGCCTGCAAGGTAGGATGCCTGCCCTGCATTCACAATATTCAGCACATACTGCTCGCCCACTTCACCTGATAGACGAAAGTTAAACCACTGAAAAAATTCTTCGCCAACGTCAGGACGAATCGCCAACTGAATATTGTTTTTATTGTCCAAGTTAATAACGTCAATATTACCCGCATCGAAATTTGCCGTGATATGCATAACTTTTCCTTCCTTCATTATTATCATCGTTTTTGAGACTGCTTACCTTTAAGCTGAAACAATAACAGTCTGGTTAACTCATCTGACTCTGTGTCTTTATGAGCTTAAATATAACATTTTTTCTTTAGATGTCGCCTCTTCTTTGCTGCCTCAGCGTGCTTTTTCAAGCATCACTGCCAAACATCGCTCTCAAACGTTATCCGCAAAAGATTAACCATCATTATCTTCTCAACTTATCGAGATTAAGCCCTTCTCTTTTATATGCTCAGTCTTAAATAAATTTAAAAGACAGTAATCATTTCTCAGCCTCAAAATATAAGAAAGCCTGTCACGCTGGATATTTTATAGCATGACAGGCTTAACAAAGGCATGTGCTCAATCTAAGTGATAATAACTAATTTACTGTAAATAACCATCTTCAGACATTAATTCAGGGGGAAGCTCCGTCTCTCCCAATGCTTCGAGCAGATTGATTTCGATGGTGCGGGATATAGCAGTGAGGGGCAAGTGATTGGCAGCAACGCCAAAAGGATCGGTAATTTCTTCATTGAGTGCATCTAAACCAAAAAAAGTATAGGCAATGACACCGCAAACCAAAGGAGTGACCCAGCCCAAAGATGTTGCCAAGCCAAAAGGCAGCATAAAGCAATATAGATAGGTGGTACGATGCACGAGTAAGGTATAGGCAAATGGCAAAGGCGTATTATGAATGCGCTCGCAAGCTGCCAATACTATCGTCATCGAGGTCACACGCTCATCCATGTTCTGTATCATAAGATCTGATGATAGCTGCTGGCGTCGACTATATCCGAGCTTTTTACCCATTAGGCGCAGTAGATACTCGGGTAGATTGCCTGCTTGGCGCATACTAATGTGATGCTCCGGCTCTACAAATCGCTCGACATCCTCCCATGGAGACGTCTTGCGAAGCCTGTGCCGCAGTGCGTGCGTAAAAGCAATCGTCAGATGAATCATAGACTGCTGTGTGTGGCGTCCAGTCTCAGTTTCATCATCTATAAAAGAGAGGACTTGGCGGGTAAAGCTACGAGCATCATAGACCAGTTGCCCCCATAAACACCGACCTTCCCACCAGCGTTGGTAGCTTGCATTGTTACGAAAGCCTAAAAACAACGATAAGGCGATACCAAGCAAGGTAAATGGCGCAGCACCATAAGAGGAAAAAGAGCTTGGAAACCAATGCTGAACCGCTGAAATGATGGCACTTAGTAGGGTAATCAGCAAAACTTGGGGGTAAATATGGGGTATGACAGAGCCGCGCAAAGTAAAAAGTATTCTGAATGCATTCGGTTTTTGCCAAACGATCATGAGAGCTTCCTATTAATATAATATTGGTACGCGCGGTATCAAATACATGATTTGATCGATGATGCGATTAGCCCATTTACACAGGCACTAGCGGCTGGGGTAATAATGACTGGCGATTTTAGCATTAAATCTTTTACCGCTGTTGAGGCAGTTGTGTAATAAGTAGAATACAGTTATTAAAAAATGGAATATTTAGGGCGTACGCCATAAAATTACCCCCATCAGTTGCATCCAACTGATGGGGGTAGGCTTAAATTCTTATATCAAATCTTTAGATCAAATCCTTTTTAGATAACGTAAAGGATTTGTAGGGCATGTCATCGTACCCTTCTTTAATAATCTACAGTGTAGCTCAAGCCGTAAGTTGTGCCCGAGGCAGGTAGACGATTCAAGTCGCCATAAGTTGTTTGATGATAGACCGTTAGATAATCCTTATTGAGTAAGTTATAAACCCCATAGTCTACTCGGCCTACTGGCATTTTTACTTGTCCCAAAACGTCTAGTGTCATATAACCTGTCACTGGCAATGCGCTAGAATCAGGGTCTTTCTGTTGATCCTTAAAGGCTTTATCATCATCGCCAATTGCTAACGCTTGTAGACGTACATTACTGCCTTCATCAAAGTTGTATTGCGCAAATGCGGTGCCTTTAAGTGGCGTCAAGCGCACGGCATCGAGCTCCAACCAATCGCCATCTTTGTCGTACTGACCACGGGTATAGGCGACACTGCCACCCACTTGCCATTGCTCATTAATATCGTGACTGAATGAGCCTTCTACGCCGTAGACACGCTCATCGGTATCGACCACTTCTACCGTATAGTCATTGGTAAAGCGTACCGTTTTGTCTGATTCGTTATAAAAACCGCTCAAGCGTGCCGCTGTATCACCGTGTTTTCCTTGCCAACCAAACTCATAGTTATTGGTTGCAATCGGTTGAACATTGTCTGAATTAACCACGAAACCGGCACGCACATCACGCAGTGCTCGCTGTATATCTGCGGTATCAAGACCTTGTGAAAAATTGGCAAACAATTGATCTTTCGGTGTTATCTGATAGCTGGTACCAAGATTGAAAAGTACTTTGTCATGGTCGGTGTTGCCTTTTTCTACGTCGCCTGCTTGATAGTCAATGCCATAAGCTGCACTTGTCCCGCTAATAGCAGCACTATTAAAATACTCTTCAAGCAGCTGCTCATAGATGGGCGTAAAGGTATCAGTCTCTGACTTCAATTTTTGGTAACGCACACCAGCACTGGTATGCCACTTGTCGGTCAAGTCAACATCTGCATTGACAAAAGCACCCCATTTATCGATGGTGGTATCTGGTCCGCCATTGTAAGATAATCCGTTGGTTTGAGCGCTCAAACCATTACTAGCAATAAACGTGTTTAGATCTTGACCATAATAGGTCTGCTCACTGTTTTCGCGTTCGACATCCACACCATAACTAAATAGGGTATTTTTGCCTGCGATTTCGGTTTCAGTTTGCATCGCTGCACGCAGACCCATTACCTCAATCTCTGCTTCTGATTGAGTGACAAATGTTGCAGCGCTCTTTAGTTTTTTCAATGCAATTTCATCAGTGAGGCCATTTGCCTGCCATACTTCAGCTGCTTGGTCTCCTGCAGTTTTACCTGAAGGATAAAAACGACCCTTTTCGTTTCTGTAGTAGCCCGTTACACTTAAGCTAGAACCTGAACCCGCAAAATCATCATCACTATAATTTAAATTCACGGAGCTTTTTTCGGTATAAGGCTGGTTTTCTACGTTGGCGCCGTCAATAGCTTTTAGAGAGGGTATCTCGCCAAATAATACACCTAAACCCTTACCATAGTCTGGGCCATAGTCGGTGTCCTGCTCATCTTTATAATAAGTCACGGCGAGATCAAGACGTTGGCTATCAGTGAGCTCCATACCTAAGCTACCATTAACACTCAAAGCCTCGGTATCTTGTTGGTCAGTTTGATTGACGTCTGGGCTGATGCGATTGTCATGACTATCGAACTTGCCGCCTTTAGTATCGTAATCCACATCTAAGCGACCGTAGACTCGCTCACCGCCATAGCCCAATGTCTGCCCTACATGATAGCCCAATGAGTCTGAGTCAAAATCGCGACTGCTACTGACACCGACTCTAGTCTGTCTGATAGGTCCATATCCTACCAAAGATTTGGTCACAAGGTTAATCAGGCCACCTGACGCGCCAGCACCATAGATACTAGTGGCACCCGAAAGCACCTCTACCCGCTCAAGCTGTGACGTATCAATACTGTTAAGCTCACGTGAAAGACTGCGTGAACCGCTTAATGGTACACCATTTAGCAAAAACTGTACTGGACGGCCATGCATGGTGGTGCCGTAGTTACTGGTCGAACCACTACTGGTACCCAAGCTCGGAATCAGCTGTGCCAAGATGTCACCAGTAGTACGATTGCCTGTCGCCTGCATCTGCAGCTCATTTTCGGTAATTACCTGCGTGACGGCAGGCATCTCGCTAATTTTTTGTGCCAGCGCCGTACCTGTTCTGGCGTTAGCAGTGACCGTAATGGCATCCAAAGTCACGTTTGGCTCATCACTAGCAGCTGAATTTTCGACTGTATCTGTCGTTGAAACGTCGATATTAGTTTCTGCATATAGTTGTTGACTGATACAAAGGGTAAGAACGGATAGAGCAACTTGATGATGGCGTTTCATAATTTTTTCACTTAGGTTATTTCACTTAGTTGGATAAATAAACAGTGATATGAATAATATTTAGCTAATAATACAGTGTGTACTAACTTTGTGAATCGTATTGTAAATGATAATCATTTTTATTTCTATATGTATTTACATCTTGTTAGTAAACGCTTATTTGTACTGTTTTTAGATATCGCTGACTATTTAACCTCTGATATTTTCATTAGTTATTGAATAACTTATCTAGCTCATTATTACGATAGGCCTCAAAAAACCGCTGAAATTTTGCCTCATCCTCTCTATGCTTCTTTTGACAATCTGATAATAGCTGCTGTGCTACATCAACAGACAATATAAATACGCCGTCATTATCCATAATGGCAATGTCGCCTGAATGAATCGTCGTTGCCTGCTCACCGAAGCGATAGCAAATATCGGGTGCTAGTGTGCCTTGTACTTGGTTACTCTTGAAGGTAGTCACAGCGCTGATACCCTGTGCAAACACAGGGAAACTTAACTTACTTTTATCCAGTGGGTGAAAAGGACAATTGATTAATGATGCCCACTGTTCTGCGGCGATTAATGCCTAGTGCCAAAAATCAATGATATTTCCGTCTTGATAAGTTAAAGTAAACCCCGATACGGGGTGTTTGTTTATGGGGATCGTGGTAATTTGCACGCTGAAGGGATTGTGAATAATAAAATCACCGCGATGACCACCAGTATTTCTTGAATCGAGCTTGCCATGCCGTCACTACTACCTGCTGCTAATAACTGCGCACTTCGACTGCCTATATAAAGGGTGGACAGCGTGATAAATATAGTAGAGATGATACGGCGACTGATGTTATTAAGGGCGGCTCCCTCAGTGACCGCGTCTTTGGGTAAGCTGCTAAAACCAACGGTAGTGGTCGGCAGATACGCCAAACCTACCCCAATACCTCGCACACTCATAATTAGCATTAATAGCCAAAGCGTAGGCTGATACAAGCACCATGCCAGCATCAAAGTAGACAGCGCACTAATCGCAATTCCTACGATGCCAATCCCTCGGGCACCTTGCTTATCTACCATCTTGCCAGCGTAATGCGTGGTGATACTGGCCACGAGCGTCGCGACCATCAGGACAATACCTGTCCATAAAGCACTTTCGCCCATCACATCTTGTATCACCACGGGCAATAACAAGAGACACAGCATCAAACCGACTGTTTGGCTAATGCTGATGATATTACTGTGCAAATAGGTTTTATTATTGAACAAGCGCACGTTTAATAATGGATATTTCTGCCGCCGCTCATATGCCCACCAAACCATCGCGGACAGTAGAAACCCAATAGATAATAAACCCAACGTGGCTATCTTTAATAAGCCATCACTGCTGAGTAGCCCGCCAGTGAAGTCTACCTTCAGCGTACTCAGCCACACCATCATGGTCAATAGCCAAATGAGTAAGCTGATAAACCCAATGGTATCGAAAGGGCTTTTTTTATCATGTGAGCGCATATCAGGTATTAACCACCACACCATCGCCATGACCGCCGCACTGAGTGGCAAGGTAATGGCAAACAGTGTCCACCACGCAAACTGCTCAACCAAGTAAGCACCGACCAAAGGGCCAAACGCCAACGACATCATAATGACAATGCCCCATAGCGCCATTACTCTGCCGTGCTGTTTCTGCGGATAAATCTGATATAGCATACCAATAGACAGCGGGATAATCAGACCGCCACTCAGTCCTTGTATGGCTCTGGCAATGATGACAAAGCTCATGCTAGACGCCAGCATGCCAATGACTGAGCCCAGCATAAATCCAAAAATTGCCGCCAAATAAACATGCTTAAACGGAAACTTTTTGTTTAAGTAGCCACTCAGCATTAGCCCTACACTCATGGCCAAGACATAAGCATTTAACACCCAGCCCCCCATCACGATATCGACATCAAACGCCGACATAAAGACAGGAATCGCTGGATTGAGCGCACTATTACTAAAGCTGACCACCGTACCGCCGAGCAGTAGTGTCAGTAACACCTGCTGTACCTGTTTGTCGGTAAAGCCATTACCACTACTATTCGAGGCTTCGTTTATAGGCGACTCATTGGTAGATGCCTTATTTATAGGGGCGTTGCTCATTAAGCAGCGGCACCATAAAATTGGGTGATGGTCGGCATGACTTGCTCCTAGTTATTATTTGGCTAGCCTGACGAGCACGTCATCCAATCTTGCTGAAATTTAGCATCGTTATTCTTATCAAAATGCTGATCAAATAAGGTTAGATAAGCCTCTGCTGAATGAAGTCAAAATTGTCGGCTATTCAATGCTTGCAGACATGAGCTATCTATTTGCTGAGGCTGGCACCTTACGAATGAGCCATAAGAAATATCCACCACCGATAATGGCAGCAATCGTGCCCGCAGGCAGCTCATAAGGAAAAATAACGTAACGGCCAATCCAATCTGCTATCACCATTACCCCTGCCCCTAAAAGCGCAGCTAGTGGCAATTGCCGTTCAAGCTTCACAGCTCCCAGTGAAGTCGCCAAATGTGGCACCATCAAACCAATAAAACTCAACGGGCCAACGGCAAGCGTGCTAGCCGTACTAAGCGCTGCTACTAATGCCAATAACGATAAAGTCACTAGCGTAACTGCCACACCTAAATTACGCGCCACACCTGTACCTAGTCCAAGGACACGTAAAGGCTTAATCAGCAATAGACTGAGTATAAATAAGATAGCGGCAATGCCAATGAGATACCATACTGTACTAGGCTGAGCGCTATAAGTCGTCCCTGAAAGCCAGCTGAGCATTGCTTCTAGACGCGGATCTCCTGAGAGCTTGACCATATGCATCACCCCATCCATCATGGCGGCAATGCCTATACCTACTAACAATAAATAACCTGAGCTGACCCTGCGTGCCAGCCAAATAATCAATAGCAACACGGCCATCGCCCCTGACAGTCCTGAAACCAGCAACGTCCCTGCTCCCGCGGACAGCCCTAAACTTGGCAGTAATAAAAACCCTAAAATAACCCCAAGTGCGGCGCCTGAACTGACACCCAATACCTCTGGACTGGCCATAGGGTTACGCGTTAAAGTTTGCAGTAGCACACCGGCGACCGCCAACATCAAGCCTGTCGCTGCAGCACTCAAACTGCGAGGCAAGCGGTATTGCTGAGTGAGCGCCCAGTCAGTACTGAGCCCCCAACCATTGATGTCTTGTACAAAAAGACAAGCTAGCATGATGATAGCGATCACACCAACGCCCCATCGCCAAAAGGCAATAGATGTATGCTTACCCGCAAGCATAGGCGTCACTGTCTCTATCCGCGCGCGGCGCTGACGCAAAATCAGCCAAATAATCAGCGGCGCACCCAAGATACCTGTCATGGCACCAGCTGGAATCTGCATATCGAGCATTGGCTCAAGCAGTAACGCGACATTACTGGTCAACAATAACAGCAGTGCCCCCAACCCAAAGGCAGTGGCCAAACGCTTACCAATCGCGGAGATGCCCAGCGCATTGACCAAACTTGCCGCACCAAGACCAATGAAACCAATTAAACCAACTTCACTAATCACTAAAGCGGTCACAACGGCGACCACCAATACAACCAGTGCCCGAATCCCATTAATAGGCACACCCAAACGTTTGGCCTGCGTGTCATCTAGACTCATTAGCGTTAATGGTTTCAATAGTGGCAGACATACGACCGCCATCAAAATAGCAGTGATGACTAGCGCGATACTGGTATGCCAGCTGTTTTGTGCCAAAAACCCAGCCGCCCATGACAGCATGCCATTACTACGCTCAGCGAAAAACAACACCAATACATTGGCCACGGCTGCCAGCAAAATATTGACCACCAAACCAGCCAGTATCAAAATCAATGGGTTAAACCGACTGGGTGCTGATAACGCAAACACTAGACTCATACTGATGATAGCCCCCACAAAGGCCACATAAAGTCCACCATAAATGGCCAAGCTCGGCAAAAACAACGTGACGATGAGCATAGCCAACTGCGCACCAACGCCCACCCCTAGCGTCGTATCGGATGCTAAAGGGTTTTTTACCAATTGCTGTAGCAAGATACTGACCACGCCTAACAGCCCGCCAGCTAATAACGCCACCACACTGGTCGCCACGATATGCAGCTGTATCGCCATACTGGCAATGTCCAATTGCGAGCTTGGTATCAACAAATCACGGAATGGGCGCGTCCATTCTTGATCTATCAGTACCCAACTGCTCCATAATGATAGAGCCGTTAATCCGATGAGCATGACCCACAGTCGCCAAGATATATTGGTAAATAGAGAAGTTTGAGGTTTGGGTTGGTTCGGTGGCGGCGATGACTGTTTTAATGATGACGTTGATGAGGGTTTTGAAACCGTTGCTGATTGAGAGGCTAATGTCATCGTATGAGCACTGTCGTTATGAGAACTGTCGGCGTAGTTATTGATATGGTTATTGTGGTTGTTGTGAGTATCTGCGTTGGCGCTCATAGTACTTCCCCGCCTTTTAATGAAACTTCTGACAAGTTATTTGCTAGGCTAACCAATGATGACATCCCACCATAAATCCATACTGGTGGTAGCTCGCCCACACAGCGGGTATTACCATAATCCAGGCGCTGCCAAATTAAGCTGTCATCAATTTCAGCTCTAGTAATTGGGCTTAGTGGATCGATAATTAATAGACAAGTCTCATCATCTAATTGCGCCAAATCTCCCATTCGTATTGGCACAAACCCCCACTGATTGCCCTTGCCCAATACTACAAGCTCTCTACCCATCTGCTCTAACGCAGGCTGAAATAAGCTGTTTGCCACATACATACGCATGTTATTGGCATCCGCAAACTGTACCACTGCAAATTTCTTGGCTTTTGGATAGCGCTGCTGGAATTGCTGACTGGCCAGCTGTATGTCTTTCTGACTTTTTACAATATAGTCTTCAGCCATCTTAGGGTTATCAATCAGTATGCCTAGCTCTCGCGTTGGTTCGGTATAGTCAGCCCACGTTGCCGTCTCCCCCTTGGCGGCAAACATCACAGATTCAGCAGGCACGTCCCCGTAGAGGTTGCGCGCATGCTTATAAAAGAAGTTATCCACCACCAGATTAACGGGTAATTGGGCGATGAGTTCTGCATTGGGTTGATAGCGAATGCCCAAATCAATAATTGAGCTCGGCAAGGTAGGCGTACCTACCCACCTGTCCCACACTCTGACATCGCCAGTGGCAATCGGTGGATGACCCATAGCGGTCAAGGTCGCCGCATTGCCCCAGTCAGGGGAGGCAATATTAATGGTGTCGTTAGTGTGGTTGGTTTCGCCAGTATGATTGTCTGCTTTTGCAGCATTTTTAGAATGTGACTCATCAAGCTGGTCAGCGCTTTGTGCGGTCGTTGTATTATTACAAGCCGTTAAGACTAAACATACTGAAACGGTTAACCATTTTAGGGTTGTTAGTGGCAAAACGGTTGACGGTTTGGACGATTTATATTTATAAAAAACAGGACGCATAGAAGCATATCTTTGTAGGCGAGTTAAGAAGAAAGAATAAAAAAAGCAAATACCGAGCACTACGCCACTGCGACGGGCTGACCAGTGACTGGATGGCTAAGTAACTGCATATCGATATTGAATATATCGTGCAATATTTTGGGTTGCATGGTGCTGGACACATCACCGTTATGACAAACGTGACCGTTCTTTAGCGCAATGATTCGATCTGCATACTGCGCGGCCAAATTAATATCATGCACAATGATGACCACACTCAAACCTTGCTCATCGACTAAGCGACGAATAAGCTGAATAACCTCGATTTGATAATGTATGTCAAGGGCAGCCAGTGGCTCATCGAGTAACAGATATCTGGTATCTTGCGCCAGACACATCGCCAGCCACACTCGGGCGCGCTCGCCGCCTGAGAGAGTCGCGGTAATACGGTCAGCGAACGCTTCTGTTTGAGTCACTCTCAGCGCTTGCGCGACTTTTTCTTTATCCATTTGGGTTGGCTTTTGCAGCCATTTTTGATGTGGATAACGCCCTAGCATGATCAGCTCACGTACCGTAAATCCAGCCGCTTCAGGCAGTTGCTGCGGCAAATAAGCCATTTGCCGCGCCAGCTCTTTACTACCGTAATCGCTAATAGATCGCTCATCCAAAGTGATGCTACCGCTACTACTGCTCATCTCGCCTGCCAAAGCTTTAATCAAGGTCGATTTGCCCGAGCCGTTATGCCCTACTAGGGCGACCAATTGATTGCTGGCAATCTCACAGCTCACATTGTCTAGTAAAGTATTCCCTTGACGACTAATAGTCAGTTGATTTGCACGTAGCATATAGGCACTCACGGTTAATAAAATTAATGGTCAATAGAAATCGTTGTCGGTAACTTGATATGACAATAAAAATCGATTTTACTCGCAAATGATAATAAAAACAATTATCATTACCAAAAAATAAATAATCTTGTTCCTCAATTCACTGTTGCTTGTGAGTATTAATATGACCGACGCCCTTTTAGCTGCGAACAAAAGCACGCCTAACCAAGTACGCCCCTACACCTTGATAAATGACCCTGAAATAACGAACATTATTGCTCATCTCAATGAAGAGCATTTTGATGAGCTACTTGGGTTTCTCGGAGTGTTTACCTCGTTGTCTTTAAACGAGCTTAATAACATAGACGTGCAGTTAACCGCTATCTACTCTGAGGGTATCGAGGTACAAGTACAGCCCAAAAATCAAGAACAACAGCCTACCGACTCTCAAAATAAAACTCTTTATGATCAGACTTTTTTTATTGGGTTTGCAACCCCCATTACAGAGCCTGATGAGTTACAAACCCAATATATTTTGCTCAAACAAAGAGCGGATAAAAAGCTGGGTAAAAAAAGTATCAAATTGACCAAGCAAACCTTTATAGTTCAGGACAGCTACAGAGTCAGCAAAAATATGCTGCGTCTTACATTAGACGTGCCAGCATTAAGCCTTCCGGCATTAAGTGAAAACGACCCATCAAATACCAACCCAACCTCGATACCCATGAATGAGGCCGGTTATGCGTATTTGTTTGATTTAGAACACAACGTCATTGCTAGCAATCATATAAATAGCGGTATAAAAGACAGCTCGCACCCCGCTCGTCCACATTGTTATTACACCCTAAGAAAAGCATGGCAAAACTCTGATGGTCTGCAAGCATGGGTCGATGTCTTTGTCCATGGGAATACCCCGGGCGGGAATTGGGCGACAGCCTTGCAGGCAGGTGATACGGTTATCACTAAAAGGGAGTTTCCAGAGAAGGTTGAGCATTTGCGCGATGGCCAAGCGCTACTGATCGTCGATGAGACTTCGATGCCAACAGCGGCACGTTTGCTAGAGCTTTGGGACAATCCTAAGCCACCATTGATTGTGTGTGTCACGCAAGACGCAGCCGATCAAAGCTATTTTGATGATATAAAAATAAATCACGATGTCAAAGGCAGTATTGACGGAAACTTTACCGTACTACCTATCGTAATCGGTTCAATAAACTCAGAGCAGAGTTTAGCCACGTTAATCGATAGTAAGCTAAGCGATTATTTGACTGAACATCCATTGCAAATTGATAAGGTTTGGGGCGCACTAGAGGCTAGCACGGTGAAGGCGCTGCGACCTATGTTAAGAGAGAGATTTGAGCTCAGCCGTGCAGAAGTCGTTGTGAAAGTGTATTGGCGTCAAGACTGAGTCGACATAAATGTAGCATGGGCTGAATGGGCCAGAACTTTTGAATGACGCTAACGAGACTATAGATAGAATTGGTTTACTATAATTGTGATACAAGAAAGACGACACTTATAAGCCTTTGCCAAACTGAGACTTTCTTAAAAACGGTGTCATTGCTTACAATCTCTTAACAACCAAATAAGCAATGACTAGGGGCTGTATAGAATTGGGGAATAGTTGAAAAAAATAAGCAACGCCTTACACTCTTGTTTACCACAACAAAGAGAAAAGGCGTCACTTATGGCTCGTACCATGCTCACTGAGGAACAATGGCAAAAGCTGTCTGATATATTGCGACAAATTAACATATATAACAAGCCCAATCTAAGACGAACCGTCGAAGCGATGTTGTACCGCATACGTGTTGGCTGTCCATGGCGCGACTTACCATCCTGCTTTGGCAAGTGGTCTACCGTATATCATCAATACCGCTATTGGCGTAAAACGGGTAAATGGCAACAACTGATGTCCATAATGACAGCAGACTACGATAGTGAATGGTTATTTATAGATGGTAGCGTGGTAAAAGCACATCAGCACAGTACAGGCGCTGCCAGTTGTCGTGATGAAGCCATCGGCACTAGCGTTGCTGGCAATAGCAGCAAGTTACATCTCATAGTTGATGCTTGTGGTAACCCTGTTCATGTGGCGCTGACAGGAGGCCAAGTACATGATTCTAAAATGGCCAACGCTTTAATTAAAAGTACCATCAAAAAAGAGACTAAGGCGGTCGTAGCAGATAGAGGCTATGACAGTAGCGACATAAGAGAGTGTATCTTTGAGCATTGTGCTGAGTCAGTAATACCCGTTAAGTCTAACTCTAAAAGCAACAACGATACGCTAGATTGGTACTTATATCGCTGTCGCCATTTAGTAGAAAACGCCTTTGCTAGGTTAAAACACTTCAGAGGCATTGCTACACGCTATGATAAACTTAAAGCCAGCTATGAGGCTGCCGTAATTCTCGCTTGTGTTTTTATCTGGCTGCCGCTGATTTGAATTCTATACAGCCCCTAACCAAAAGAACTTTAACCAGAAGGTATGTTGAACCTAATCCGAATACAAAGAAGGTAAGTGAAAGTACGATAAATAGTCGACTAAGCGCCTGAGACCGTATCGGATTTATACATGATTGACTATATTCAGCTTAGAATTCGTATTTGGCCATTATTTCAACTTGCTGACCTTTTTTTACCTGTGACAGCGTTTTGTCGCTACGATCCCGCCACTCAATACCAATGTCTAGATCTGGTAGATACTCATAGACAAGGTTGATACTTTTTACATTTACAGAAGTATCTGCCTCATCATCCACCATAATTTCACCATAGCGCATGTTGCTCATCAGTTTCTCTGTGAACTTGTGCCTGTAACCGACCGTGTAGCCCGTTTGCGAGACAAGCTTACCGTCTTCCGCATCACAATCTAAATCGCCCGTCGTGCCAAGGGCTCTTCCAACACAGACGGTAGAATAGACGCCCATCCCTTTACCGTTATATACGCTCGCATGTAGCGAGTCATTGCCCAGTTTTAGTTTACCAGCCAAAGAAGCACCGACGCCTACATCCGAATCGTCTCCATTTTTGGCCTCACGAGCAGTGACCGCCACATTATAGCTAAGATCAGATATATTATTCTTGTAGCTAACTACCATATCAGGCAGATTGGCTTCATCATAAACAGGGTCTTGAGCGGTAAAACGAAACCCTTTATGAGTGTAGTGCACCGTCAAATCTGGACGAATATCAGCGCCACCACCAGAGATGGTGCCCAATCCCGTGCCCCGAAAGTCAAGCTGATCAGTCAAAAGTGGGTAGACCGCTAAGAACTGACCATTCCACGTCTTACCGACGGTCAAATCATCGACCTGAACATAAGCATGGCGGAGCCGCAAGTCTGAACCACCATTTGCGGCATTACCATAAAAGTCGCCTTCAATAAAACCCGTTAATTTTTTATCCTCTACATTCTTTGTGGTTTTAACATTAATCCGAGATTGTCGTCCACTTCCTTTGAACTCAGACTCCCCTTCATCGGGAGAATAAAATATGCCTTCCGCTTTAACATAACCACCGATACTTAAAGTAGTATCTCCATTAGTGACAAGATCTATCGCTTGTGCCTGTACGCATGCTCCAAGAACAGCCAAACCAAAAGACAACTTTTTGATATAAAGCATAATCTACACATTCCTTGTGTTGTTTGAAAATCCATTTAAGTTAATTTAAATTCATTAAAATCTCTGCTGCTACCGTGCTTTTAATACCATAACTATCAGCGCCACCTTTTTGTGTAAAACCCATGCAGCCTATTTTAGTTAAAACTTTCAAAAGCAGTAATCGCGGCTTTTTTGGTGTCATCGATATTTTTCTTTTTTCCACTGGTTTTATCAAGATATACCAGCACGGACTCACCCTTAGCGACGATGGTATTCAACACCGTACTATAATAGTAGGACTTACGCAACCACCAATTCAGGCGAGCGTAACTGCTCGCACAGATAGTT